>PNBO01000209.1 GCA_003136095.1 Myxococcales bacterium
GGCGACGAGACCGCCCTGCGCGCCATCCACCTGACGCCCTATCGCGCCGCGGTCGCGGCCCGCGTTGGTTCGATCATGGCTTCCTACAGCACCTGGCAGGGAACCAAGATGCACATCAACAAGACCATGCTCACCGACGTGCTCAAAGGCGAGCTCGGGTTCGGCGGGTTCGTGATCTCCGACTTCAACGCCTGCTTCCAGCTCGGGCTGGCGAATCAGGATGGCCTGGGCCAGTGCCTCAACGCGGGCGTGGACATGTTCATGACCTACGACCAGACCATTCCGACCATGCTGGGCTACTTCGCGGCCCTGCTGAAGGCCGGGACGATCACGCAAGCGCGCGTCGACGACGCCGTCCGGCGCATCGTGGCCGTCAAGTGCGAGCTGGGGCTCTTCGAGGCGAGTGGCACGGTCGATCGTACGCTCACCGCCGAGGTTGGCTCCGCGGCGCACCGGCAGGTGGCGCGGCAGGCGGTGCAGGAATCCCTGGTGGTCCTCAAGAACGATGGCGCTGTGCTACCGCTGGCGAAGACCGCCGTCGTGGCGCTCGGGGGCAAGAGCGCGGAGAACACCGGCAATCAGTGCGGCGGCTGGACCATCTCTTGGCAGGGCGCGTCCGGCAACGTGGTAGGGGCGACCAGCCTGCAGCAGGCCTTCCAGACCGTGGTGGGCGCGAGCCAGGTCAAGTACTCGGTCGATGGAACGAGCACCTCCGGCGCCAGCGTCGGCGTCGCCGTGATCGGCGAGACCCCCTATGCGGAAGGTAAGGGCGACAGCACGGATCTCACGGTGTCCGCCACCGACGTGAACGTGGTCAAGGCCATGAAGCAGGCGGGGCTGCCGACAGTGGTCGTGCTGATCGCCGGCCGCCCGATGATTCTCGATCCGCTGATGACCTACGCGGATGCCATCGTGATGGCGTGGCTGCCCGGCACCGAGGGCACCGGCATCACGGACATCCTGTTCGGCGACGCCAAGCCCACGGGCAAGCTGCCGCACAGCTGGCCGCGCTCGATGGCGCAGATCCCGATCAACTACGGCGACGCCACCTACGATCCGCTCTATCCCTACGGATACGGCTTGACCTACTGAATCGTAGGCAAGGTTGGAGGCTGGAGGCTCGAGATCTCATCCGACCTCAAGCCGCGGCCTCAACCCGCCAGCCTTCCCCCACCGCCGCTCCTTTACTCGGAGAGGCGATCGGGAGATTGGTGACGCCTATGGCACGCGCTTCCAGGACGGCTTGAACCCAACTCCCGTCATCGGCGGCGCGTCGTCGGCGATGATGTAGTCGGCGCGGCGGTTGCGTACCTCGTCGGTGTTGTCGGGCGTCTGCACCCGCAGCACGGTCTCCCCGAAGCCCTCGTACGCGATGGGGATGTGCACTCCCTTGCCGCGGAACCAACGCGCCAGCGACTGCGCCCGCCTCTGCGACAGCTGCAAGTTGTAGGCATTGTTCCCCACCGTGTCGGTGTGCCCCGCGATGTAGAGGGTAAGGTTCTTGTGCTCGCGCGCCTTGTCCTTGGAGAGAACCTCCTGGATCTTGCCGAACGCGGCGTCGAGCTTGGGCGCCTCGGAGGCGTCGACGTCGGACGAGTCGGTGCGGAAATTGACCTCCTCGTGCGGGATGGGGACGTACCAAGCCGAGTACTCCTGGTCGATGAAGTGCTCGTCGCGGTCGTACATGCGCAGCTGGATGGACCCGGTCGGCTGGTCGCGTCCCTGATCCCACCGGACCACCAGCGGCGCGTTCGCCGGCTTGCCGGCGAAATCTTCTTGGACGTCGGCAATGATCGCGCCTTCCTCGGTCTTGACCGTGAGCTGCACCTTGCCCGGCGGCCGCGACATGCGGATCTCCATCCAGTGCTCGTCGAGGGCGTGGGACTTGTCGACCTGGACGCGGAAGACCGCGGTTCGCTCGCCACCACGCGGGCTCGCGGTGGCTTTGCCTTTTTTCGCCGCCGCGGGCGACGTCACGAGCGTCGTGCACAGGGCAGCACCGACGAGGATGGTCCAAGGCATTCGCACGATCGACATGGCTTGCATCAACGCGCCTCCAGACCGCGGCATTCTGGAATTTCGCGTCGGCGAATGCAACACCCGCGCGCGTGGTTCTACGCACCCTCGCGGCCGTGTTGAGTTTTCCTTCGAGCGTCGGCCGACAAGCCGGAGCCGATGGCGCAGCCGGGCCGAGAACCGGCCCGGAGCATACTTATGTATTCGAGGACCGGAAGCGCAGGCCCGGCAAGCCAGCGGCCCGGATCGTCGGCCGTCGGTGAATCGAAGAACTAGCGCAGGGATATTACGCACCCTCGCGGCCGTGCACTTGGCAAGTCTCCCCCGGCCGCAGCACGGCCAGGCGATCGAGCAGGCCATGCTCGCGACAGAGATCGGTGAGCCAGGACACCGGCTCGTCGATCGGTTCGTAGCCGAGCGGGAAAGCGCCGTACGCCACCGGCACCAGGAGCTTGGCCCCGAGATCCACGAAGGCCTGGATCGCGTCGAGCGGCGACATGTGGTCCTCGCGCAGGCTGGGCGGCTCGTAGCCGGCGATGGGCAGAAGCGCCACGTCCGGGTGCAGGCGCTGGCCGATCTCCTCGAAGCCCGAGAAGTAGGCGGTGTCGCCCGCGCAGTACACGTTGGCGCCGGCGCACTTCACGATGTAGCCGTTCGACGGCCGCCAGGCCCGGTCGATGAGGCCACGCCGGCCGTCGTGGCGGGCCGCCACGGCGGTGACTTCGACATCGCCGTGTTCGAGCGACTGGCCGGGCGGCAGCTCGACCACGCGCGCGAACTGCAAGCTCCGCACGAGCGGCTCGCAGCGCGGTGGCAGCACCACCATGGCCCGCCGGGGCAGCTGGCGCAGGGTGGGCAGGTGCAGGTGATCGCGATGGGCGTGGGAGATGAGGACGAGGCTGGCGTCGGCCGCGTCCGCCGCGGCCAGGCAGGCCGCTTCTCTGCGCCGCACTCCGAGGAGAAAATCGCCGAGAAAGGGGTCGACGAGCACGCGGGCGCGGCAGGTGGTCAGCATGGCCGAGGCGTGCCCGACGAAGGTGACGGCGATAGCACCGGGCGCGGGGTGCGGCACCTCGCGCGCCTCGGTTCGGCGGGGCCGCACGACGAGCTGGCGCAGCACCCGGCGCACCATGCGCAGCGACAGCACGCGCTTGGCATTGCTCGGCAAGTCCCCGCGAATCCGCCGCCGGTGCTCGTGGTCGAGCTCCTTGGCGCGCTCGATCACCCGCCGTTTCCAGTCGTCTTCGCCGGGCAAGGCCATGTGCCGATAGAGTACCGACTCCACGCGCCGGGGTCGACCTCTACCCGCGGTTCGGGCTATGCTCGCGGCCATGCGTAGGATCTCGCTCTCCATCATCGCCATCACCGTTCCCCTCGTGCTCGCCTGTGCGTGCAAGAAATCAGCGGAAACCGCGCCGGCCGCGCCGCCATCGGTGCAGCCCTCGCTCGACAAGCCCAAGACCCTGAACCAGCGCGGAGGCGACGTCTATCGCGCCAGGTTCGCCACCTCGAAGGGCGACTTCGTCATCGAAGTGCATCGCGACTGGGCGCCGAATGGCGCCGACCGCTTCTACAACCTCGTGCGGGCCGGCTACTACAACGACACGCGCTTCTTCCGCGTCGTCCGCGGCTTCATGGCCCAGATCGGCATCCACGGCAAGCCTGAGCTCAACGCCATCTGGCGCGAGCAGCAGATTCCGGACGATCCCGTCGTGAAATCGAACACGCGCGGCTTCGTTACCTTCGCCACCGCGGGGCCCGGCACGCGCACCACCCAGTTTTTCATCAACTACGCCGATAGCAACAACCGGCTGGACAGCATGGGCTTTTCCCCCTTCGGCCAGGTGACGAGCGGTATGGAAGTGGTCGACTCGCTCTACGCCGAGTACGGCGAGGGCGCGCCGCAGGGCCGGGGCCCCAACCAGGGCCGCATCCAAGACGAGGGCAACGCCTACCTCATGCGCGACTTCCCCCAGCTCGACTACGTGAAAGAAGCAACGATTCTGCCGTAGATCCCGCGCATCCCAGCCTGCGTACTTGCGGCTCGGATGGGGGCTTGCTACCGTCGAAGCATGCCGCCCAGGCCGACCTACGCCAGCACCTTCCTGACCCTGATAGCGGTGGCGAGCCTGTGCCTCGCCGCCTGTTCGTCGAGCCGGCCGCGCGACCAGTGGTACGGCACGGACGCCGGTCTGGGATACGTACCCCCGGACGGCGGGCGGGTCTCTCACACCGACCTCGGGCCTGGCGTGGACGGAGGCGCCGTTGACCTGGCCGCCACCGTGGACGGCGGCCTTGCGGTCGATACCTCCATCGACGAGGGTGACTAGGAAGGCGGCAAGTCGCAGGCATGGCGTCACCATCGCCCGATCGAATCACCGAATGGGAAGGCGGGCCCCTTGGCGAGCTGGTGGCCGCGCTACAGGCGTCCGCGCTGCCCGTTCGCATCGAGGTGATTGCGCCGGGAGCGATGGGCGGCAACGCGGGCGAGGTGCACCTGCTCGCGGGCGGGTTGGCCGATGCCATCGCCGGCAGCCTGCGCCGCGACGACGCCCTGGCCGCCTTGCAGCGCATCGAGGGTGCACGCTTCCTGGTGGAAAGTCGGCTCCCTGATCCGGAATCCGGATCGCTCGGCGAGCCCGGGCCGCCCGCGGGCAACCTCAAGGACCGGCCCCTCGCTTCGCTCATGCGCTACTGCGAGGACTACGTGCTCACCTGCCGCCTGGAGATCGCGCGCGGCGCCGAGCGGGCCGTGATTGGCTACCGGCGTGGGGAGATCGTCAGCACCGGAGTGAACGGCAGCGACGGCGAGGAACGCCTGCCCGAGGTCATGGCCTGGGCCGACGGTTCCTACGAGATCGTCTTGCCCGCGCCCACGCTGCCCTCGGGCTGGGTGCAGAAACGCGAGTCGGAGCCGGGCGCGAAACTGGATCGCAAGCGGCACGCCACCCTGCCCATGCTGCCGGTGACGCAGGCCCCGCCGCCCGCTGCTCCGGCCCAGGTGGCGCGGATGGCGCCGATGCCGACGGCTCCGTTCCAGCCCGTCAGGCCCGCAGCCCCCGCGCCGTCCGCGCCATCGCCGCCCGCGTCCTCGCCGCCTTCGCGGCCCGCGCTGCGCCTGCCACCGCCACCCCAACCGGTCGCGCCCCCACCTTCCGCCCGGCCAGCGGCTGCGGCAGGTCCGGCGCCCGAGGCATCCCCTGATTCTTTCCCACCCGAGCTGACCAAGCGCGGGATCCCCGCTTTCGCGCCCGCAGCGGCTGTGCCTCAGCCGGTGGCCACGCGGCCGGCCGCGAGGGTTCCCTCCGCTCCACCTGCCCTCGCCAAGCCGGCAGCCCAAACGGCGCCCCGGCCAGCGACCGCCACACCCACCTTGTCCCGCCATGCGGCGCCCTCGACCGCCGCGGCTGCGCCACCCAAGCCCGCAGTGTCCCCCGCCGCCGCAGCCGCGCCGCCCAAGCCAGCGGTGTCCCCAACCGCCGCTGCCGTGCCGCTCAAGCCAGCGGTATCCCCAGTCGCCGCTGCCGCGCCCAAGCCAGTGGCGCCCCTGGCCGCCACGGTCGCGCTGTCCAAGCCAGCAGGCTCCCCAGCCGCTGCAGCCGCGCCGCCCAAGCCAGCGGTATCCCCAGCCGCCGCTGCCGCGCCACCCAAGCCGGCCGCAGTGTCTCCAGCCGCCGCTGCCGTGCCGCCCAGGCCCACGGTGTCCCCATTCGCCGCGGCACCGCCGCCCAAGCCAGCCGCAGTGTCCCCAGCTGCCGCAGCCGCGCCGCCCAAGCCAGCCGCAGTGTCCCCCGCTGCCGCAATCGCGCCGCCCAAGCCAGCCGCACCTCAGGCGCCGGTATCCGCCTCGCCGAGCCACCCCACGCCCGTGTTCACGGCAGCACGCCCCACCCCGCCCAAACTGGCAACCCCGCCGCCGACCGCCGCGCCAGGCCCGGCGCACGCGCCGGCCAGGCAATCGGCGCCGCCAACCGCCATCCCGCCCACGGTGCATGCCGAAGGGACAGCGCCTCCCACGCACGCCGACAAGCCACTTGCGTCCAACGACCTGCGGCCGACCTCGGGAACCATCGAGGCGAAGCGGCGACGTTCGAGCCCGGTTCGGCAGGCGCACGCGCCAGTCGAGGTGACGGAGGAGCCACCGCCCCCCGTTCGGCCGCCCACACCACAGCCCACCCAGATTCCGCAACTCCGACGTACTCCGCCGTCGGCGCGCAAGAAGTCACGGGAGCGCCCGGTGCGGGTCTACGTCCTCATGGGCCTGGCCATCGGCTTGGGCATCGTGCTGGCGTACTGGGTCTACTGGTCGATGCCCTTCGGGCATAGGTAGAACTTGCCGCAGGCGGGGGTTGGCGCTTTAGTGCTAGCAGCCAAGCCGTGAGCCTGTTTTCCCAAATCGCCGCCGTCTACCGCGAGACGAAGAANNACACCCAACCAGATCACGTTTCTCTCGCTCGTCACCTTCGTGGCCGCCATGGCGGGCCTGTCGATCGAGCGCGGTCACCTGTGGCTCATCGCCGCGGTCGCGGTGCTCGAATTCTCGTACGTGCTCGACTGCGTGGATGGCCAGCTCGCCCGGCTGCGACACCGCTCGTCCCC
>PNBO01000083.1:0-275 GCA_003136095.1 Myxococcales bacterium
GGCGCGCTCTACCTGGCCATCGGGGAACGCGTCGGCATGCCTCTCGACGGCATCCTCTTGCCCGGCCATTTCTTTGCGCGCACGCGTGGTCCGGGCCACCATAACGTCGAGCTGCTCCGGCGCGGGGAGGCCATGCCCGACGACTGGTACGGCAAGAAGTACGGCCCCTGGCCCGAGGCGGGCTCGGCCTATTTCCGTCCCGTCACCGTGACCGAGCTGGTTGCCATTCATTGGTACAACCGAGGCAACGACCTGCGCGCCGCCGGCGATCTCGC
>PNBO01000083.1:312-1094 GCA_003136095.1 Myxococcales bacterium
ACGCCAGCTCGCCGGTGCCGGGCCCTGATCGACTACTTGCCGCCGGCCGGATCGGCCTTGAGGCAGAAGTAGCGCTTGCTCTTGCGATCGGCGTCGAAGAACTCGTCCACCACGGCGCCCTTCCACACCTTGCGCATGTCGGGAGTCAGGGTCAGCTGGTGAAGCGCGCCCACCTCGAAGCGCTTGAGCGAACCGCCCACGATCTTCTTCATGCCGTCGTCGATCTCGTTGCGCGCCCGGCGTGGCTTGTAGTGCGCGACCAGGAGGGTCTGCTTGTCCATGGCTCCCCCTTCGACCTGGTATTGCATGACGTAGGCGTAGTCGTAGAGCTCGTCGGCGGGAAACTTNNGCGCGCCGTCACCTCGATGGTCGAAGCGGGGGCACCGGCAGGTTCGCCCGCCTGCGCTGCCGACGCGCACAGGATCAGGGCCACGAACGACAGGGAGCACAGGCTGCGAAGCATGAACATCGGGGAACTCCTTGAGGTGCAAGTATAGCTGGTCAAGGCCGAAGGATGTAGCCTGGAGGGTATCTTGCCAATGACGATTCTCATCACGGGTGCCGCGGGCGAGATCGGCTCGCGCATGGTGCGCAGCTTCCGCCAGCAGGGCCATACGGTACGCGCCCTGGTCTTGCCGGGCGATTCGTTGGCCGCACGCCTCGGCGACGCAGCGGAGATTCACTTCGGGGACGTCACCAAACCGGAGACCCTGCCCGCGGCCTTCGCCGGCGTCGAGGTCGTCTACCACCTGGCCGCGGTCCTCCTGTGCGAACGGGTCGAG
>PNBO01000083.1:1159-2800 GCA_003136095.1 Myxococcales bacterium
CGCGATGGTGGTCTCGAGTTCAAGCTCTACGCCGATTTCGTGCAGCGCTTCCCGGTGGTGCCCCTGGTGGCGGGCGGGCGGGCGCGCAAGCGACCGGTCCACGTCGACGATCTCCTGGCGGGGTTATTGGCCATGGCTGGCAATCCCGTCACCTTCGGCAAGACCTACAACCTATCGGGCGGCGAAACGGTCACCCTGCGTGAGCTGGCCGAGCTGCTGCTCGAACGGCACGGGCTGCGCAAGCCAATGCTGCCCATCCCTGCCGGCCTAGCTGCCATCGCCGCCCGCGCTTGGGGCATGCTCCATCGCCAGCCCCTGCTCATGGAGCACACGCTAGCCGGGCTGCTGCAGGACGCGGATCTCGATCTCACCGAGGCGGCGCGGGATCTAGGCTACGCGCCCATCGGGGTACGCGCGGGGATCAGGCGGTAGCGCCCGGCCCCGTAGTGTCCGGAAAATGGTGGCGACGATTCTCGCATGATTTCGAGTGGGTATGGAGCTTGGAAGGGCAGGCTTGATGGGGCAAGCTCCGGCGCCCCTTGTCCCGCCGCATGAGCACCTGGCGAGGGACAAGCTCCGTCTACGGGGGTAGAGCGGGGACCGGTTCGGGCTTGCCGCCCTTGGTGCCCTTGTCGGCCTTCTTGCTCTTGTCCGGCTTCGCCTTGTCGGCCTTGTGGCCCTTGCCTGACGCATCGGTCGTTTCGGGATCGACGATCTTGAGCTTGAATCCCTGGTTCGAGCTCGACTTCCAGCTCCACTGGATGAGGGGCGTGCCGTCATCGGTCTTCTCTTGGTCAACGTCCAGCACCTTGCCGCTGTGCCGCGCGACCAGTCGGATGGTGCCAGGGCCGGCATCGGCAACGATCCACTGTTGATTGGGACCGCCGTTGCAGTCATAGAGCTGCACGGGCGCTCCGTCGGCCCGCGACACTTCGACGACATCCAGGCACTTGTTGCTCTCGGCGTTGACGATGGTCTGGTAACCGCCCGGGAGCGCCTTCAGGATGAACCGCTGCGCCTTCGAGCCATTGCAGGTCCTGATCTCGGCCCGGGCCCCGACAGTCTTGGCCGTGCCGGCGTACTGAAGGCACTTGTCGCTCGCCGCGGCCACGATCGTGTAGCGGGCGGTGGGGCTCAAGGTCAGAGCGGAGCGCGTCGGCTCCGGCGGAGGCGCGGGGGGAGGGGGAGGCTTGCTCACCGGCGCCGGTCCCTCCTTCTTCTCCTCCTTCTGGGTGCATGAGGACGCCAGCGCACCGGCCAGAATCATGACGATCGCGTTTCGAATCATAGCTTGCACGTCTCTCCTCGACTTGAGTAAGCAAGCCTGCCCAGCTTCGGCCGTGGAAGTCAAGAAGCGGTGCTGCAAAGGCGGCGCTCTTCCCCGGGTGTAGGGACGTGACAGACATTAATCCGGCGCCGCAGGCCGTGTATCAGCGCGAACACCACGGCGACAGCACCTACACCTTCCCGAGCCTCACTGCCGGGGACAGACGAACCTCCACGAGATTGGGAACGCCGTTGCTTCGCCCCGCAGGCGGCTCATGCGGGGAATGTCCGGCCGCCGCGGCACGGTCACGGTTTCCCGCCGGTAGCTGTGCTTCGGCTGCAAAGGACTCGGGCCGAGCATCTCCCGTACGCGCG
>PNBO01000279.1 GCA_003136095.1 Myxococcales bacterium
CACAGGTCATGACGGCTCGCTCTTAAGCCCACGGCCAGTCTCTACGTCTGCGGCGACTGGCGCTCATCGTCGGCCGTGCAGCGGGTGCTCGAACGCCGGACCATCGTGCGCAACCGAATCACCTGGGAGCGCGAGAAGGGCCGGGGCGCGAAGACGAACTGGAAAAACGCCAGCGAGGACATCTGGTTCGCGACGGTTTCCGACGACTACTACTTCGATGTCGAGGCGGTGAAGCTGAAGCGACGGGTTGTTGCGCCCTATCGGGTGGAAGGCCAGCCCAAGGACTGGGAAGAAACCGTGGAGGGCGACTTCCGGCTGACGCATCCGTCGAATCTGTGGACCGACCTGACCGTGCCCTTCTGGTCGATGCCGGAGAACACCGATCACCCGACCCAGAAGCCCGAGAAACTGCTGGCCAAGCTGCTCCTGGCGAGCAGCCGGGAAAACGACATGGTCCTCGATCCGTTTCTTGGTTCGGGCACCACCATGGCCGTCGCGCGCAAGCTCGGCCGGCGTTGCCTGGGCATCGAGATCGACGAGGGCTACGCCTGCCTGGCGGCCAAGCGGCTGGAGTTGGCGGCGCAGGATCCCTCCATCCAGGGCTACACAGGCGGCGTCTTCTGGCAAAGGAACACGTTGACAGACCAAGCCAAGTCGGCGAGGCCCGGCGCCGCCTCGCAGACCAGCCTTTTCGGGACCGTCGTTCCCTTGCGTTCCTCGAAGACTGGTGCTCGATGACTTCGCCGCTCTTCGTTGCCGAGGCCCACGAGGCCATCGAGCGGAAGATCCGAGACCTCATCAACGGGAAGGGTGACTTCCTGTCGGAGGACACGGCAGGGAGCACACGTGCCGCAGGTGATGGCATCCAGTCGATCATCGAGGACAGCTTCGCGGCGATTCTTGTAGCCCCTTCATAGCCCCTTCCGAGGGTACTTCCGTGTCCAGCTCTCGGACGCCATCCTCTCGGTGTCGGTCGCTTCCTGGAAGGACAACTACCCTCGGTCGGGGAGCGTAGGATGGAATTCCTGCCACGGGGGCTGCTAAAGTTGGCGCGGCAGCGATGAACAGTCCGAAGCCCGTCACCCCCCATCCCACGGATCCGGCCTTGGCCGGCCGGGTGATCGCGGGCTGCCGACTGCAAACCTTGCTGGGCAGTGGCGGCATGGGCGCGGTGTGGAAGGCGCACCACCAGGCGCTGGATGTGCCGGTGGCGGTGAAGCTGCTCTTGCCCATCAAGGAACTGGAGGCGAACGGGGCCGAGCGGCTTCTGCGCGAGGCGCGTGCGGCGGCGCGACTGCGTCACCCGAACATCGTTGGGGTCCTGAACGTGGGAGAGGAGTCGGGACTGCCCTTCCTGGTGATGGAATTCGTGGACGGCGAGAGTCTACAGCAGCGCCTGGACGCGCGCGGAAAGCTGCCGCTCGGCGAGGCGGTGGGGATCTTGAAACAAGTGCTCTCCGCGCTGGAGCTGACCTTCGAGCACCGAATCGTCCACCGGGACATCAAGCCGGACAACTTGCTCATCGACGGACAAGGTCGGGTAAGGCTGGTGGATCTGGGGCTGGCCAAGCAGGTGGACGGAAACCTGAATCTGACCCAGACCGGCGCGGTGATGGGCAGCCCCCACTACATCGCGCCAGAGCAAGCCTCGAATGCGAAGGCCGTCGACGGGCGCGCGGATCTGTACGCCCTCGGCTGTACTTTCTTCCACATGCTGGCGGGCGCGCCCCCGTACGGCGGATCCACGTACCTCGAAATCATACTCCAACACATCCAGGGGCCCGCGGCGGATCTGTCGGCGCTCGATCCCTCCATCCCCACGCCCATCGTGGAGATCGTGGCACGCATGATGGCCAAGGATCCCGCGCGGCGCTACCAGACCCCGGCGGAGGTGCTGTCGGATCTGGCCGCGTGGGAAGCGAGCGAGGTGGGCACAACGCAGGTCTGGCGTCCAGCCAGAGCTCGGTCGGGCAGGTGGCGGTGGCTGGTCCTCGGGACGTTGGCGCTCGGGCTCGGGGTGACGGCGCATCTAGTGCTGCGGAAAGCGGGCGGGGCTCGCCCGCCGGCTGCGCCCATCCCCCCTGTGGCTGTGCCACAACCAGAATCTGCAATGCCCCCAACCGCGGCGGCGGAGCGGCCCACCCGAGCCCGACCCGCCAGCCGCTCGCCCGCGGCCGCGCGCCCCGAAACGTCACGGGGACGGGGCGGAAGCCCACTGCTGGATGCCTTGGCCAACCGGGACTCGGAAGGGCTGCGGCGGCTGCTCGACCATGGCTCGTCGCCGAACGTGTCCAGCGGCGGGATGACTCCGCTGCGCTATGCGGTTTTGATTGGCGACGGCCGCGCGGTTCGCATGCTGCTCGAAAAGGGCGCCAATCCCAACTCAACCGATCCCGCCGAGGAAGCCCCACTGGCCTTGGCCCTGCAACGGGGTCATCGCGAGATGGTCGCGAACCTGCTGGATTTCGGGGCCAACCCCAACGTGCGGGATCGCATGGGGCACACACCTCTGCAACTGGCCGCCGGCGATCCCTATTTCATCCGCAAGCTCACGGAAAAGGGAGCGCACTAGCCCGCATTGTTGCACCAACCCCTGGTTGTCGTAGTCCCTTCCGGAATCGCCGCACTCTAGGGAAGGCAGGAAAGTGTCGATAGGATAGGGCGGTGGAAACGAACCGTCCTGCCTTGGGCCCGAAGAGGCGTTGGCTGGCATGGCCAACGCTTGTTCTCGTCCTTGGCGCGGGCTGCTCGTCGGGCTTGAGCAACCGCAAACGCTCGGGGGCCGATGACGATGACCAGGACGT
>PNBO01000338.1:0-2495 GCA_003136095.1 Myxococcales bacterium
ACCTCGACGCGCGACATTCCGATCGAATCGTCGCTCTTACTCACCACGTTGGCAGGATCGATGGGCCGCGTGAAGCTTGGCCAGCCGGTGCCCGAATCGAATTTGTCCTTGGAAAGAAAGAGCGGCTCGCCCGAGACCACGTCGACGTACATGCCGGCACGATGGTTGTCCCAGTATTCGTTCTGAAAAGGGGGCTCGGTTCCGCATTGCTGCGTGACCTGCAGTTGCATGGGCGTGAGCTGTTTCAGACGGGTGGCTTTGTCCGGCATGGTCGTGTCTTCCTTGGCGGGTTTCCCCTTGCCGAGCGAGGGGGCGGCGGCGAGCAGGATGCCGACGCCGGCGGCGGCGAGCGTGGCTATCGAGAAGCGAGCGGCGAGCTTCGCGTTGCTCATGGTGTCCTCAGTCCTTGGATGCCGATGACGCGCGCTTGGCGCAGACTTCCGCGCGCGGCGACTGCTTCGCCGCCTGACGCAACCAAGACCGCGCCAGGATCTACCGCGCGGCTTGCTAAAAAGAGACTTGAAAAGGCTGCTTTGGCGTTCTACCGCGCGTCGCTACCGACACGTCGCGCTGTCGCCGCCCCCGGTGCAGGTCAAGCCTCCCGAACAGGTGCGCGTGTCGCCACCGCCGGTACCACAGCACGGTTGCCCCGCGCCGCCACACACCTCGCAAGTGGAGACCGTGCCGCCCAAACCCGCGTCGCCCGTCGCGGCCACGCCCCGACAGGCGTAACCCGCGGCGCATGTGCCACCGCCGCCACCACCGCAGCAGGCCTGGCCGGCGCCGCCGCAGACCTGACAGGTGGCCTCGCCGCCACCGCTGGCACAGGCCGTGCCAGACGCGCTGCACATGCGTCCCGCACAGCAGGGCTGGCCCGAGCCGCCGCAGGCCGCGCAGGTTCCGTTCGCGCATGCGACCCCACTGGCCGTGCAGATGTCGCCACCACCGCCACCGCCCGCGGCGCAACAGGCCTGCCCCCTGCCGCCACAAGCGCCGCATGACCCATTCGCGCAGGTGCCGCCGATCGAGCAGCCGGAGCCGGACGCGGTGCAAATCTCGTTCACACAGCAGCCGCCGCTGCCACAGGCGCCACCGCCACAACACGCTTCGCCGGGCCCGCCGCATGCCACGCAAGTTCCCTCGCCGGCCGCGCCGCCACCCGAGCAGATGGTGCCCGCGTTCGTGCAGGCGCGTCCCGTGCAGCAAGTCTCGCCGGCCGCGCCGCACGCGATGGTGGAGGTCGCCGTCGTGGTCACGGTCACGGTCCTGGTCACCGTGCCGGTGTTCGTCCCCGTGGCGACCGAGGTGCGAGTCGCCGTGCTGGTCTGCGTGGTCGTGATCGTCAAACCGCTGGAATTGCTGGAACAACCCGTGCCGCTGGCCGCTAGGGCCACAAGGGCCAGCAGGCAAAGCGCGACATTGTTCGATGAGAAACGGATAGAATTAGTCCTCATTAGAATACCCTCCCTTGTTCTGTACGATGCCTCGTGATCGGTTAGTACCTCGCCGACACGCTTCCCCGTCACCCAAGCAGGCCAACAGTTAACGGACCGGTGGCCGGCGGAGGCGCGGGCGCGGCGCCAGCCAGCTCGCGGAGGTGGGCGAGAAGCGGGCTTGCCATCTCCGGTTGCCCTCCGCGAGACGGCAAGATCGGGACGAATGTTCACCGTCGCTTGCTGGTCGAGATTGTTGCCGACCCAGAAATGCCTGCTCCGGCCACGGCCCCAACTATCGATACGCCAACCCGAGAGCGAGGCCGGGACGCACGCGCCAGGGGGAAAAGGCGGTTCCCACGCTGCCCTCTCGGTTCACGTCGTAGTGGACCGCGGTGGGGAAAGCGTCGGCGAAGATGTGTACGTCGAGCGCGGCCCGCGCCCCGAGCGCCCAGGAGGTCCCCAGGGTTCCGCGCACCACGAAGGCCGCTGACCAGTGGGCGGGCGACAGGGTGGCCGCCACGCCTTGGGTTCCCAGTTGCGGCGACACGGAAGAGAAATCCACGCCCGCGCCCAGCCGCCCGAACCACGATCGCCACCAGAAACGCGCGTCCTCCCCCGGCCGTTCGCGCAGATGCCCGGCCTCGAGAGCGGCGCACGCGAGCCAGGACGAAAGCCGCATGCCGATGTCCGCGTTCTGCGTCCTGACCGAGAACTGGTATTCCCCGGCCACGACGCCCGCCAACCAGCCGGCCTGGAAGCGGCGGCCGAACAACCCCTCGACGGCCACGCGCTGGGCGAGGGGAAAGTCCGGCGAGATCACCTGCTCCGCGAAGAGCACGCCCACGCCATGCAGAGGCTGCGTTGCCGCTGGCCGGACCGCCACCGCCGTGGTCGCGGCATGCCCGATGGCCGGATCCGGTGCGGGCCGCGCGACGGGCTGGCCCGGCGGGCTCTCGGTGGCCTGGCGATCCGCGAGCAGGGTCTCGGTCTCGGCGCGGGTCAGCCCCGCGCGCTCGTTTTCCAGCAGGGCCGCCACCGAGAGCTCGAGCACCTCGGCCA
>PNBO01000338.1:2510-23760 GCA_003136095.1 Myxococcales bacterium
GCACGTCGAAACGCTCGGCGCGCGTCCAGCGCGCGGCGGCCATCCCCGGACTGTTCGGGCCGACCAGGGAGCGCGCCCAGCGAAAATCGCCAGGCTTGCCCACCACCGTGATCTCGACTTTCGTCGCTGGCGGCGACAAGGCCACCGCGCCTTCCTCCGCCACGGCATCGGGAAGACCCGCGAAGGTCAGGCAGGCCAAGGGCCAGACCCAGACAGCGCGGGCAGACGGAGGGCGAGTCACCGGGATGGCGCGATCCGCCGCCGGGCCAGCGGCGCGTAGGCGCTCGTGGGGAAATCGCGCAGCAGGCGCTGCCAGGTGCGTTGCTCCTCGGGACGATCGCCGAGAGCGGCGAGCGCGCGCGCCCGGCCGTAGAGCGCCTCGGGAACCAGCACGCCGCGCGGAACGGAGTCGAGGTAGCGGTCGAATTGCGCGAGGGCCTCGCGCGCCCTGCCCCGCTCGAAGAGCAGCCCGCCGAGCGGCACCTGCGATAGCGTCGCCTCGGACGTGCCGGCGAAATCGCCCTGCAGCCTGCGGTAGAGCGTGAGAGCGCGCTCCGCCTCCCCTTCCCGGCGGGCGTCGCCGGCCTGCCGCAGGAGCGAAGCGGCCGTGACCTGGGCCGCGGCTCTCGCCGGCCGCGCTGGCGCGTGCTCGACCGCGCGAGGTCGCTCGCTGGGCTCGACGGCGGCGGCGGGTGGCGCGGCGACGACGGGCGGAACCGCGGGCGCTGCCGCGGCGACGCGCGGGCCCTGGCTCGAGGGAAGCGTGTGCGGGGAACGGCCCGGCTGCCGCCCCATCCACCAGGTGGCCGCTCCCGCCGTGCCGGCGAGCAGGAAAATCGCCGCCGCCGCGGCCCAGAGGCGCGCATGCCGCGCTCCCGGCTTCGCGTCGACGGACTGGCCCCGGCGGCGCGCCGCCCAGGCGCGGGCCGCGGCCGACAGGCGTTCGAGGCGCGCACCATCTCGAATCTCGACCAGGCTCTCTTGGTCGAGGCCGGCGAAAATCTGCTGGTCCAGACGGCAGCTTGCGCAATCGGCGAGGTGCGCTTCGAGGGCGAGCTTGCCGGAATCGGTGAGCATCCCCCGGCGTCCGCGAATCGTCAGTTCGGCACGACACGGCTGTGCCATCATGCGCGCACCTCCAATTGTTCGGCCAGGCGGGCATCCCCGTCGAGCTTGCGGCGCAAGGCTGACTTGCCGAGGCGCAAGCGGCTCCACACGGTATGGGGCGAAACCCCGGCCGCGGCGGCGATCTCTTCCACGGTGTAGCCCAGGACATAGTGCATGCCGAGCGATTCGGCGATGACATCCGGCAGCTCGGAGAGGAGATCGCGCACCAGGGCCCGGCGCCGCCGCGCCGCCGCGGAGTCCATGGGCGAAGTCGCGGTCTCGTCCGCTTGGTGGTCGCCGGGCGCCGCCGCGGGCGGGGTCCAGCGCTCGCGCAGGCGGAGCCGCCGTTGCGCCGTCAGCGCGGTCAGAATGGCAATCCGCTGTGCGAAGTGAAAGACGCTGCATTCGCCGCGAAAGGTCGCCAGGCTGTCGAGAAACGCGATGACCGCGTCCTGGGCGACATCGTCGACGTCGGGGCTGCCACGGCCGAGCACCCGGCGAACCACGGCGAGCATCGACCGGCCGAGGTGCGCGACGAGCGTTCCAGCCGCCTCTTCGTCGCCCGCCACGGCGGCGCGGGCCACGGGCAGAAGCTCGTCCATCCGCGGTTTGGCGAACGGGCCGGACTCACCGCCAACCATGTCGACGGCCGTGGATTTCAGGAACAGCGACATGCGTGGAATATTCAGGATGACCAGATTCAGAGGCCCGGTCAAGCAGGGGCGCGAAGAGGAAAAAAAAGCGGCCCCCTCGGTGATTGGGTTTGGCCCCGCCGCGCGACAGCCGGTACCACACCGGATGGTTAAGGCTGCCCTAGCGCTTGCAGCAGTTTCGCCCGCGCGGTGGCCAGGTTGAAACGCGACTGCACCTCCTGGGCGCTCGCGGCGGTCAGCGCCACCTGCGAATCGCCGAGCTCGATCATGCTGCCGATGCCGGCTCGATAGCGGCCTTCCGCCAGACCAAGGCGAACGCGCGCGTTGACGGCGGCTTCGTGCGTGGCTTCGATGGTTGCCTTGGCCGCGCGCACTACCAGTCGCGCCTGCTCGACGTCGGCCCGCACTTGCTGGCGCTGCAGATCGTACTGAGCGCGCAGCACGGCCGTGTTGGCACGCGCCTCGCGCATCTGCGCGTCGGTGATGCCGCCACCGAAGATTTGCCAGTTGAGCCCCAGGGTTGCGCTCCAGCCCCAGGTGAGGTTTCCGAGGTCGGGGCCACCATCGCTCAGCGACGCATTGACCCCGAGTGAGGGCGCATATCCGCCCCTGATACTCTTCATGGTCAGTTCCTGCGCCTCGATCTGGCGAGCCAAGGACATCAGATCCGGGCGTGCCTTGAGAGCAACCGGCAAGATGGCGTCGGTGCTGTCATCTTCTCCCGGCACCATCTCGGCCGGCGGATCCGCCACGTCATAGTCCGTCCCTCGTTCGACACCCATGGTCTGGTTGAGCAACGCCTTGTCGGTATCGTAGGCAACTTGCGCGTTGATGAGTTGCACCTTGGCATTGGCGAAGTCGGTGCGCGCCTGGGCCAAGTCGATTTCGGGGTGCGTTCCAGCCTCGACGAAACCCTGGGTCTGCTTCAGATGCGCCTCCTGATTCCGAAGCGTATCCTCCGCGACCTTGACCAGAGCCCGCGCCGCCGCGGCGGTGAAGTACGCGGATCGCAGGTTGAACGCGACCTGCACGCCAGAATTCCGTTCGTTCTCTTCCTGCGATCGAAGCGTCGCTTTCGCCACATCCCACTTTCCCGTCGTCTGACCGAAGTCGTAGATCAACTCGCTGGCGGAGATACCCGCCCTATAGTACGGAACCGAGAATCCGTTCGACGCGGTGGGATTGGAAGTCACGGTTGACGTCGCCGTCGACGTGGCCGTGGACGTGGAGGTTGCTGTTGCCGGTGCAGCCGATCCCGAGCTGGACCTCGATCGCTGATACGAAGCATTGCCGCTCACCTGCGGCAGAAGCGGTGCCTTCGCTTCCGCGACCTTCGCGGTCGAAGCTTCCGTCTGTGCCCGGGCCGCGTGCAACTGGGGATGGTTCACCCGTGCCAGGCGCAAGGCTTCGTCGAGCGTGAGCACGCTCTTTTCTGACCCGGCGGCGCGCGCTGGCGCCGTGACCGCGCAACAGGCGATGGAGAGCAACAGCAGTCGTCTCATTCGAACCTCAGGGCATCGATGGGATCCAGGCGCGAGGCCTTCTGCGCCGGATAGAGTCCAAAGACCACGCCGACGAGACCGGAGAACACGACCGCGATCACGATGATGTCCGGCCGGATCAGGATGGGCCAGCCGAAATGGCCGGCCAGTAGCTTGGCGCCGAAGACTCCGAGCAGTACGCCGATGACCCCGCCGAAGAACGACAGGGTCAGGGCCTCGACCAGGAACTGCGCCAACACGTCGCGCGGCCTCGCCCCGACCGCCATGCGGATGCCGATCTCGCGNNATGATGCCGATGCCACCCACCAGCAGTGACACCGCGGCGATGCTGGCGAGCAAGGTGGTCAACGTGTTGACGCCCTCTTGCTGGGCGCTCGCCATCTCGGTCAGGTTGCGAATGGAGAAGTCGTCGTCGCCGCCAATCGCGATGTGGTGGCGGTCGCGCAGCAGGTTGCCGATCTGCTTCTCGGCGCGCGAAACGTCGTCGGCGCTGGCGGCGCTGACCATGAGCATGCCCGGGATAAACTTCTGCAACCCGCCCTGAATCTTGGCCTGAAACGTGGTGTAGGGCATGAAGACGACATCGTCCTGGTCCTGGCCCATGACCGATTGCCCCTTGCGGGCCGCCACCCCCACTATCTGAAAGGGGAAGTTCTTGATGCGCACGGTTTGCCCGACGGGATCCGCGCTGGGGCCATACAGCTTCTCGACCACGGTCTGCCCCAGCACGACCACCTTGGTGGCGCCCTCGATGTCCGACTGCATGAGGGTGGTGCCGCTCGCCACCGGCCAGTCCTTGATCNNCGCAATTGCGGGGTCGCATAGCGAACCGCGCTCGCCTCGGCCCGGATGGCCTTGAGATCCTCCCAGGTCAGGGTCGGCAGGCTGCCGAAGCCGCCGCGCGCCCCACCCGAGGTCGTGCTGCCCGAAAGCACCATCAGAATATTGGAGCCCATCGAGGCGAAGGCGTCGGCCACGCGCGCCTTGGCCCCCTCGCCGATGCCGACCATGGCGATCACGGCCGAGACCCCGATGATTACGCCGAGGGTGGTGAGAAACGAGCGCATCTTGTTGCGCAAGAGCGCCCGGATGGCGACCCGCAGGACCTGTAACGGGTTCATGGGCGCCCCGCAACCGCGGCCGCGACGTCGGCCACAAGTGGCTCCTGCTGGCGATCGGTCTGCACCAGCCCGTCGCGCATGACCACCACGCGCGAGGCATAGCGGGCGATGTCGGGCTCGTGAGTGACGAGCAGGAGGGTGATGCCGGAGCGCCCGAGCTCCTGGAACAGCGCCATGATCTCGATGCTGGTGCGCGAGTCCAGGTTGCCGGTGGGCTCGTCGGCGACCATCAGGCGCGGACGCGTGACCAGGGCCCGCGCGACGGCCACGCGCTGCTGCTGCCCGCCCGACATCTGGTTCGGGTGGTGATGGATTCTGTCGCCGAGGCCGACCTGCTCTAAGGCCGCGCGCGCGCGCCGGTGGCGCTCCCGGCCGGACACGCCGGCGTAGAGCAACGGCAACTCGACGTTTTCGAGGGCGCTGGTGCGCGCCAGCAGGTTGAAGCTCTGGAAGACGAACCCCAGGGTGCGATTGCGCACCCCAGCCAGGGCGTTGCGATCCATGCTCGAGACTTCCTCCCCGGCCAACCGGTAGGCCCCCGCGGTGGGGCGATCGAGGCAGCCCAGGATGTTCATCAACGTGGACTTGCCGGAGCCCGACGGACCCATCACCGCCACCGATTCGCCGTCGGCAATCGCCAGCGACACGTCCCGCAGGGCGTGCACGTCCACGTCGCCCATCCGGTACACCTTGGCGACGTGCTCAACCTCGATGAGCGGGGTTGCCATGGCCAGACCTAGAACCGCGGTCCGCCTCCGCCCCGCGAAGGGGCCGGGGCGCCGGGCAGCAGGCCAGCCGCAGGTTTGGCTCCCCCGGTGAGCGTGCCGTCGGTGATGACCAGATCGCCTTCCCCAAGCGCTCCCTCGACGACCTCGGTCTTGGTGCCATCTGTGGTGCCGGTCTTGATGCTGGTCGAGCGCGGCACGCCACCGCCGAGGACCCAGACCGTCTTGCGATCCGGAGCATTGTCGCCGCCGGCCCCCGGCCGGCCCGCGCCACCCGTTCGTGCCTGTGCGCCCGGCTCGCTTTCCTTGGCCTTCTTGGTGTCGATCTTGAGCGCGGCCAGCAGCTCCGGGCTGGCACGGAAGCGCAAGGCCGCGTTGGGCACGCGCACGACGTTGTCGCGATTGGCGAAAACGAAGTTCACGTTGGCGGTCATGCCCGGCCGCAACTTGAGCTCTGAGTTGTCCACGTCGATCACGGCGTCGTAGGTCACGACGTTCTGCACGGTCTGGGCGGCGTTGCGGATCTGGCGCACCTTGCCCTTGAAGCGCTCGCCGGGGTAGGCGTCGACCACGAAGGTGGCGTCCATGCCGGCCGTCAGCTTGCCCACGTCGGCCTCGGCCACGCTGGTGTCGACCTGCATCTTGCGCAGGTCCTCGGCGATGACAAAGATAATCGGCGCGGAAAGCGACGCCGCCACGGTCTGGCCCACGTCCACGTTGCGCGAGATGACGACCCCGTCGGTGGGCGACACGATGCTGGTGAGCTCCAAGTTCACCTCTGCCTGATGAAGGATGGCGCGCGCTTGCTGGACGTTGGCCTTGTCCGCCTCGACCTGAGCCGCCGAGGTCCCCGCGGCGGATTCCGCGGTATCGAAGTCCGCGGCCGCGATGAGCTTGTCCTTGACTAGGGCACCCTGGCGTTTGGACTGCCGTTCAGTAAAACGAGCCTGAACTTGATCCTTCATCAGGGTTGCTTTTGCTTGTGCGTAGTTTGCCCGTGCATTTTCCAGCGACGCCTGGAACAGGCGCGGATCGATCTTCGCGATGATCTGGCCTTTCTTCACCGGCGAGTTGAAATCCGCGTACAGCTTCTGGATGGAGCCCGAAACCTGGCTGCCGACCTGCACCGTCACCAGTGCCGAAAGGATTCCCGTGGCCGTGACCCGCGCCACGATGCGCCCGCGATCCACGCTCGCGGTTTCCCACTGGACTGGCGGCTTGGCGGCGCGGCGCTTGAGGGCGAACTGGGTACCAGCGACGGCGATACCGACAAAGGCGACGGCAGCCCACAACTTCTTCGACTTCAGCCAGCGCATGTCGGGGGGAACTTACTACCTGCGGACGTTCTAAGAAAGAACCCTGGGAGGGTTCTTTCCATCTCCCGCGATGAGCACCGTCGGGCAAAGCCCGTCGGCGCTCGCGCGTTCCCGCGCTACCAGCGCTCCCGGTGCACGAGGTTCTCGAGGCGCTTGCGCGCGAAGGGGCGCGGAATTCCGTCCGGGTAGCCGAGCGGGGTCATGGCCAGGACCCGCACCTCGGACGGAATGCCCAGGATCTCCTTCGTCTTCGCCTCGTCGAAGGCGCACACCCAGCAGGTGCCCAGCCCCTCCTCGGTCGCGGCCAGAATGATGTGGTCCATGACGATGGCCAGGTCGATCTCGGCGGCGCACCAACCGTCGGCGCGCTTCCACGCCTTGGCGGGCTCCGCGCAGCCGACCAGGATGACGGGCGCGGTCCAGAACCAGTCGCGGGCGTACGCCGCTTGCATGCGCTGGCGCGTTTCCGCATCGGTCAGGACGATCAAGTGAAAGGGTTGCAGGTTGCAGGCCGTGGGCGCGATCCGGCCCGCCCCGAGGATGCGAACCAGGACGTCCTCGCCGATCGGATCGGGCCTGTAGCCACGCACGCTCCGGCGGACGCGGATCAGCTCCTGGAAGTCCATGGGCGAACTCTCGTCGCGAACCCGGCATTAGGCAAGCGGAGAGCGAGCTGTGCTGGAAGGACGCCGCCACCGCCGGAATCTCCGACCCCAAGACCTTCGTCGCCTTCGTCGCCACCACCGGCGCGCCGGCGCTCAAGCTGGTCAATACGACCGGTCTGCCGTGGAAACGCATGGCTGATGTCTTCGTCACGCAGCAGCCCACCGACCTCGGGGGTGGCAAGCCGCTCGCCCCCATTGACGTGACTGCGGATGGCAAGGTCTACACGAACGCCAGAGTATGGATGGGCGGCAGCGACCGGACCGTGGCGGGCACCGCGACGTGCGGGGATTGGACAGGAGGTGCTACGACCGCATCGGGACTCGTCGGGGACAGCCAGACCTCGACTGCGCCGGACTGGTTCGACCTGGTGAGCATTCCCTGCGACAACACCGCAGCTCGCCTGTATTGTGTCGGACCCTAAGCGGCGACGGGGAGACTGTCACCACGGGCTGCAGGTCATTCCGGGGCGCCGTTGTCGACCCATTTCTGCAGCATCGCCGCCCCGTTCGGCCCCACACCCTCGGTGCTGCCCACGCCGGGCGGCATTTTCTTGATTGTCACGTCGTGGAGGAGAGTCACCGCCATGTTGCCCGCGCCGGTCACGCCATTGGTGTCCGGGTAGACATCCAGGCGAAAGTACGACGGCGCGCCGCGATCCGGCGGCGAGCTGTGACAGACGAGACAGTGGTCGGACAAGAGCGGCCGCACGTCGTGCGCGTAGGTCGGATTGTCGGGCACGCTGGCAATGTCCATCACCGAGTAGTTGCAGGCACAGAGTGACACCGCCAAGGCCGCCGGGATCGATCGCATCGTTTTGGCTCCAGACCTAGGATGCCATACCCGGCGGTCGGATCCGCCGACTATGTCATTGCGTGAACCCTTTTCGCCGGTGTAGGTATCGTAGGGAGGAGTCAATGCGCGCGAGGATTCCCAAGTTTTCCCGGCCGCAGCTTCTCTCACCGGCAAATCGGAGTCGAATTGCCGGTTTTTCCAGCGTCCTCTTGGGCTTGGCGATACTGACGGGTCCGACGGGCCAGGCCTCTGCCACCGGGAAGAAGCACCATGCGTCTCCCGCCCCCAAGCCGGGCACATCCGCCGATGCTGGAGCGGACAGCCCGAAGGCCGACACCACGACCGAGGCCAAGCCGGCCGACGCAAAGGCGGCGGGTGAGAAGCCAGCCCTGGATTTCGATTTTTTCGGCGGTAAGGCCGGTGGGCCAGCGACGCCCAACCTCACGGTCGATCCGGCCGCCGCCGAGATCGAGGCCAAGTCGCAGACGCGGCGCTGGATGTTGCGGGTGCACCAGACCCTGGGCATCACCACCTGGGCGCTCATGGTGGGCACCGTCGTCGTCGGCCAGCTCAACTACAACCAGCTCTGGGGAGGGGGCGGCGGCAGTACGAAATGGCAGACGCCGCACCGTGTNNCTGGTTCACCGTATCGCCGTGATCGGCGCCACCTTGGGCATGGTCAGCGAGGCCGTCCTCGGCTGGATCACCACCCATCAGGCCGACGCGGGAAATCCCCACAACCTGCGCACCATGGCGCGCACGCACCAGATCATCGGCTACAGCACCCTCGGCTTCCTCACGGTCGCGGGCACGGTCTGGGTCTTCTAGGAAACCGGTGCGGGGGTGGTGGGTTCCCCGGTTGATGGTAAGGTCTAGAAACAAGCGGGGTCGGCCATGAACGGCGTTCTCTGGGCATTCTTCCTTCTCAGCGCAGCCAGCTATCTCGCTTCCTGCGCGCTCTTCGTGGCGCAGGCCCGGCGGAGGCCGGCCATGCAGGGCTGGCCGCGATGGGCGCCACGACTCCTTGAAAGTGGAGCTGTCCTTCACCTCGCCTATCTCATCCTCTTTTCGGTCATGGACCACCGCTGTCCGGTCTACTCGCTGCACTCGGCGCTGGGCATCATCTCGCTGGTCGGCGTCGTCACCTACGCCGTGTTGAGCCGCGGGCGGCACCTGGAAGCCCTCGGCGGTTTCGTGGCGGCCTCGGCCGCGCTCTACTTGGTAGCTGCGCACGCGATCGCGGCGCGCCCGGCCGCGACCAACGACCGCTGGCTGCTGGCCATCCACATCACCTCGAATCTCCTGGGTGGCGGCATCATGCTGGTCGCGGGATGCGCCAGTGCCTTCTACATCTGGAGCGAACAAAGGCTGCGCACGCGCCGTTCGCTCGGCCAGGGCCCCAAGCTGCCACCCTTGGAATCCCTCGACTCCGTGGTGCACCGCCTGCTGTGGATTGGAGTGCCCCTGCTCACCATCGGGATCTTCACGGGCCGCCTCGCCATCAAGCACGCCGAAACGGTGAGCACGGGCGACCGGATTCGCGCGCTGCTGTCGATGGGAAGCTGGCTCGTGCTCCTCGCGGTTCTGCTCCTGCGCCAGTTCCGCAGTTGGCGGGGCCGCCGCCCGGCCTACGCGGTACTGGCCGGCGCGCTCGGCATCTTGCTGGTCATTGTCCTCTACGTCGCGCGCGCCATGCTCGGGGTGGGCGGATGATCGTCGTGGTCGGACTTTCCCATCGCAGCGCTCCCGTCGAGGTCCGCGAGCGCCTGGCCGTGACGCCGGCCGATCTGCCGGCGCGCCTCGCCGATCTCAAGCAGCGAACCGGGGCCGGCGAGATCGTGCTGCTCTCCACCTGCAACCGCGTGGAGGTGATGGCCGCGCTCCCGCCAGCCGACGCGGGTACCCTCGGCGAACTGGGCGGCCGCATCGTCGACGCCCTCGAAGGCACCGCACCCAACATCCGCCCCCACCTCTACCTGCGTGACGCGCGGGACGGCATCGAGCACCTCTTTCGCGTGGCAAGCTCGCTCGATTCGCTGGTGGTGGGCGAGCCGCAGATCCTGGGGCAGCTCAAGGACGCCTTCACCGCGGCCCATGGCGCGGCCGCCGTCGGTCCCTGGCTCAACCGCGCTTTCGAGCACGCCTTCCGCGTGGCCAAGCGCGTGCGCAGCGAGACCGCACTCGGCGCGGGTCAAGTCAGCATCCCCACGGTGACGGTGGATCTGGCGAAAGAGATCTTCAGCGAGCTTGGTGGCCACCACGTCGTGCTGGTGGGCACGGGCGAGATGGCCAGCCTGGTGGCCACCCTGCTCGGCCGGGCCGGCGCGCACCTGTCCGTGGTCGGCCGCACCCTCGAGCGGGCGCGCGAGGCGGCGCACAAGCTCGGGGCCGAGCCGCGCACCTGGGAGGAATTCCCCGGCCTGCTCGCCACGGCGGACATTGTGGTGAGCAGCACCAGCGCGCCCGGCTACGTCGTCACCCTGGATCAGCTGGCGCAAACCCGGCGACAGCGCCACGGCCGCAATCTGTTTCTCGTCGATCTCGCGGTGCCACGCGATATCGACCCACGCGTCGCCGAATTCGACGGCGTCTTCCTCTACAACGTGGACGATCTGTCGCAGGTGGCGGACGCGGCTCTGACCGATCGCCAGCGCGAAGCCGAGAAAGCCAGCGCCATCGTCAGCGAGGAGACCGAGAGCTTCCTGCGCCGGGCGCACGCCGAGCGGATCACGCCGACCCTGGTGGCCTTGCGCGATCGCTTCCGCAAGGCTCTCGAAACCGAGCTGGAGCACAGCCTGCGTGGCCAGCGCATCCCCCTCGAGGCCGCGCACAAGGAGGCCTTGCAGCGCGCGCTCGCGGCGGCGGTCGAGAAGATGCTACATGCGCCGACCGAACGCTTGCGCGCGTGGGCCAAGGACGACGCTTGCGGCGATTGGCACACCGACCTCCTGGTCAGCGCCGTCGAGGAGCTCTTCCAATTGACCGATTCGCCGGCCACGCCCATGAAGAACGAGAGCGCCAAACGATGAGCCACCAGCTCGCGAAAAAAGACATCCGACGCTACCTCGCCAACTGGCAGGCCGAGGTCGACAGCACCGAACAGTACCTGGCCATGACGGCGCACGAGCCCGACGCGGCCACCGCGCGCGTGTACGAGAACCTGGCCGCCATCGAGCGCCAGCACGTGGAGTTCTGGGAGGCGCGCCTCAAGGCGGCCGGCCTCGCTCCCGGGCCGCGCAAGCCGAGCTGGCGCGCCCGCGTGCTCATTTCCTGTGCGCGCCGCTGGGGCGCCCGCTCGGTGCTCGAGACCGTGGCGTCGAGCGAGTACGAGAGCCGGGACAACTACCTGCCGCAAAAGGAAACCGCGACGACCGCCATGACCAGCGAAGAGCATTCGCACGCGCGCGTGCTGCGCTCCATCCTGGTCAAGACCGGCATGGGCGCCGCCAGCTTCGTGCGCACCGAGAAGGGCCACCGCCGCCTGGGTGGCAATGCCCTGCGTGCCGCCGTGCTGGGCGCCAACGACGGCTTGTCCTCGAACTTGAGCCTGGTCATGGGCGTGGCCGGGGCCAGCGTCGACACGCACACCATCCTGCTCACCGGCGTGGCTGGCCTGCTCGCGGGCGCCTGCTCCATGGCCATGGGCGAATGGATCTCGGTGACCAGCTCGCGCGAGCTGGCGGAACGGGAGATCCGCACCGAGCGCGACGAGCTCGCGTCCAATCCCGAGGAGGAGCGGCACGAGCTCCAGCTCATCTACGAGGCCAAGGGCTTGAGCCCGGAAGAAGCCGCCGAGCTGTCGGCCAAGCTGCTTGCCGACCCCCAATCGGCCATCGACGTGTTGGCGCGTGAAGAGCTCGGCATCGATCCCGCCGAGCTAGGCGGCTCCCCCTGGGTGGCCGCCGGCACCTCGATGCTGCTCTTCGCGCTGGGCGCCTTGATTCCGGTGCTCCCCTTCCTTTTCCTCGCGGGCCCGGCGGCCATCGGTACCAGCCTGGTGGCGGGCAGCGTCGGCCTCTGTCTCATCGGCGCCGCCATCGCCGTCTTCACCGGCCGCTCGGCCCTCTTTTCCGCCGGCCGCCAGTTGCTCCTCGGCCTGCTCGCCGCCGGCGCGACCTTCGGCATCGGGAGACTGATTGGCGTCGCGATCGCGGGCTAGGCTAAGGCGGCATTCGGGAGTGAGGCGCTCGGCTTCCTCGGGCAAGATAGGGACGACCCCTCTATTGTCATGGAAACCCTGGGAGGGTTTCCAATCCTTCCCGCGACGGGCCTCGTCGGGCAGAGCCCGCCGGAGGCCCACGCGAATAGACGCACGCCAACGTCCGCGCTTCGCGCGTCCGTGGCGCGCTCAGCATCCGGGTCCCTCTGCGACCAGCAAAGCTGGTCGCGGGCCCCTTCCCGGCTCGCTGGCGCGCGAGCGCGGACGCTCGCGGCGCTCGCCTATACGCGCGGACGCTGCCTCGGAGTCGTCCCTATCTCGCCCGCGCGCCGAGCTTGCATCTGCGAATGAAGTCACGGCTGTCCAGAGCGTTCCCGAAATACGAATGACCCGAAAGCCGGCCACTGCACAGAATCGGACGGCGCGCAGGGTGAGGAAAGTGTCCCGACCGTCGGCGTGAGGAGCTGCTCCGGCCGTCCGCGGCCGGATGCCAAGCGACGACCGAGAACGCCACGGGCGGGCCTCGCGCCCGAAGGCACGCGTAGGCGCAGCCGGGCTTTGCCCGGCGGAGCCAGAGCGCGGGAAGGTTTGGAAACCCTCTTAGGGTTTCCATTTCAACGTCCGACGGGCGGGACACTTTTCTCATCCGTTGCAGCCGTCCGCTCGCCGAGGCCGAGCGCCGCTCTCCCGAATGTCGCCTTCTGCTATTCGCTCCTATTCAGGCGAGCAACGAGCGCGTGCGCGAAAAGGCGCAGTGCGAACGGCAGGTCGTGCAGGAGATAGCGCTTCGCGAGCCGACGAGGCTCCTGCACCATGCGGTGGACCCACTCGACGCCGGCCTTGCGCATCCAGCGCGGCGCCCGCTTGATCTCGCCAGACACGAAACTGAAGCTGACGCCGACCCCAACCATCCAGGTTGCGGGCAAGAGGGGCCGCAGGGCGCGGATCAACTGTTCCTGCTTGGGTGAACCCAGGCCCACGAGGAGGATGTCGGGCCGCGCGCGGGAAAACTCGTCCGCGACCCGCGCAATGTCGTCCGGGGATGGCGGGCTGGCGAGACGCGGGCTCGACCNNGATTCGCGGTCTCCGTGCCGCCGAGGAGAAAGAGCGACCGGCCCTCGCGCGCCGCACGCTCGGCAAGCAGCCAGATCAGCGACGAGCCCGGCACGCGTCCGGGCACACGGTCGCCCTGCACCCGGCAGGCCCACACCACGGGCGTGCCGTCGGCCACACGGATGTCGGCGGCATCGTAGAGCGCGCGCACCTCCGGGTCGCAAACGTAGCGGCGTAGAAAATCCATGTTCGCGGTGACCAGCCAGCCGCCGCGCCCGGCGGCCAGCGCGGCAAAGATGTGGTCGAGCAGGGCGTACCGATCGATGCTCGCGAGCCGCAGCCCCATGAGCGAAACCGTCGGCAGGGCGGACGGCGCGCGGGCAGTCAGGTTCTGGTCGTGCATGAACACGTCGCTCAATTGGATGCTGGCGCCGGCCGCCAGGCATTGCGGCCGGGAACGGCCAGCTCGGGAATTCCCGCGACGAAGCGGCTGAGCACCGGCCGGGCCCGGGCCAGCGCCTCCAGGATCGCCACCGGCAGCCCCTCGGCGAAACAGGGCAGCACGAGGGCGCGGCTGTCGTCGAGCACCTTGATGATCGCGCCCCTGTCGGCCCAGCCGACGAGAACGCAGGCTTTCGCGAGATAGGCCAGGTGCCGCAGGATGCCTCGCTCCGATCCGAAGCCCGCCCGAACGGCATGCCGGAGCGCGCGGAGGAAGCGCCCGGGGCGCGTGCGCAGCACGCGCAAAATTTCTCGCACCATTTTCCACCAGCCGGCATCTAGTAAGACATGAGTTTTCGTAGCCTCCTCCACGTCAAGCGAGTCCAGCAGCGGCTCGATCGATCGCCGGATTCGCCAGCGAACGACCCCGAAGCCCTCTTTCTCCACCGCGAGGATCTCACGCCGGCTGAAGGCGTGACTGACCTTCGGATATTGGTTGACGAGACAGGCGTCTTTCATCACGCGAACGCTAGCACGCGGTTCGAATCTCCGGGCGGTCTCAACCCCCACGGCTCCGCTCGGAGGACTTTGGGAACGATGCGTCTTCATATTCCGCAATAATTGAGCATTCTTACAATTGACCGCAAAAGGGTAACATTTATTACACTTGACTTTTCTCTACCTTACCGTACAAGGTACTTCCCTGACCACATCGCCAAGGGGTGGGTTTTAGCATGGGATCATCGACAACCGGAACGTTGCGAAAACACGAGACTTGGGTGAGCTCGTTGCAGCGCTTTGTTGATGCGTCGATNNATCCTGCACGAGATCAAGGACGCGCTGGTGTCCTGGCTCGCGGTGCCCCTCGCACTGCTCGCCTTCTGGTTCTTCAGCAAGACCTCAACCCAGTACTCACGCGTCGCCGCGTTCATCTGGTTCCTCCTCGCGCCCCTCATGCTCTGCACCATGCGCGCCTTCGTGCGCGTGGGTCTGCGGCTGCTCCGGGCCCAGGGCCACAACTCGAAACGGGTGGCTATCCTGGGATGCACCAAGGACGCCGAGCGGCTCGTTTCCGCGCTCGACGATCTGCCCTGGCTCGGCCTGCGCCTGCAGGGGGTCTTCGACGACCGATCGGAAAAGCGCCGCCACCCCGCCAAGCACCCCAATTGCAACGTCGTCGGCACTTCGAGCGATCTGGTTCGCCTCTGCCGGCAGGGGTTGATTGACGTGGTCTATGTCGCCCTCCCGCTGCGCGCCGAGATGCGCACGGCCAGCATCCTTTCCGAGCTGGCCGACACCACGGTCACGGTGTACATGGTGGCCGATTTTCTCTACTACACCCTGCTGCGCGCCCATTGGAGCGAGGTGGGTGGCATCCCCGTGGTCAGCGTCCATAACTCTCCCTTCGAGGGCGTGGTTGCCCTAGTCAAGCGCCTCGAGGATCTGGTGCTCGGCAGCGCCATCGTGCTTCTGACCCTCATCCCCATGGCCTGCATCGCCATCGCCATCAAGGTCAGCTCGCCCGGTCCCATCTTCTTCCGGCAGTGGCGCTACGGCCTGTGCGGCAAGAAGATCCGCATCCTCAAGTTCCGCACCATGACGGTCTGCGAGGATGGACCGAGCATCAGGCAGGTCTCCCGGAATGATTCGCGGGTCACGACGATCGGCCGCATCCTGCGCCGCACCTCCCTCGACGAGTTCCCGCAGTTCCTGCAGGTCCTGACCGGCGAGCTTTCGCTGGTTGGACCGAGGCCACACGCCGTGGCCCACAACGAACAGTACCGCGCCCTCATCCACGGCTACATGCTCCGCCACATGGTCAAGCCTGGCATCACGGGTTGGGCTCAGGTCAACGGCTGGCGCGGGGAAACCGCCGATCTCGAGAAGATGGAGCAGCGGGTGCGGCACGACCTGGAATACATTCGCAATTGGAATCTCTTTCTCGACCTCAAAATTATCTTCCTGACCATCTTCGGCGCGAAGAACCGCCGGAACGCCTTCTAGCCAGCTCGCCCGGACAGGCCCCCATGCCAGCCTCGCGAGCGCTTGCGGCCCGTCTGGCGGCCCTCTTTGGACAGTCGGGCATCGTCACGCACGAGACCTCTCTGGGCGAGGCTGGGGAACCGCTCTACGACGAGGAAGCGGCGCTTGTCGCGAACTTCTCGGAGAAACGACGGCGGGAATTCGTGGCCGGCCGGCGCTGTGCGCGCCGGGCGCTTGCCGACTTGGGCATCACCGACTTTCCCCTGCTCGCTGGCCCTGATCGCGCCCCGCTCTGGCCGGGCGCGGTGGTCGGCAGCATCACCCACACCGAGGTAGGCGCCGGTGGATACTGCGGCGTCGCGGTCGCCCACCGCCGCCTGGTCGCAGGCCTGGGCGTCGACGCCGAACCACGGCAACCGCTCTCCCCCGAGTTATGGCCGCGCGTGCTCGACGCCGAGGAAGGGCGAGCGGCCCTCGCGGCCGCTGAACCGGGGGTGTGGGCTCGGCTGATCTTCTCGGCGAAGGAGGCCGTCTACAAGGCCATCTACCCCCTGTGTAGGCGGTTCCTCGATTTCCCGGACGTGCACATCCAGGTTTTGCCGCGGTACGGCCACTTCCTGGCCGAATTCGTCGGCGCCGCGCGCTCCATCGCGCCGGCCGGTTCCTTGGTGGGTCGGTTTCTCGCAGACGACGAGTTGCTCATCGCCACCGTCCTCCTGCCCGCCAGCGGCTCGCCGCTTGCTCAAGAGGGGCTATCGCTGCACCATGTTCCTTGCTAGGACAGGACGCAAGCCATGGGGCACGACAACGACGACGACCAGACGCGAGAGACCCTGAGCTTTAGCGAATTCGTATCGCGCACGAGCGCCCAGCTTGGCGCTGGCCGGGCCGTGCTCGCTGTCGCGGAGTCGGGTGGCGGCGAGCGAGTCTTCCCCATCAACCGCAACCCCACCATCATCGGCCGCTCGAACAACGCCGACGTGGTTCTCCTCGATCCCACCGTGTCGGATTTCCACGCGCGCATCATCAAGCACAGCTTCGGCTACACGGTCGAGGATATGGGCTCTGCCGAGGGAACCTTTCTGCGCGACAAGCGCGTGAACCACGCCCGCCTCATCCATGGCGACACACTTCGCCTGGGCAATACCATTCTCACCTTCGCCGACGAGAGCGCGGCCGCGGCCAAGAACCCCGCACAGTCCACCGCCCTGGTGCCCGAGCGTTCCACCGTGACGGGCGTGCCGGCCCGGCCGCCCGTGCGCCGCATCACCCCCGTCCCGCAGCACGAGTTTCGCTACGTCGAGGTGCCGCCCTCCGCGTCCGTGGAAAAGCCGCGACGCCCGGCCGACAGCGAAGACGCCGCGCCCTCGCTCGACGACGTGGTCCTCAAGGTCATCCGCGCCGCCAGGTATCTGCGTCGGCGCTTATGGCTCATTCTCGGCATCACGGCCGTCGGGCTCGTGCTTGGCGCAGCCAGTTTCGAGTATTTCCCGCCGGTGCGTGCGGTCTACTGCGTGGTCACGCTGCACCCCGCGCCCCGGACGAATCCCATCGACCCCGAGATGCACCCCTCCCAGGCGGACCCCACGCAGTTCTTCGCGGGCGCCGAGCGGTCGTTCCTCAGCCGCGAAAGTATCATGGGCACCCTCAGGAAGATGGGCGCGGGCGATCCCAACGAGGCGTGGGCCGAGGCCATCGCCAGGCGCATGCGCTTCGAGAGCATGGGCAACAACACCTACACCGCGGTCATGACCCCGAGCCTGTTTGGCGGCCGCGGTGACTGGCCTCTGCGCTTCCTCGACGCCCACCTGCGGAACTACATCGACACCGAGATCGAGAAGAAGCTGAAGGTCTTCGTGGCCGAGGTCGATTTCATGCGCACGCAAACCGAGGCCGCCGACCAGCGGCTGCAGGACATCGCGCGGGAGACCGTGCAGTTCCGGGAAGCCAACTCCGACCAGATTCTCGCGCAGTCCACGCTCGGCCCGGGCTCGCAGACGGAGCTGGAATCGAAGCGGATCGAGGTCACCGGCCGCGTCGACCGCCTAGCCGGCGAGCTCGAAGGCGTGCGCAGCCAGCTCCACCGGGGCAGCGCCCTCAGCCAGGCCAAATCGCAGTCGGCGCAGGCCGACCGCGATGCCTTGGGCGCCGTCAACCGCAAGCTGACGGAGCTGCGCGCCCAGGGGCTGGCCGACGGGCACCCCGAGGTACAGCGCCTACTCAACGAACAGAAGAACCTGCAGAGGACCATCGACGAGCACCTCCGCTCCGACGTAACCCAGCTCGAGAAGAGCGCGAACGTCGCCTACGATTCGCTGCAGAGCCAGGCCGATCAACTGGAGGCGCAACTGCGGGCCGCGCGCGCCGAGCGCGGCACCATCGAGGCCGGCCTGCGTTCGCTGCGCACGGTCAGCAGCCATTCACCCAAGGTCAACGCCCGTATCGAGGAGCTTACCCGCATGAAAGAAGATGCTGAACGGCAACATGGTCTTCTCTTCGATCGGCTGAAGAAGGCCGAAGTTCATCTCCAACTCGAGCGCGTTTCGACTACCTCGCGCTACGAGATCGTGGTTCCGGCGCGCCTGGAATCGCCGCCCGGCCGCAAGGCCTTCGCCCTGCGCCTGGCCCTCGGCCTGCTCGTCGGGCTGCTCCTGGCCACCGTGGCGATCGGCCTCGCCGAGTTGCGCAGACTGTTCACGCGGGTCGCGGGGAAAGCGGCCGTCACGGGCCTGCTCGTCGTCGTCGCCGTCTCTCTGCTCGCCTGCGCGCACGACGAACGCTTTACCTGGGCGGGCGACCTGCCACTGGCCGGTGCCGCTGGCGAGCCCACGGTCAGCCCGCGCGACACCATTCTGGTCGAGGTCGAGCGGCAGCCGACGCTCTCGGGTGAATTCGTGGTGCGCGAGGACGGCCACTACGCGCAACCCATGGTGGGCAGCATCCGCGTGGGCGGGCAGACCGCGCGCCAGATCGCGGACACAGTCGCGGCGGCGCTCAAGGATGTGGTGGTCGCGCCGGTGGTCCGCGTGTGGATCACCAAGACACCGCCGATTCGCGTGAGCGTGGTCGGCGAGGTGAAAACGGCTGGCCCCCAGGAGATGACCCGCGACCGCACCCTGCTCGCCGCGCTGGCGCAGGCGGGCTGGCTGACCGAGTTCGCGCACACCGACCGTGTGTTCGTCGTGCGGGCGAGATCGAACGAGCGCATCCGCTTCCGCGTCCGCGACATCACCGAGGCCGAGCCGCACGCCGCCCGCTTCCAGCTCGCCGACGGGGACGTGGTGGTCGTGGAGTAGCCGGCCATGCTGGCAAGCGGGCTCGGCGTCCTTTCCGCGTTGCTGGCGCTGCAAGGCGCGACGGAATTCGAGGCGGGGGCGCGCATCGAGGCCCGGGCGGGCGAGGTGCCCGTGGGCACGGCGTCGGCGGGGAGCGCCTCGGTGGAGCAGAAACAGGTGATACTCGCGGCCACGCCGCTCGTGGGCCTGCACCGGTCCGGCGAAGAGAGCGAGGCGCGCGCGATCTCGGCGACCAGGATCTTCTGGCGACCGGTGCCACTGCTCGAAAGCCGGCCCCTCTTCCTCGAAACGCTGGACACCTCCTTCCTCTCGCGTCCGAACCGGCGCGGCCGTTTCCAGCTCGCCCTGCGCGGCAGCTACGGGGAAGAGGACTACTCTTTGCTATCCCAGCAATTCGTCGGCCAGCCGACCCTGCCGCCCGTCAGGACCCTGCTCACCCTCAACGCCGCCGGCGACGCCTCCTGGCGCGAGTCGCGCCGAACCACGCTGACCTTGCTCTTGGCCGCAACCCATCTCCGGACCCCGGACCGCCAAGTGGTGAACAACGACGGGGCCTCCGGCACTGGCCCCGGCCTCAGCCTACCGGCCACGCCCACGCAGACCCTGATCACGGTCACGCCCGGTGTGCACTACGCGCTCGACCGCCGCTCCAACGTGGAAGCCCTGCTGGGACTCGGGGAAACCGACATCCAGGGCTTCCAGGTCGGGAACTCGTCGGCACGGATGAATGTCCTCACGCTCCAGCCGCAGCTCGGCCTGGTCCGAGACCTGAGCCGCAACCAGCAGGTGCGCGCCGTCGCGGGCCTGACCTACGCGGCCGTGCTGATCAACCCGGACAAGAACCGGAACTGGCTCCCCCTGACGCCGCTCTGCCGCATCGATCTCGCGTCGCTGCTCTGGCGCACCCGTGCTTCCACCCTGCGCTCGTCGCTCGGGGCCGGGACGGCCTGGTACGGCGATCCGGTGCTCGGCGCCGCGGTTCTCCGCGGGATGACCGAGGCGCGGCTCGACGCGCAGCTCGGGCTGCGCTGGAGCGCGGGCGCCCACGCCGCCTTCACCGCCGATCTCAACACACCCCTCGCTCCCGCCAGGACCGGCGACGTTGTGCCGGACGAAACCATGGTGCTGGTAGAGGTGCCGATCCGCTATCGCTGGTCGACCCAGCTCGACGTCGAGTTCGGTGCCCGCTACGTGGAGCGCGCGCCGAATCTGGCGGCGGCGGACTTTGCCTGGCACAACCGGGAACTGTGGGCATTCCTCACCCTGCTCACCACGACCAGCCGTCCGGCACGCCCCAGATCCTGACCGCCATGTCCGTCGCTGGCATCGTCGTCAACTAGCGAACCGCGGAGCTCAACCGCAAGGCGGTGCGCCGCGAGCTGGAAGAGCCTGCGCGCGGGCCGGTAGCGGCCGGTGGCTACGTCTGCTTGGCGGGCGGCTCGTCTTTCTCGACGTGCGTTTCCGGCGGCCGGATGTGCGAGGAGCGGAAGACCAGATAGCGGCTGGCGATGAAGTTGAAGGCCGTGGCCGCGGCGATGCCGACGAGCGCGGCGAGTTGGGGCCGCAAACCGAAGGCCTTGCCCATGAGCAGGAGCGTGACCGCGTAGTTGATGAGCGCCCCTACCGAGCACGCGGACATGAAGCCGATGAACTGCCGCAGCCAGCTCTCCTTGCGTGACTCGCCGAAGCTGAAGCGGCGATTGAGCACGAAGTTGAAGAACATGGACAGCACGATGGCCAACGCCACGGCCGGACGCGCCGCCAACCCCATGCGCAAGAACAGGGTGAGCAGCAGGAGGTTCACCACGGTGCCGAGCCCGCCGACGGTGAGGAACTGCACGAGCTGCGACCAACCACCGAACTTGAAGGTGTAGAGCCGCCGCAGATGCTTGATGTAGAGGAGTTGCTGCCGCACGGTCAGCTTGCTCTTGCCGAGCTGCCGATCCTCGAAATGAATCGGCACCTCGACCACGCGCTCGCAGCCGCACTTGACGATGCATTCGAGCCCGATCTTGTAGCCGACGGGATTGAACTCGCGGCCCGCGGCGAAGGTCGAACGCCGGAACGCGAAGAAGCCGGCCATGGGATCGCGCGCGCTGGTCAGCGGGCGCGCCAGCAAGGTCGCGACCCGGCTGTTGAGCCAGCGCACGAAGCCCCAGTCGTCGGAGGTCGAACCGCCTTGCACGTAGCGCGAGCCGATGACGAAGTCCGCCCCCTCCTCCAGCTTGCGCAGCATGTGGGGAATCGCTTCCGGGGGATGGCTGAGGTCGGCGTCCATGCACACGAGGACATCGCCCTGCGCGCGCTTCATGCCATCGAGCACCGAGGGACTGAGGCCGCGATCCGAGGTGCGCACGACGATCTGGACCCACTTCTCGGGGCACGCGGCGACCAGTTCGGCGGAGCCGTCGCGGCTGTCGTCGTCCATGATGAGCA
>PNBO01000338.1:23771-28581 GCA_003136095.1 Myxococcales bacterium
CACAGAGGACACAGAGAAAGAAGGGGTTCGGATCCGGAAACCCTTCCCTTCCGGCCTCTGTGTTCTCCGTGTCCTCTGTGGTTCAATCCGTCCTGCGGAAACTACCAGAGTTTGCGCAGGGTCGTCCCGGGATAGTAGTGGCGCAGAATCTCGCGGTAGCTCTTGCCCGCCTCGGCCATGCCGATGGCGCCGGTCTGGCACAGGCCGACCCCGTGGCCGAACCCGGCGCCGTGGAAGACCGCAGAGGCCCCCTGCATTTCCACCACGAAGAGCGAGCTGCGCAGGTTGCCGAAGGCCTGGCGGATGCGCAGTTCGCCGCGAATGACCTCCGAACCCGTGGCGCCCGTCACACGCACGGCGCGGGCCCGCCCGGACACCCCGCGCTCCTGGACCTCGATGGACCGGATGGCACCCAAACGATACTTGCCGAGGAGCTTCTCCAGCTCTTCCTGGCTGCGGGTGACGGTCCAGCGAAAGCGATCGCCGGCGCCGAGCTTGGTGCGCCCGCAGTACGCCGCCGGCGGGTTGGCGATGAACGCGGCGACGTTCCCGGCCGTGACGCCGCCCGCGTAGGGGTCACCCGCCTTCTTCTCGGCGTCGCGATGCCCGCGTAGCGAGGCGAGCGCCGGCATCTCGGGCCAGACGTTTTCGTTGTTCTCGGTGTGGCCGCCGCAGTTCGCCGAGTACGTCGGATCGGCCAGGCCGCCCCCGGCCTCGAACAGTACCTCCCCACGCGTGGCCTCGACCGCGGCCGTGGTACGCGCGGTCTCGTGGCCCGCGCCGGAATAGACCTGGCAATGGGTCTGCGAGCACAGGCGGAAGGGATCGCCGATGTGGCGCGTGCCGATCTTCGAAAGCAGCTCGCCGCGCGCCGCCACTGCCTGGGCCTTGAGCGCCTCGTCGGGGGCGTTCGGGAAGATCTCGGCCGGGATGAGGCCGGCCAGGAGTTTGTTCTCCGGGACCGCGTTGACCACGGCCATGCTGCCCTGCCGGTCGATGGTGACGTAGACGCGGCCGGAATAGGAACCGGCGATCTTGAGCTTCTCTCCGCCGCGCTCGCCACTCGCCTCGACGCGCAGGGGCGCGTCGCCGGCGGGAACGAACCACAGCACGCCCTCATTCTTCACCTTGAAGCCGGATTTGCCGCCCGTGGCCTCGAGCTGGCCGTGCGGCCGGTCGACGAGCTCGGTGAACACGCCCGGCTGACGCAGTGGCGACTTCGCGGCCAGGCGATCGGAGGCGCGTTCGGCCTCTTCCACCGAGGCGCAGGGCCCGACGCCCACGATGGCTTCGCGCCGATCTAGAACCTCGCCGCCCACTCCGAACAGCGTGCCCTGCTCGAATCGCCGCGCGTTCTCGCCTTTGCCCTTCCACAGCGCCACCTGCGCATCCGCCTCCTGGCTCTTCGCCACGGGACTGCGCCAGACCACGGTCCAGTAGCGCAGGCGGGCCCCGCTGGTCGCCGCGGCGCGGATCTGCCAGGTGTCGTCCGCGCGGATCTCGGCGCCGCCGTCGCCCTCTGGCAAGAGGCGCACGCCCTTGGCGCCCGCGCTGATGGTCACGCTCTGCAAGCCCTCGGCGATGTCCACGGGCACCACGGGCAGCCCATCGTTGGTGAAACGAAACTCGGCCGAGTAGATCGCCCGCAGCTTGTCCGCGCCCGAGAATTCATCGGCGGCGTACGCGGGCGCCGCCACCGCGGCGGCCAGGAGCAAGCTAGACAATACCCAGCACCTCATCGCAGATCCGTACTCGAAAGATAACGCAGGTTGAGAGCGTTGACGGTGAAATGGGCGACGACCGGACCACCCAGGTCGCCGGTCCACAGGAAGAGCTGCCCGAACACCATGCCGGCGACGAAAGACGACAGCGTCCAAGGCAGGTAGCTCGGCTTGGGGCCGACGTGCAGGAGGGCGAAGATGCCGCTCGAGACCCACAAACCAGCGGCGGGTAGGAGAGCCCCACGAAAGAAGATCTCCTCGCCGGCCGCGGAGGCCGCGGCCAACACGACGATCTCGGGCCACAGCAAGGGACCAAGCAGGGCGCGCAGATCGCGGTGCAGGGCCCGGCCCCATTCGAAGCGGTGCGTGGCGTAGCGCGAGGCAAAGACGAAGCCCAGCCCCAGAAACACGCCCGCCACGATGCCGGCCAGGGTTTGCGGGTTCTCCTTGCCGGCGAGGCGCCACAGGCTTGCGTCCCCGCGTAGCGTAGACCAGGCCACGCCCGCGGAGGCCAGGGCCAGGTAGAGAACCAGGACGAGGGCAGGCCGCGACCAACTTCGGCTGGCGTCTGGCATTGCTGCCACAATATCAGCAAAGCGCAACCCAAGATGTGAAGAGACACGGGCCACATGCGCAACGCGTCCGGCGCATGGGTCTATTCGCATATGTCCCCGTTATGACTTGCGTTTATGACTGTCACGTAGTCTCCATTAGATTCCACCACGGGTCTCGGGTTTGTTTCGAACAGCGCGCTGCGCTCATGGTAGACGTGAGATCGTCATGCCGCTGGCAGCGGTCCGGACAAGACGAAGCCCGCCCAAGCCCGTCGCCGATGATTCGGTGGCGCGCGAAGTTGGCCTTCAGAAGTTGTTGCAAAGCCGCATCTGCGACTTGACCCTGAAGGTCGAGGACACGCTCTTCGATTGCCTCGCGCAGGTGACCGGCGAGCTGCGCGCCCGGGGCATCACCTTCATCCCCGGCTACTACCTTGGCGAGGACGACTTTTGGACCGCCGACCGCGCGACCAGCGTGAACGTGCCCTGGTATCTCGCCAATACCCTGCTCTGGCAGCTGGTCAACGATCATCTGTTCGAGTACTCGCGCGACGAGGTCTTGATGTACCTGCGCCACGAAACCGGCCACGCGCTCAACTACGCCTTCGAGCTGTGGAAGCGGAAGGACTGGACGCAGACCTTCGGCGAGTTCCGGCGTGCCTACCGCGACGTCTACAGCTCCAACCCGTGGAGCCGCGACTACGTTCGCTACCTCCACCGCGCCGGCATGTATCACTATGCGCAGAAACACCCCGACGAGGACTTCGCCGAGACCTTCGCCGTGTGGCTCGACCCCGCGTCGCGCTGGCGCCGCCGCTACAAGGACTGGCAAGTGGCATTGGCCAAGCTGGAATACGTCGACCGCGTGGTCGACCTCGAGGGCGTATGCCGGGGAGTCCCGCCCAACCAGCGGAGCGGCAAGCGGGTGGGCTTCGAGACCATCAAGGAAAGCGTCGCGGACTACCTCGGCATCGCGCACACCGTCGATCCGGATCTGGTGGAATACCGCCGCGACCTCCTCGAGATCTTCCCGCGCCGTCCCGAGGGCGCGCGTAGCCGGCAGAGCGCGCTCTCCGCCGCGCGCTTCATCCAGCAACACCAGCGCGTGCTCATCGACAAGATCGGTGGCTGGATCGGCGATTCCGACCGCCGGGTCATCAGCAAGTTCCTGCGCCAGCTCCAGGCGCTCTGTACCTACGAGCACTTGGTCGTGCCCGAATCCCAGCGCAACGACAAGGTGGTCGACCTGACCATCGTGGCCACCTGGCACGTGCTGGACGGCATTCACCGCTTGAGCGGTGAATGAACATTTGCCACTGGGTGTGAACGCAAATCGTCGCCGTGGCCGGACGAGCGACAGCGTTTTCAGGCGGCCAGGCCGGTCTGGATGATCTTGCGCAGAATATCCGCGCCCACGCGCGGCGATTTCTTCTCCTCCTCGAAGACGATCTGGGCCAAGGTCTGCGCGGTCAGATCCGCGCTGGTGACGTAGTCGGTGACCTGGATGTCGTCGCCCTTGCGGACGAAGCTGGCAACGTCGGCCAGGGTCACATAGTGGCGCTCTGTGGTGTCGTAGAGCTTGCGGTTGGAATAGCGTTTGATGGTTCGCATGGCATGGAAAGAATGACACGGATGGGTGCCATGACAAGTCGTTCGTCGCACGAGACGCGCGGCCGGAGCGAAACGGCGAAAGCCTAAACCCAATCGCTGCCGGATTCATCCTAGAGAAGGCACGCCTGTTTTCGACATCAAAATCCGAACTCCCATCATATTCTGGACTTACGCGGTCCGCTTTCTGGAGCCGGCTCTCATGGCACAAGCATCCATCGACCTGCACGAACTCACCCAACGGGAGTATCCGTACGGGTTCACCACCGACCTGGAGGCCGACGCCGCGCCGCGCGGACTGAACGAGGAGGTGATTCGACTCATTTCCGCCAAGAAGCACGAGCCCGCCTTCCTGCTCGATTGGCGGCTGCGCGCCTACCGGCACTGGCTGACCATGACCGAGCCGTCCTGGTCCAGCGTGCGCTACCCGCCCATCGACTACCAGAACATCGTCTACTACTCGGCGCCCAAGGCGAAGGGCGCGGGGCCGCAGCGCCTCGAGGAAGTCGATCCGGCGCTGCGGACGATGTTCGACAAGCTGGGCATCTCGCTCGCCGAGCAGGAGCGGCTTTCGGGCGTGGCCCTCGACGCCGTGGTGGACAGCGTCTCGGTGGCGACCAGTTTCAAGGCCAAGCTCGGCGAGCTCGGTATCATTTTCTGTTCCTTCTCCGAGGCCGCCCGCGACCACCCGGATCTCGTGCGCAAGTACCTGGGCTCGGTGGTACCCATGAGCGACAACTACTTCGCCACGCTCAACTCGGCGGTCTTCAGCGATGGCAGCTTCTGCTACATCCCGCCGGGCGTGCGCTGCCCCATGGAATTGTCCACCTATTTTCGCATCAACGCCGCCGACACCGGCCAGTTCGAGCGCACCCTCATCATCGCGGAGCCCGACAGCTACGTCAGCTACCTCGAGGGCTGCACCGC
>PNBO01000338.1:28599-37248 GCA_003136095.1 Myxococcales bacterium
ACTTCGTGACCAAGCGCGGCAAGGCCGCGGGGCGAAATTCGAAGATCGCGTGGACCCAGGTGGAAACCGGCTCGGCCATCACCTGGAAGTACCCGAGCGTGATGCTCATCGGCGACGGTTCGGTGGGCGAGTTCTACTCGGTCGCGGTGACTAACCACCACCAGCAAGCCGACACCGGCACCAAGATGATCCANNATCCACATCGGCAAGAACACCAAGAGTACCATCCTCTCCAAGGGCATTTCCGCCGGCCACGGCCAGAACACCTACCGCGGCCTCGTGCGCGTCACCAAGGACGCCACCGGCGCGCGCAACTACTCGCAGTGCGACTCCCTCCTCATCGGCGACACCTGCGGCGCCCACACGGTGCCCTACCTCGACGTGCGCAACACCTCGTCGCAGGTCGAGCACGAGGCCTCCACCTCGCGTATCAGCGAGGACCAGCTCTTCTATTGCCGGCAGCGCGGGCTTGCCACCGAGGATGCCGTAGGTCTCATCGTCAACGGCTACTGCAAGGAAGTCTTTCGCCACCTGCCCATGGAGTTCGCCGTCGAGGCACAGAAGCTTCTGGGCGTCAGCCTGGAAGGGAGCGTTGGCTAGATGGTGATGCTGTCGATCAAGAACTTGCACGCGGAGGCCGCGGGCAAACCTGGCAAGCCGATTCTGCGCGGCCTCAGCCTCGAGGTCGAGGCGGGCGAGGTGTGCGCGCTCATGGGCCCCAATGGCTCGGGCAAGAGCACGCTGGCCCACGTCCTCGCCGGGCGCGAGGGCATCACCGTGACCGCGGGCGAGATTCTCTACCAGGGCAAGGATCTGCAGACGCTTTCGCCCGAGGAGCGTGCGCGCGAGGGGATCTTCCTCGGCTTCCAGTATCCGGTCGAGATCCCCGGCGTGGCCAACACCTACTTCCTGCGCGCGGCTCTCAACGCCATTCGCAAGCATCGGGGGCAAGAAGAGCTGGATCCCATGGATTTCCTGGCTCTGGTCAAGCAGAAAGCCAAGAGCCTGGGGCTGGCGCCCGACCTGCTCGGCCGGCCCGTCAACGAGGGGTTCTCGGGCGGCGAGAAGAAACGCAACGAGATCTTGCAGATGTCGGTGCTCGAGCCGCGACTGGCCGTGCTCGACGAGACCGACTCGGGGCTCGATATCGATGCCTTGCGCGAGGTGGCGGCCGCGGTCCAGGCGCTACGAAATCCGTCCCGCGCCATCGTGGTCATCACCCACCATCAACGCCTGCTCGACTACCTGGTGCCCGATCGGGTGCACGTGCTTGCGGGCGGTACCATTGTGGCTTCCGGCGACAAGTCGCTGGCCGTCGAGCTCGAGCAGCACGGCTATGGCCGGGCCGGCGCGAAGGCGCCCTTGCGGGAAGAGGTAGCATGAGCTCCGGACTTGATGCGGACGAGCGCGTGGAGCTCACGGCCGGATTCAGCCAGGCCTTGGCCAGGGAGGGCCGGGCGCCTGATTGGCTCCTGAGCGCCCGCCAGGACGCATTCGACGCCGTCCTGGAGAAGGGTTGGCCCACCACCAAGCAGGAAGACTGGCGCTTCACCGACGTCAGCCTACTCACCCGCCTGGAGTTGCTGCCGGCCTCGGCCCCCACCGCGGTCAGCGAGGACGCGTTCGACGAGAACCTTCTCCATCTGGGCCGCGGCGTCGGTCATCGCATGGTCTTCGTCGACGGCCGCCACCAGGCGGGCGGCGAGGCCAGGCTGCCGCCACCGCGCGGCCTGGTAATGGCGCCTTTATCGACGGCGATCCGGGACGAGGCGACGCAGATCGGCCGCGTGCTTGGCCGTCAGCTGCAAGGCTTCCATGCCTTCGCCGCGCTCAACACCGCGTTCATGACCGACGGGGCCTGCATCGACATCCCCGCCGGACTCGTCGTCGAGGCGCCCATCTTCCTGGTCTTTCTCGCCGCCGCCGAGGGCAGCACCAGCTTCCCGCGCACGGTGGTGACGGCCGGTGCGCACAGTCAAGCCACCGTCGTCGAGGTCCACCTTGGCGCCGGCGGCAAAGCCACGCTGTCGGATGCTGTCACCGAAATCCTCCTCGAACCCGGCGCGCACCTCGCCTACCACAGTGTCGAGAAGCCTTCGGCGGCCGGTTTTCATATCGGCCACCTCGCCGTCACGCAGAAGGCCGGCAGCGTCTTCTTCGCGCATAGCCTCGCGCTCGACGGCCGCCTGGTGCGCAACGACGCGCACGTCGTGCTTGCCGAGGAGGGTTGCACCGGCCAGCTCGACGGCATCTACCTCGCCGCGGGCGGCAGCCACATCGACAACCAGACCAGCATCGATCACCGCGCGCCCCGATGCACCAGCCGCGAGTCCTACCGGGGGGTGGTCTCGGATCACGGCCAGGCAGTGTGGAGCGGCCGGGCCGTGGTCAGGCCGGGCGCGCAAGGAACCGACGCCCGCCAGTCGAACCGCAACCTGATTCTCGCTGACGGCGCCGTGATCCACGCCAAGCCGCATCTCGAGATCTTCGCCAACGACGTCAAGTGCTCGCACGGCGCCACCACCGGCCGCTTGGACCCGGAGGCCTTGTTCTACCTGCGCTCGCGCGGCATCGGCGAGAAAGACGCACGCCAGATTCTCGTCGCGGCCTTCCTGCGCGATGGCCTCGGCGCGGTGGCCGACCCGGCCCTGCGCGGCGAGCTGGAAGCGATCCTGGTCAGCCGGACCCGCGCGCTGACCCAGGAAGGAGCGATCCCGTGATGGCGCGCGCCGATGATCGCCCGGCCCTGCGCCCCACCCTGTCGAGCCCCCTCGACGTGGAACGCGTGCGGCGGGACTTCCCCGCCCTCGCCGGCAAGGCGCACGGTCACCCGCTGGTCTACCTCGACAGCGCGGCCACCGCACAGAAACCGCTCGCCGTGCTCGACCGGTTGCGCAGGAGCTACCTCGAGGAGTGCGCCAACATCCACCGCGGCGTCTACCAACTGAGCGAGCGCGCCACCGCCGCGCACGAGGCGGCCCGCGACAAGGTCCGCCGGTTCATCGGCGCCGAACAGGCGAGCGAGATCGTCTTCGTCCGCGGCGCCACCGAGGCCATCAACCTGGTCGCCCACAGCTACGGCCGCGGTCAGATCCACCAGGGGGACGAAATCCTCATCTCGGAAATGGAACACCACTCGAACATCGTGCCCTGGCAGATGCTGGCCGAGGAGCGCGGCGCCCATCTCAAGGTCGCGCCCATGGACGACAGCGGCGACCTGCTCCTCCCCGAGTACGAGAAGCTCCTCGGGCCGAGAACCAAGATCGTCGCCTTCACCGCCGTCTCGAACGCGCTCGGTACGGTCAACCCGGCGGCCGCCATGATCGCGGCGGCCCATCGCCACGGCGCCGTGGTCCTGGTCGATGCGGCGCAGGCCGTACCGCACCAGGCCCTCGACGTGCGCGAGCTCGACTGCGACTTCCTGGTCTTTTCGGGCCACAAACTCTACGGGCCGACCGGCATCGGCGTGCTCTACGGCAAGGAGCGCTTGCTGGCCGCCATGCCGCCCTGGCAAGGCGGCGGGGACATGATCCTCTCGGTCACCTTCGAGAAGACCACCTATGCGCCGCCGCCGGCGAAGTTCGAGGCCGGCACGCCGCACATCCAGGGTGCCATCGGCCTCGGCGCGGCCATCGACTACGTGGAGTCGCTGGGCCTGGCGGCCATCGAGCGCTACGAGACGGACCTGCTCGCCTACGCGGAGGCCTCCCTCGCGCGCTTGCCCGGCCTGCGTCTGGTCGGCCAGCCCCAGCGTCGCGCCGCCGCCATCTCCTTCGTGCTNNGACGGCATCCATCCCCACGACATCGGCACCATCCTCGATCGCCATGGCGTCGCGATCCGCGCCGGCCACCACTGCGCCCAGCCCGCCATGAAGCGCATGGGGGTTTCCGGTACCGCGCGCGTCTCCCTGGCCTTCTACAACAAGCGCGACGAAATCGACACGTTGGTTTCCTGCCTCGGGGAAGCCCAGAGGATGTTCCGGCCATGAACCCGCTCGACGACCTTTATCAAGAAGTCATCCTCGACCACCAGCGCAACCCGCGCAACTTCGCGCCCATGCCCACCGCCAACCGGCGCGCCGAGGGCGCCAATCCCCTGTGTGGCGATCACGTGACCGTTTACCTCGATGTCGCCGACGGCGTGATTCGCAACATCAGCTTCGAGGGCGAGGGCTGCGCCATCGCCAAGGCCTCGGCCTCGATGATGACCGCGGCGGTGAAAGGCAAGACCCTGGCCGAGGCGTCCGAGACCTTCCGGCAGTTCCACCAGATGGTCACCGGCGGTCAGGATCCCTGCTTCGACCTCGAAACCCTGGGCAAGTTGGCCGCGTTCTCGGGCGTGAGCGCCTTCCCCGTGCGGGTCAAGTGCGCGAGCCTGGCCTGGCACACCCTGAACGCGGCCATGCACAAAAGCGACGGTCCGGTGGTCATCGGCGAGATCGGCAAGGAAGGGAGGAAGTGATGGCCGATGGGCAAGCAATCCCCACCGGGGACTTGGAAAAGCTCGTGTGGCAGGAGCTGCGCCAATGCTTCGACCCCGAGATTCCGGTCAACATCGTGGATCTCGGGCTGGTCTACGCCATGCAGTCGGCACCGCTACCCGAGGGCGGCCATCGCGTAGAGGTGCTGATGACCGTGACCTCACCCGCTTGTGGCATGTCCGAGATCCTGCACGACGAGGCCGAGGCCCGCATCCGCCAACTTCCCGGCGTGCGCGAGGTCGAAGTCGCGATCACCTTCGAGCCGCCATGGACCCCCGAGCGGATGACCGACGAAGCGCGGATGCTGCTCAATCTCTAGCCTCCTCTACTACAGGCCCGAGTAGCTGACCGGGTTCGGGAAGTTGCCGGTCAGGAAGAGGATCGAGTAGACGCCCAAGGACTCCTGGAAGTAGTGATCATTCTGGATCGTGGTCGTGACGGCTTCCTCAATGGCCTCGCGCCGGATCTGGCTGGTCGTGGCGCCACCGTCGTTGAACAAGCTGACGTAGCTGCACATGCCCATGTTGACCGTGTACGAGTTGTGCCCAAGGGCCGGGTCGCAGTTGGTGACCGCCCCGGTACCATTGAGACCATCGCAGATTGACGAGAAGCGGTTGGCGTTCGTGACCACCGGGTTCTTCTTGTAGAAGTTGGTGAAGAAGTCCTGGGAATTGTCGATCTTGGCCTGCATCTGCGACTTCTGCGCATAGTGGGTCGAGGAATTGGCGGTGTTTTCGGGCAACGTGGTGTTGTTGCCGAACCATGCGGCGTCGATGCCCACGCGCCAGAGCGCGCGGAGCTCCTCGTAGGTGCCACCATTGGACGAGGCGCATGGATTGGCGATGCTGCCCACGTCACCCACGAGCCCTGGGTTGGCACCGCTGTCGTAGCACTGCTCGATCATCTTGTAGTCCGTCTGCGCCGTCCTGTACCAGAAGTCATGGTGGGTCTGGCCATTCCCGGCCGTCGCGCTGCTGCCCAGCTTGGCGGCCAGGAAGTCGCCGAACACGCGGAAGTATCCCGGCGGGTAGTAGTCGAGCCGGATCTTGATGTCCTGTTTCGCCGCGTAGACACAGGGCTTGCCCGGCTGACCCGAACAATCCTTGCTGTCCGTGTCGCCGATGGAGGGGTAGTTGTATTGGCCGTCGTAGGCCGCGTCCACCTCGCACTCCATCTTGGTGAGCCAGTCGATGGCGGCTTGTTGCCAGGTGATGGTGGACTGCGGTGGGTTGTCGTTCGGCCACTGCAGGGCCGCGTAGACGAGGCCAATGGCAATATCCACGTCCCCATCAAAAGCGCTGTCGCCAATACCGCCGCAACTGTCGCCGGCCGAGGCATCGCACGGCGAGTCGAGCGGACGACAATCGGCGGGCGTATGCCACTCCCACCCCATGAGCCCGCCGCAGTACTTCTTCGCACTCTGGGAGAGATAGTGACGCACGAACAGCCAAAGTTTGCCGAGCAGATCCTTGTCACCGATGCCGGCCGTGATGGCCATGCCGTAGCCCAACCCCTCGCTGACCGTGGCTGACGGGTTGTCGCTCCAGACCATGGCGGTTCCCGTGCCGCACGCATCGTTGTCATACTTGACCCAGTTCTGCTTCCAGAGCCCGTAGCGCTCCCAGGTGAAGGCGTTGAGCAGATCCTGGACCGCCGCCTGGTTTGCCTGCGGATAGACGTAGGCCAGCGACAGCCCGTAGGGGTACTTGTACTGGCTCTTGGTGTACGGGAACCAGGCGCCATTGCCGAAGCCCACGGTCACCGCGGTGGCGGGCGGCTTGGGTGCGCACATGGAGTCGTTCCACACGCCAGTGGCCGACCAGTCGCCGTTGGTGCCGTCGGGGTAGTAGTCGAAGAACTTGAAGTTCGGGGGATCCGTCGTCCGGGGGATGTCCGGCTTGCCATAGTACCAGCGCAGCCAGTAGTCCTTGGCCGTGCTTGGGAATGGCCGCGGCGCGACCGTGTTCCATTCCGGATCGTGCAGCTTGTCCACCGCGCGCCAGGTGGCCCCGCTGACGAAGGACGAATCGGGCACCGGGCACTCGAACCACGGCCGGTCCTGTTCGCGCCAGCAGATCACCTTGAGCGCGCTGCCCGAGTTGACCTCCATCTCGATCCACTTGGGCATGAACTCCGGCTTGGGGAACATGGTGAAGGTCTTCTGGCCAGCCCAGATATAGCGGAAGTGGACGGTGTGGTAACCGTTCGGCTGGGGAGGTGCGCACGGATCGACGGTGACCGCACTGCCCGCGCAACCCGGGCCCGGGTTCGCGGTGTAGACGAAGTAACTGTTGGTTTGCAGCGACCAGTCCTGACACACGGTGGCCGAGGGAGGACTCTTGTTGTCGGGCGCCCCCGCGTAGGCAATCCAGAACTCGTTGGTAGTTCCGCGCGCCGGGAGCGTGATGCCGTTCGTGAAGAGCCCCTTCGATTCGTCGGGGTAGCGGAAGACGATCGACGGCTCGGTGCCGCTCGCCGGCCAATCGGCGTTGGGAATCATCACGTAGTACCAGGGGCAAGTGCCGTCTTGAAATTCGAGTAGCGCGGTCAGCTCGCACCCGCCCACGCCGGTGACCTTCAAGCTGCTCGGATAGGGCGGNNGTCGCCGGATTCGTCGGATCGTTCCACGGCCAGCGGAAGTGGACCTTGGTATAGCCGGCAGGCGGCGTCTCGTCCGGCGGCGTCCCAACCTTGCAGGCCTTGGAGCTCGTGAGCGCGCTCGAACTCGCGGCGAGGTGGAATCTTCCGCTGCCGATGGGCACGTTGGGATACTGGGCGTAGTCAGTCGCCATCGTGCTGCCCGACGAGCCGGTGTATTCGATCCAGAACTCCTTGCCGCCGTTGACCGAGCTGATGTCAAAGGCGCCCGAGGCGTTGCCCGCCGGGCAGGCGTCGGTGCCGAGAGGTTGAATCTGGATCTTGGCGATGGTGTTCGGGATGCAGACCGAATAATAGGTGCAGGGCGGATTGCCATCGATGTCCGTCGCCCCGTCGAGACGAGCCCCGTACTTCTGGTAGCTGCCCGTCGGATCGATGACGATGACCCCGAGGGGCGGCGCCGACATGGTGTTCATCGTGGGCGAAACCTGCGACGACCACAGGTCGCGCACGTGCACGCGCACCTGGCCCGCCGGGCAGACCAGCGTCTCGGTGGGGGGCGGCCTGAGGTCCGGCCCGGGTGCCAGATCGGGAGAGGGGACGACGCCCGCGTCCGCCCCTGGCTCCGGGCCCGGAAGCGGCTCGCTGCCGGGCGCGAGGTCGGGCGAGTAAACAGGCGCCGTGTCGGGAACCGCGCCGTCGGGAAGAGTGCCCAGGGTTACGGGATCCCAGCCGGTCGAAGGCACGCCCGCGTCGGTAAGGTCAATCTTCGGAGGCGGAGACGCGTCCGGAGGATCGATGATCACAACCTCGGGATCCCCGGACTTGAGCAGCATGTGTGAATTGCAGCTCACGAGCGCACCCACCAACCCGCAGGCAACCAANNGCGCGCACAGCGAACGAACCCTTCACCCCTGGCAAAGTGGCCTGGTTCACAACACAAATCGCCAATGACGCGGGAAGACACCCCCCGTGGGGCATGTTCCCTGTGCGTCACGAAACGTCCTCTTTTTTTTGACGAGGCATTGGGGACCTGCGCTCTCACCTCATCAAAGCGGGAGGCCAGCGGCCATATCTTGCATGTGACGGCTGGTGCGTTCGTCCTCTTCGAGGGCCGGAACGTGAACCATCAACAAAGTAGGAGATACCAAATGAAGACAAGGCTTCTGTTGTCAATTTGCGCTGCTGGTGCGTTGCTGGCGATGCAGGGGTTGGTGGGCTGCAGCTCGAATGGTGGTGGACTCTCCNNGGCGGGGTTGGCCCCGGCACGGGCGGCACCACCACCACTACTACCACTACTACGCCGCGCCCGGATGCGGCAGCCGACGCGGTTGTACGCCCTGACGCCACCAACCGGCCCGATACTGCTGGCGATGCCGCTGCCTGCGGCGCCCGTGGCGAAGCGTGTTGCGCGGGCGCGGGAGCCACTCCATGTGACACTGGGCTAACCTGTCAGGGCGCCGCTGGAGCTCGCACTTGTGAGACCCCGGCCGCGGATAGCGGCACCCCTGCCGACGCTCCTGCCTGCGGAGCCCAAGGTGAGGCGTGCTGCACCACGGGTCGTCCCTGC
>PNBO01000058.1 GCA_003136095.1 Myxococcales bacterium
GGATCTGACCAGGGACAACCCGATTTATCAGACGGCGTTCCCGAGCACGCCGGGAGAGTCCTTCTGGACTTCCTCCACTGCATGGGACATCGACTTCAGCTACAACACCTATGGCAACTCGGGCACCATCAACGTGGACAGCAAGATATTAGCGCGCTGTGTCCGCTGAGGACGGGGACATTTCGACATCAGGCAGCGCGGGGGCGTCACGCTCAAGCTGCTGCCCCTGCGCATGGAGGCCGCGGTGGTCGAGAAGCTGGACGAGGCTTGGCGTTCGCGCGGCATCAAGAGCCGGACGGAGTTCTTCCGCGGGGCGCTCGGCCACTAACTCAAGCACCGCGGGGCCGAGGACGCTGCTGCGCTCTTTGCCGACGCTACCGCAGCCCAGGCGTGAAGAAGCGACCAGCCACCCGGCAGCAGGGGAGGGCCGGCGCCCGTGACTTGCCCGACGGGACGTCGATTTCAACGCGTCAGTAACGCGAGACGCATGGCCTGCTGGCGGACACGTGATTGCCGCGACGAGTGACCGAATCCCAATTTCATCGCCATTATCTCCGGCCCCGGGAGTTGGCTCAGGCCGAGCCAGCAGGCATCATGAGGCTGGGGGCGTAGCCTCGCCCGAGGTGTTTCTCCCCCAGCAGGCGATGGTGCCGTCGACCTTCAGCGCGCAGGCAAAGTACTGACCCGTGCTGACCGATACGAAGTTTCCTCCTGATAGCGGTGTTGCTCGGGAAGATGTGTTGTCGCCCCAGCACACGAGCGTTCCGTCGGTCCTCACCGCGCAGGCGAAATCGTCCGACGTGCTGACGGACTGGAAGGTACCGGACGGGGGCGTCGCCTCGCCGCCCCAGCAGGCCAGGGTAGCGTCGGTTCTGATCCCGCACGGAGCGCCGAAGCCCACACTCACGGAAGTGAAGGTATCTGACGGGGGCGGGAGCGTACCGCTGACACCCCAGCACGCAAGGGTACCGTCGGTCCTTATCCCGCACATGGAACCGGAGCTCCCCGTGCTTACCGCTGTGAAGGTGCCTGACGGGGGAGCTTGGCCAAAGTTGGCGCCCCAGCAGACAACGCTCCCGTCGACTGCCGTAATCGCGCAGGCCTGACTGTAGCCCGCGCTGACGGCCACGAACGTCCCGTCCTGCGGCATTACCTTCACCCCGGGAGCAAGTGGGCCAGGGGTGTCCTGCGCAGTGTACGCGCTGCAGGCGAGGGCGTGATCGGTCTTCACGCCACAATAGAAAGCATCGCCCATGCTGATGGACTCGAAGGTTCCCGATAGTGGCTTAGTCGCACCATAGGTATTGTCGCCCCAGCAGATGACGGTGCCATTCGACCTCAACGCGCATGCGGTTTCGAGTCCTGCGGTCACGGACCTGAAGGGACCCAACACCGTGGACGCCGTCATGGTCGCGGTGGTGGTGACCGTGACCGTGGTGGTCCTCGTGGAGATCGAGGTGCCCGTGTTGGTCAAGGTTTGTGACGACGTCTGTGTTGGCGAGCCCGTCCCCGTGTTCGAGCTGGTGACCGAACTGGTCACCGTCGTGGTCGGGCCACCGGCGCCGGTCGTCGTGGTCGAGAGCGAGCCAGAATTGGTGACCGTCGCGCTCGGCGTTCCGGTCTGCGAGGCCGTTTGCGTCGAGGTGCTAGTCACGACGTATGGGTCGCTTCCGCAGGCACCGAGCACCAGCGCGGAAAGGGCAACAGCGAGTCCGGGGAATGAAGTTGTCTTGGTCATGTCCATGCTTGTTCCACTTTAGTCTAGCAGCTTACAGGCGAATTGAGACTCCTGGCGAGCTCAATGAACTCCCGACGACGCCAGGCGCAAAGGCCGCAGNNCCGCTGCCGTCGGCGGGAAGCTCACCAGGCTCGAAGTGCCCGAGCTGCAAGCCCGCTACCTCGATATGGACGGCCGCCCGACGGGCTCGGTGAATGCATTCTCCTCACCGGTCGCGCGGATTCGCTTGCGACGCGCTACCGGGCGGGCTAGCGTCGACGTCACTATCGTGCGTCGTTTCAGTCCTCGCGTGCTGCTCGGTGCCGTGCTTCTCGCCATGTTGATTGGCACGGTCAACAACGCCTTGAACCCCAACCGCGTGCCTTGGATGGGCCGCCCGGCTTTGTTGCAAAATCTAGATGATCCGGAGCCCGCGCCTCACCTGAAAGGGCTTCTGTCGGGCGTGCGCTATGCTTGGCGCGAGCTCGGCGAGCAAGCCACGACGATTGCCATCGGCGCGGCAACCATCCTGGCAGTCTCGCTCGTGCTGCGGCTTTCGCTCAAATGCCGCTGGGGCGTCTTGGCAGAGAGTTGGTTCCGCGTGGGCGTGGCCGCCATGTGCGTGGCCGCCGCCTGGTACAAGGTGAAGAATCCCACCGAGTTCGCCATGGCCGTCGCGCAGTACCGACTCCTGCCTGCGCCGGTCGTGCGCGGGTTCTCGCTGTGGCTCCCGTCCATGGAAATGGTCGTTTCCGCCGGGCTGCTTTTCTCGCGCTGGTCGCGCGAATTCTATCTGCTGCTGGTCGGGTTGTGGCTCATGTTCATCGTTGCGCTCGCGCAGGCGTTGCTGCGGCGTCTCGGCATCGCCTGCGGTTGCTTCGATATCCCGGGCGCAACCAGCACCGGCGAGACGTGGTTCAGCCTTTTGCGAGACGTCGTTCTGCTCGTGCCCATTGCCTACTTGGCCTTCAAAGCAGAGAATCGCTTCCTGTGGCGGCCTGCCGCATCTCCCTGAGCGAGGGCTCCCAGCCCGCATTTGGCCGGATGCGAAGGTACCTGCCGGCCAAGACCCGATTCCTGGACTTCCGGGAGATCTAGCCAGATTTTGAGGACGGCGAGCTGAGGGAGCGGCGCATCTTTCCGGGTGAACAAGCCTCGCCGCCGCCGAACCCTTGTATCGACCCGACGTCCTCGGCCAGAACCGAGCGATCGAGACCGCGCGCAACCTGATCAGCGAGATCGCCATTGCCCGTCACCACTGCGACGCCGCGCCCTCGGTCTTTTGACCGCTGCCCACGCCACCGAAGCTCGACCAGGTCGTGTGAATGGGGCTTCCCGGCGAAGGCTGGCGCAAGGACATCTTCGAGCACTACCTCCGCGGGCTCAAGCTGGACCCGCGCCTGGCGCCCGACCGCCTCGCCGCCGATCTCGAAAGGAGAGCCCCAAACGTGACGAGCGCGTTGTGGCGGCCATAATTCCCCCATGCTCCTCAAGATTGTCCAAGTTGGCGTGCCCGTGCTCCGTAGCGGAACCCGCCCCCTCACCCGCGACGAGGTCAGGGGCGCGGAAATTCAGCAGCTCATCGAATGGATGCGCGAGACTATGCTCGATGCGCCCGGCGTGGGACTGGCCGCGCCTCAAGTCGGCCTGCCGCTACGGCTCGCGGTCATCGAGGATATCCAGGACGTGCCAGAAAAAGAGCGCAAGCCCGTCCCTTTTCACGTCATCATCAATCCGCAACTCACGCTTGGCGCCGGGGTGGTCGAGCAGTACGAGGGTTGCCTTAGCCTCGATGGCTTCCAGGCCCGGGTGTCAAGGGCACAGGCGGTGACCGTGGAGGCCCTCGATCACCACGGCGGCCCGGTAAAGATCGAGGCCAGTGGTTGGTACGCGCGCATCCTGCAGCACGAGATCGATCACTTGGACGGAACGCTCTACATCGACCGCATGCACACCCGAACCTTCACCTTGACCCGCAACCTGACCCGGCTTCTCCCTTGACAGTTTTCGCAGGTGGAGTCGCCTCGCCGCCGAGCTCGCCAGTACGGCCCAGGGCCCGACCGGCGCCGACCGTGCAAGGCGCTCGCCCGCGAGCGGGCCAAGCAGCCCAAGGCCACAGCACGCGCCACCACAGCCCAGGGGCCGGCGGCACCCCGGCAGCACGTAGGTCAGCAGATTGGGCGTCCCCTGGCACATCCGCCGTCCCAGGCACGACGGACAGAACCCGCGGGCTCAGCCTGCCTCGCGGAAGTGGAAGTTCAGCATTCCACCGAGGCGTGACCGGCAGACGACCTTGCTTGGCTAGAGAGCAGAGATGGGTGATCATGCAAACGGACGGTCACTTGCTCGAACGAAATGTCGGGCCGGCCTCACCCAGGAGCAGCAGGCGGAGCGCCTTGGCTTCACGCTCAAGTACCTCCAGCGTATCGAGGGCGGCGGGGAGAACCTGACGGTCAGGTCCCTGGCCAAGATTGCCAGCGCGTTCGGCGTGCCCGTGCCCGAGCTGTTCCGCAAGCCACGGACGAAGCAGGCGGGGCCTGGGCGACCGAGGCGGCGGGGGAAGAAGAAGACCGGGTAGGCTCGCTCGGGTCAGGAGGCTGGGCCTGCATCCCCTGCGCCGAGGTTCCGTGAGGTGATGCCATCGCCCTCCTCCATCGCCCACTACAAGCTGGCCACCGGCCGCATCTTCGAGAACCAAGCGGCGGAAATAGAAGAGGCCAGCATCGAAATCCTACAGCCCATGCTCACCCCAGGCAGGCATGGGCTACCCAACACCCCAGGCTACGAGGTCGAGACCAAAATCGCGGGCAGCACCCTGATAGCCAGCGCGACAGCCGCCGGGAAGCCCTTGCTCAGGATGTGGGTGGTCGTGGATGCCCGTGACCTCGGCTTGGCCATTCCTCCGCCGCGACAGGTGGACATCTCGGTACCGGCCTGCATCGTGGAAAACTTGATGGACCGGCCTTTCGATCCGTCCGTGGGATGGCTACGGGAGCTCGAGCCTGCTATGGCATGAGCCTGGGTGCGGGAGAAGGGGCGGCTAGGGAAGCGAAGCAAGGCTGTCGATGCGCATGAAGTAGCGCTTGGTCGAGGTGACGCTGCCAGATGTCACCCGATCCGTATACGTGGCGTAGACGGCGTCATCGCCAACCCATGCGGCGACGGGGCCGGTGTCCCCATCGACGCTTCGCAGCTTTAGGGTGGAGCCATGAGGAACAGCGTTGTAGGCAAAGCGAACGACCTCTGGTCCGGAACTCTCGGTCAAGCCGATAACGACATCGCCGCCGGCCGAGGAAACCCACGCAGGCTGGGGCAATGCGAGCGTCCCGCCGAACAGGGTGGAGGGTAGCACTGGGGCCTGGGTGGTCACGGTCCCATTCTGGGTCGGGTCGGGAGGTGGGTAGTAGGTGGCGAAATCGATTGCCGTGGTGGTGCCCTCAAGGCCCTGGAATGCCATGAAGTAGCTTCCCGCGGGCGTCGGCGTGGCCACGATGCGACAGTTCGCTACCGCTACGGTCAGCTGGTAGGTCATGTAGACCGAGGCTCCGGACTCGTCAATCTCGACGGTCTGGAACTCGGAGGTACCATAGTCGGTGTTGGGGGTCACGGCACCGAAGCTTAGGCCCGTGGAACGGCCCTGGGGCGCTAGGCAATCCCAGGCCGGTACATTGGCCGGCACAGAGTTCTCGAGGAACTTCGACGGGACAGCCGCCGTGATGGCATCTGCGGGCAGAAGCAGGTAGCTGATGGGGATGTCCGTCCCGCGAAGGCCCCATGCGATGTACCCCACGTTGCCGCTGGCCGCTGCGCCGGCCGCGAGCTGCACGGTGGTCGGATCGGTTCCGGGGGGGAGCGTGGCCAGCACGATGGGCACGGCGGGCGCGGCGGCACCGAGCGTCTCCACGGTGGTCGTGAGGTCGTAGGCACCGGTGATGGTCGAGCTCTTGACGACCGCGAGAGCAACGAGCTGATCGCCGGGATTCGTCTTCTTGGTGGCGGCGAAGACCGGACCAACCACTGGCTGCGCCATGGCGAAGCTCGTCTCTTGCGTCAGCGTGCCATCGAGAGCGACACGCCCCCAGCGGACCTGCGCGCCACCATAGCCTGCGAGGATAAAGGAGCCGCCAGCGCGGATGAGCGATACATTCTGCAACTGCGCGAGGGGCGAGTCGGCAAACGTCGTGTCCACCCCCACGCTGGCACCCGTGGCTCCACCAGTTTCGGAAATCTCACCACCAGTGCCTGGGATGGTTGAGATGGTCGTGGATCCACCAATCCCGGCCCCCCCGACATCACCTGTTCCACTTCCTCCCCTGTCGCTCCCGCCGCTTCCAGGCACGATGCCGCCAGTCTCACTCGTGCTTCCTCCCGCGCCATGGCTGCTGTTTCCGCCGGCACCCCCGAGCGAGCCACCCGCGCCGTCGGAACTTGTCGTGCCACCGCTACCAAGCACACCGCCTCTTCCTGATGCGCCGCCTGACATTTGTGGGCTATCCACTCCACCGTCGGCCGGGTGGCTGGACTGAGAACTGCAGCCCGAAAGGCCAGCGACCAGGAGCATCGGCAAGACAAGCAACTTCATCGGATGGATCATGACGTTGCTATGGTCGCGCGGATTCACCTTGAAGAGAAGCCTCGTTCGGATTGTCGCGTGTCCTGTCCATAGGGAAGACCGCAGGGAAGGGCGGACATGGAAAGCCGGTCCAAGGTGAACCGGCAGCTATTCGTCGTCCAGCCCTTGATCCCACTGTCCCAGTCGCAGTGTGCGCCGACTCACCTGGCTGCTGAGTGCCGCGCAGTCGTTGATGACGTATGATTTCTTGGCCACGGTGGCGAGTAATTCGGTGCATCTACATGCGCTGGGTCACGGTCCTGCTCCGAGCCGCTTGCGTACGAAGTGCGCTCATGGTCCCATTTCCTGTGGCCTGCGGGCGTCCCCGCGCGCCTCGCGGGAAAGAGACAAAGATGAATCGTCTAGGTTTGCTCATCACCTTGCTTCTGGCGTGCTCATCCTCGCCCTTGGGGCTGCATGCACCCGGCGGCGGTTCACCGGGAGCGGGTGGCGCTGGTAGCAGCGGCGGAACCCCTGGCTCCGGAGGCATAGGTGGAACTGGTGGCACGGCTGGAAGCAGCGGCGTTTACGGCATGCCCTGCACGACCAACCAGGATTGCCGGTCGGATGCGACCTGCTGTGACGGCTCCAGCGAGAGCTGCGACGGCACGAGGCTGCCATCGGGTGATGGCACGAATGCAAGCGAGTTGGTGGTCAGCGCAGACGGGCTGACGGTAACGGATACGATTACCGGCCTGGTTTGGCAGCGTGACGGTTCGAGCGCGCGGTTAGGTTGCGCAAGCGGCACAACCTGCACTTGGGCCGAGTCCCAAGCCTACTGTGCGTCGCTCACCTTAGGCGGCGTGTCGGGCTGGCGCTTGCCCGCAAGGAACGAACTGAGCACCATCGTGGACTTCACCAAAACGAATCCCTGCATCGACGAGACAGCGTTCCCGAACGCGCCTTCGGATTGGTTCCAGACGTCCTCGTCGAATGCTGACTCCCCGGGCTGGAGCTGGAACGTCAGCTTCTACATCGGCTTCTCGGACGCCAACGAAGTAGGCAGGGTGCGCTGCGTTCGCGGTTCGCGGTGCTATCCAATCAATCGATTCGCGGTGCTTGATGGCGGACTGGTGCGCGACACCCTGACGAGCCTCGTGTGGCAACAGCAGGCAAGCACCACCATGACGTGGGAGGCAGCCCAGACCTATTGTCCATCTGCTGGTTCGGGCTTTCGCCTGCCCGCGGCCAAAGAGTTGATTTCCCTCGTGGACCTCACGGTGACCTCTGGAGCGACAATCAACCAGGCAGCCTTCCCGAACGCGCCCGCCGAGACTTTCTGGACGTCTTCGCCGAATGTCGGTTCCTCCGGCTACCCGTGGCACGTCCAGTTCGGCTACGGCGGCTACTCGGACGGTTACGACGTGGGCGACGCCAGCAGGGTGCGCTGTGTTCGGTGAGGACGGGGAGATCTCGAAATCAGGTAGCGTGAGCGAATCGTTTGGGGAGCGCATCCTTCCAACTTCTTGATGAAGACGTGCTGGTGTCGTGTGCCAGAATCGTCGATGAGCGTGACCTGGCGGGAAGTGCAGCCTACGCCACCGCCCAATCCGCGCACAGCAGCTCGGCTTGCATAAGCACGGTCTTGACTGCTTCTTCTTGCAGGTCCGGCGGGTAGCCGAGGCTGGCTTCCGTTGAGCTGGTCGGAGAACTAGAAATCTTGCTTCGTCTTTCCTGCCGACGATGCTGGTTCTAGTGGCCGCCGTGCAGCAAACCGCGCTGGAATTTCTACAAGTATCTCGTCGACGAGACGGACAGGTGCTCGACCATTTTGTCTCGTTCACCAGACCGGGAAGGCCACGCTTGCGGGGGCCATCGAGAAGGCTCTTGTCCAGGACGTCGGCACGCCGAGTTAGCTATCGCGCCACGAACAGCCCCCGGCCCTACGAACCTGGGTCACGCATGCCGGGGGGATGGGTATCTCGTTTGCCCCCGGTGGCGCTCGCCGGAAGGTCTACCTCGGTCATCCGCAGGCGAGACAGCCCGGTTCAGAAAACGCACGGACAGGGGATTCCAGAGGCCCATTTCCCATCGGTGCATACCCAGGGGATACCACAACAGGAATTGGGGAAGCATACCGCCGCGTCGGCGGAACACGGGTCGCCTTCCATGGGCGCAGGGCAGGCATCACTGCCTAGAGCACCAGCGTCAGCCTTCTGTGCTTCGGCGTCGCCGGCCTGCGTTGTCTCGCCCATGAGGCCACCGTCGACTGCCTTGCGATTTGGGCTTCCACAGGCGGCGATGGAGAAGGTGAGACAGGCGCCAATGGCCAGAAAAGCTAGGAACTTGAGCCGCCTCACGTGGGTATTCTATGAGCCGGGATGGAGGGTCGTGTAAAGCCTCTTGTGCACATGCGTGCATGCCGTTCGGCTGGCTCGAAAGCTACTTCGCTGGCTTCTCCCGGCGGGTGAGCTCGGCCTTGCAAGCCTCGGAGAGCTCGGACTCATGGGACTTCAGGCAGGCCAGAATGCGTCCGGCACCTGGACGTATCCCTTCGCAGAACTTTCCCGCGTCGTCCTTGCACGCTTCGTGTACCTCGCGGATGGCGGTCTCCACCGTCTCGACGATCTGGTGGCAGGCCGGGGCCAGCTCGCTCTCGTGCGACTTCAGGCAGGCGGCGAAACGGCCATCACCGGGTTGGATGCCCTTGCAGAACTTGTCCGCGTCTGGCTGGCAAGCCTCCTTGATCTTCTCCAGCTTGGCCTTCCCAGCCGCCAGCTTCTCCTTGCACGCGGGCGAGAGCTCGCTCTCGTGCGATTTCAGGCAGGCGATGATGCGTCCCTCACCGGGAGGGACGTCCTTGCACAGCCTCTCCGCGTCGGACCTACAGGCATCCTGGGCACGTGCGGAGAGCGGCAGCGCGAACAGCGACAGCACGGCGATGATCAGGTTCCTTCGCATCTTGAATCTGCCTCCATTCCAGCGGCCCATTATGTCCGGTCAGGGGACGCGACGCCACATTCGTCGGCGAGGACCGGCGAGCGCCATGAAGACTGAGCCCACTAGGCTATCTCCCCGCAAAATGAGGCCGGCCCTGCGAACCTGGGTCAGGCATGCCAGGGGGCCGTGGTGGCGTTGACCTTCCAGTGTGCCCGCACGTTCAGAACCGTTCCAGAGACGACCCCGACTCGTGGCCAAGCCTATCCGTTGGGCTGCTCATGCTGCCCCTGCCGCCTACTTCCCCTTCTTCATCCCCAGCGCCATCTTCACCGCCGCAGCCACGCCCTTCTCCTTGGCGACCGCCTTGACCTTCGCCCTGTCCGCGGCAGACAGCGCTCGTAGCGCCCCCAGGTACTTCCCCTGGAGCCTTCTTGCCCGCGCCACCTTGGGCGAGACCTTCTTGGCTTTCTTCACCGTCACGGTTGCCACGGCCTTCCTGGGCCTACCTGGCTTGCGTTTCTTGGGCGCACCGAAGGCGGTGGCGAGGGCAGCCTCGATGCGTGCGGTTACTGATGCCTTGGCGGCTGCAACGATCTGATGGGAGAACTCCTCGACGAGGGCGGTGATGTTCGTGGTGGGCATGGTCGTCTCCTTGGCGATTTCCGCCATCGTACGCGCCGTCGGAGAAACCGGCAACCAAGGCAGAACGGGGGATGAACCACGACCACGCCGCCAGGGTGAAGTGCCAGCTCGTGCCTGCGGTTCCCGCCGCCGCCCCGGCTCGCCTTGACACGCGCGAATCCTGGCCGGAAAGTGGCGGTCAAGAACGGAGGGGAGCATGCGTTGGTACCACTACCTGTCGTACTTCTTCGGCGGAGCCTTCCTCGCGAACACGCTTCCGCATCTTGGGAATGGAATCTCGGGGCACCCGTTCCAAAGCCCATTCGCATCGCCGCCGGGGGAAGGTCTGTCTTCCTCGACGGTCAATGTCCTGTGGGGCCTGCTGAACCTGGCCATCGGCTACCTGCTCGTGTGTCGCGTGGGGAAGTTCGAGCTACGGAACACCAAGCACGTGGTGGTTCTCGGGGCAGGAATCGTGTTCATCTCGATCATGCTCGCCCGTGGATTCGGTCGCTTCCATGGGGGGCTCTGACCGACGCCATCCTCTTTCCCGCCGACGATGTTGGCTCGAGATCTGTGCCCAGTAAGCTATCGCTTGGCAAGATGAGGTCGTCCCTGCGAGCCTAGGTCACGCACACTCGAAAGGCCCTGGACTCACAACACATGGTCACCTCCGCACCGCCGGTGGTCGGATGTGACCACTGCTGGGCGGCGGCCTGCGGGAAACCTCAGAGAAAATCGCCGCTCTTTCCGTGGCGTGCAAGTTGCATAGGAGCAACGCACTCTAGGGATGGAGGTAGCGATGACCACGTCGGCTGTTGTCCTTTCTGATTTGCATCTGGGTGCTCCCGATAGCTTGCTGGCGCCCAAGGCGATGGACGCGAGCGCGTATCAGGCAACTCTCGACCGCCTCTTGTTCGCTCCACTGCGCGCGCAGATTCCTGGTGGAGCGAAGTTCTTGGTGGTGAACGGCGACGTTCACGATTTCGCTCTTCAGACCTATGGCGACGCCTTTGCCGCCGGGGCTGCCTTCTTCAAGGCCGTCGTCGCGAGCGGACTGTTCAAGGAAATCGTCTACATTCCTGGCAACCACGACCACGACGTATGGTCGCTACTCGAGGAAGAGAACAACGTCACGAGCCAACTGTCCAAGGGGGCCTTGCCCACCGAGTTCTCGCGTGTGCAGGCTGGCGTGCTGGATGCACGGGCGGGAAGCCTGCACTTGCCCGGCGTCACCCCTCCCTATGGCGACTTTTTCCTCAAGGGCTTGTTCCAGATCGGGGCCGCCACACGCACGCCGCAGCCTTCACTTCCCATCAATGTGGTGTATCCAAATCTGTACGTCACCGGCGGCAGTGAAGCGGCGCGGCCCCTGCTGGTCACCCACGGCCATTTCTTCTTCTTTCCCTGGGTGATCTTGACTGAGATGTTCCCGAGGAATCTGGGGATCGACAAGGGGTATTCCTTGGCCGATCTGGAGACGATCAATGCCCCCATCACGGAATTGGCCTGGACGGCGCTGGGGCAGGCGGGAAAGCTGACGGCCGCCGCGCGCCGGGTCTACGCTGGCATCGAGGCGAACAATACCGGGCCGGTCGATTCGGTGCTGGACGAGATGGGTGAGTATCTGGACGAGAAGAAGTGGAACTACCATTCCTGGGATCCGCGCGAGTGGGCCTCGGACGCTGCCATCAAGGGGCTGAAATGGATTCTGGAGAAGTTCATCGAGGACGCGGTGACGGGATCGAGTGACCATCGCGGCAATGCCTCCTGCCTGGACGAGGCGGAGACGCAGGAACGAATCCGCAACTACCTGGCGCTGTCACGGTCGCAATTCTCCGATCTGCAGCCCGGCAACGCCTTGCTGCCATCCGCGGTCATCTTTGCGCACACGCACGTGCCCATCCGCCCGGACCACAACGCCAGCCTCACCGTTGGGTGGCAGGGGACAAATTACCTGGTCCGCTTCTACAATAGTGGCGGTTGGCAGACCAGCGCGGCGAAACCACCGGCGGTCGCGCTCACCATCAGCGACGCGGCCGTGGTCGGCTGCGTGCGCCTGGATGTGTGACCTTCCGTTTTCGCTCTGAACATGGACGACTCGGCCAGGCGATCGTCTTCGTTGACTTCGTCGGATAGCCCATGGGTAAGCAGTCGCGACGGCCGGTTGCCGCGCGGCGGGCGCGTCGTGGCCGCTGCCACGGTAACCGGCTAGGCTTTCGCGCGTGAAGCTCATCTCATGGAACGTCAATGGCTTGCGCTCGATCTTGCGCGGGCACCTCTACGAATACCTCGCCAAGGAGAAGCCGGACGTGCTTTGCCTCCAGGAGACCAAGTGCCAGCCCGGCGACGTGGAGACGACGTGGCCGAAGGGCTACTCGATGCACTGGAATTCAGCCGAGAAGAAGGGATATGCGGGCACGGCAATCCTGACCAGGGCGCGTCCCCTGAACGTCCGCCCCCACATGAACATCGTCGAGCACGATCATGAGGGCCGCGTACTGACGGCGGAGTTTGCCCGCTGCTTCCTGGTCAACGTGTACGTGCCCAACGCCAAACGGGACCTCAGCCGGCTGCCCTATCGCCAGCGGTGGGATCGCGATTTCTTGGCGTACCTGAAGCGCCTCGAGAGGAAGAAACCGGTCGTGTTCTGCGGCGACTTCAACGTGGCCCACACCGAGCTCGATCTCACGAACCCCAAGGCCAACATCCACAATCATGGCTTCACCGCCGAGGAGCGTGCGGGCTTCGACAAGTTCATCAAGGCGGGCTTTCTCGATACCTTCCGCGAACTCGAGCCCTCCGGCGGGCACTACACCTGGTGGAGCCCCATGGGAAACGCTCGTGCCAAGAACGTCGGCTGGCGTCTCGACTATTTCCTGGTCAGTTCCGCGCTCCTCCCATGCCTGAACAAGGCATTCATCCGCGACAAGGTGCTTGGTGCCGATCACTGTCCCGTCGGCATCGAGATCGAGATCTAGGTACCCATCAATTGGCTGGCTCGATGCTCATCCAGGAGGTTCATTTTAGGAAAGCGCCCCGCCGAGGAGCGCCGGCGCGAACGCGCGCAACAGGCCGAGCGCTCCGCCCGCGAGCACGACAGCCACGACGTTGAGGCGCCACTTCCAGAAGGTCAATGCCGCAAAGGCGGCAAGGCCGAGCACGACGGTTAGCCAGTCGATCTTGCCTATCGGCATGAAGGCGACCTTGGCGAGCGGGATCGAGATGGAGAACATCAGCCCCACGACCCCGCTGGTCACGCCCTTCAAGAACTCCTTCACGCCGGGTTTCGCGGTCAGCCAGTCCATATGTCGCGCGGCGCCCAGCACGAAGACGAAGGAGGGCAGAAAGAGCCAGAAGGTCGCCGCGAGGGAGCCGAGCAGCGCCGTCCCGCTGCCGTGCCCGGCGAGGTAGCCGACGAAGGTGCCGATGCAGATGAGGGGACCGGGCGTGGTCTCGCCGAGCGCCAGTGCGTCGATCATCTGCATATCGCTCAGCCAGCCGTAGGTGAAGACCGAGCCTTCGCGAATCAGCGGCAGCACGGCGTAGGCGCCGCCGAACGAGAAGAGCCCCACCTGGAGGAAGAACCACGAGATATCGAAGATGCGCCTGGCGGCGAACTGGGCCGCGTGCGCGGAGGCGGGTGCCAGCAGTAGGAGTGTGGCCGTGGTAGCGGCCCGGCTTCCCGGGCCGAGCTGCTTCCAAGCAATGAACAGCGCCCCACAGCCGAGCAGCACGAAGATGAAGGGAACCTGGACGACGAAGAAGGCAACGAAGGCGGCGATGGCCAGGCCGATCGGCAGCAGACCCTTGAGCGTGGCGCGAGAGATGCGCGCCAGCGCCGCCAGCAGCAGCGCGAGCCCCACCGGCCTGAATCCCCAGAGAACGCCGAGCACCTCGGGGCGCTTGCCAAAGGTCACGTAGACCCACGCCAGCGCGGTCAGGGTGATGAAACCTGGCAGGAGGAAGAGCAAGCCCGCGAGCCCGCCGGCAAGATAGCCGCCCTTCTTCCAGCCGATGTAGATGGCGAGTTGGAGCGCCTCGGGTCCGGGTAGGAGGTGGCAGAAGTTGAGGGCGCGCAGGAACTCTTCCTCGCGAATCCACTTTTGGCGCTCCACCACCTGCAAGTGCATCAGGCCGATCTAGCCAACCGGCCCGCCGAAGGCGAGCCAGCCGAGCTTGAGGAAGTACCAGAAGATCTCGCGCAAGCTCATCATGGCTTCGTTCCGGTGCCTTGGGTCGCCGTTCGCCGGAACAACTGATGGAGGTCGTCCAACACCGCGCTCGCGCGCTCCAGGCGGACATCGTCTTCCGGGTGCGCCAGCGCGATGCCGGCGACCACTCGCGCGAAACCGGGCGTGTCCGGCCGGCCGTGCTTGCCGTCCTTGAGATCGATATCGTGGACGATCTCGGCGATGGCGCGCAGACCGGGATCGTCGAGCGCGAAGCGCGCGAGCAGCACCTCGAAGGTGCAGAGGTCGCCCTCATGGGTGAATTCCGCCTCGAACATGTCGAAGCGCAGCTCGCCCGCCTGGTGGCGATGTCCTCTCGCCGGCACGAACTTGAACCTGGCCGCCTGGTCGATGAAGCGCCGGATCAGCCAGGCGCTCGCCATGCGGTCGACGTGGATGCCGGCTCGCGTGACCCAGGTCCGTCCGTGCAAGGCGGCGGGAGGGGAGGTGGGAGCAGGCGCTGTGGCCGGCGCCGGTCGCAAGCGATCCGCGATGCCTGCAATGAGCGCCGCAACCAGCTCACCTTCGCAGGCGCCGAAGAAGTCGATGGCCTTGACCTCGCCCAAACGCTTGGTCAGGCGCGCGAGCTCGCTCTCGATCCGGGAGCGAAGCCGCTTGGCCGGCGCGTGTCCGCGTCTGGGCAGCGCGCGCTCGAGCTGGCGCGCCTCGGCGGCGATTTCGCCGTAATCGGCCTTGCGCGCGGCGTGGAAGAGGGCCTCGACGTCCTCGTCCGTGAGCCCGTCGACGAAATTGGCCTCGCACAACGAAGCGTCTCCGCCGCCGTTCACGATCTCCCGCAACACCCACTGCAGGTCTTCGTGCGCGGCGTCGCTCTTGGGCAGCGCGTAGACGGAATTCTTGATGGCGACCGCGCCCAGTCGCTGCAGGCGGCGCCCCGTCTTGACGCGCAGGTAGGCCGGCCTGGGCGGGATCTGGTGAATGAGCAGCAGCCACCGGGGCGGCGTGGGGTGCGCCGATGCTTGCGACTGACTCATGATACAGCTGTGATGTTCGATCAATCCGGACGGTTACAAGGTGTATCAAGGCCGCGTGGCCGGATCGGCGCGCGCTGGCGGCGGGCGGGCTGACCGCTACAGCGACGCCTTCGCCCGCTTGCCGCGCAGCCGGGGGGCGTACTTGCGCATGCGGCAGATCTTGTTGACGACGTCCATGTAGGCCTTGGCCGAGGCCTCCACGATGTCGGTGCTGGTGCCCACGCCGGTGAAGGTGCCCTCGGGCGCGATGGCGACGATCTTCACGCGGCCCTGCGCCTCGCGACCCTCGCTGATGGCGTCGAGGTGGTAGTCCTTGACCTCGATGGCAAAGCCGACGACGCGGTCGATGGCCTTGGTCGTGGCGTCGACCACGCCGTCGCCGCTGGCCGCTTCTTGCTTGACCTTGCCCTCGCTCACGATGCGCACGGTGGCGGTCGGGATCACGCCCATGCCGCCGGTCACGTTGAGGTANNTCGTCGTCGTAGACCGTGCCCTTCTTGTCGGCCAGGGCCTTGAACTTCGGATGGAAGGTATCAAGGTCGATGTCCTGCTCGCGGTAGCCGAGGCTTTGCAGGCGGTTCTTGACCATGTGACTGCCCGAGCGGCTGGTCAGATTCATCTTGTTGTCGAGCAGGCCAATCGATTGCGGGGTCATGATCTCGTAGGTCGACTTGGCCTTGAGCATGCCGTCCTGGTGGATGCCGGAGGAATGCGCGAAGGCGTTGCTGCCGACCACGGCCTTGTTGGGCTGCACCGGCATCGAACACACGTCGCGCACCAGCCGGCTCGAGCGCATGAGCTCGGTGGTGTCGACGCCGCAGGTGACATTCAGGTAATCGCGGCGCACGTTCATGATCATCACGACCTCTTCGAGGGCGGCGTTGCCCGCGCGCTCGCCGATGCCGTTGATGGTGCATTCCACCTGGCGCGCGCCGTGCCTGACCGCGGTGATGGAATTCGCGGTGGCGAGGCCCAGGTCGTTGTGGCAGTGGACCGCGATGACCGCCTTGTCGATGTTGGGCACGCGGTTGAACAGGTCGTCGATGATCGAGGCGAAGATCTCGGGCGTGGTGTAGCCGACGGTGTCGGGAATGTTGACCGTGCCGGCCCCGTTCTTGATGGCGGTCTCGACCACCTGGCACAGAAAGTCGCGCTCGGTGCGGCCGGCGTCCTCGGCCGAGAACTGCACGTCGCCGCACTTGCTGCGCGCCAGCTTCACCGCCTGCGCGACCATGGCCAGGATCTCGCCCTGCGAGCGGCGCAACTTCTTTTCGCGGTGAATGGTCGAGGTGCCGAGGAAGGTGTGGATGCGGGGCCGCTTGGCCGGGCGCACGGCCGCGGCGCACGACAGGATGTCCTTGTCGATGGCGCGGGCCAGGCCGCAAATGATGGGCCCCTTGATCTCCTTGGCGATGGTCTCGACCGAGATGAAGTCGCCGGGCGACGAAATGGGAAATCCCGCTTCGATGACGTCGACCTTGAGCTGCGCGAGCTGGCGCGCGATGCGGATCTTTTGTCCCACCGACAAGCTGGCCGGCAAGGCCTGTTCGCCGTCGCGCAAGGTCGTATCGAAAATCAAGACGTGGTCTTTCATGGGTATTCTCGTGGCTCTCCGGTTGTGGTGCGGCGAAGCATACTCCGGATTTTTCACCACAGAGAGCGCAGAGAGCGCAGAGGTCGGAAGCAGAAGGGGTTTCCGGATCCGGATCCGAACCCTTCTTCCTCCGGTCCGTCTCTGTGCCCTCTGCGCCCTCTGTGGTGAATCCTCCGTTTCCGGCTAGACTTGCCGCTCCCATGAGCCAGGATCCCTCTGTGCCCTCCCTCACCGAGCTACGCCAGCAACTCGACCAGACCGACGACGATATCGTCCGGTTGCTGGCCCGCAGGTTGCAGACCGTTGGCCTCATCGCCAAGGCCAAGGCCGAGCATGCCACGGCGATTCGCGATCCCGAGCGCGAGCGCGCGGTGCTGGCGCGGGTCGAGAACCTGGCCAGCTCGCTCGGCATTTCGGCTCCGCTGGCCCGCAAGATCTTCTCCGAGCTCATCGACTACTCGGTCAGCCGCCAGGTCGCCACCCTGGTCGACAGCGATCGCAGCAACGTCTCCGTCGCCTACCAGGGCCAGCCCCTCACCTACAACCAGCTGGCCGCCGAGCAATACGTGGCCGGCCGGGGTTTGAGTGGTCGTTTCGTCGGGCTCGCCTCGCTGACCCAGGTTATCGAGCAGTTGGCGAGTAGCCAGGTCGACCTCGCCTTCCTGCCCATCGAGAACACCGTGGCGGGCAGCGTGAACCAGATCTACGACGTGCTCCGCGAGCGCGACCTGCACATCGTGGGCGAGGATTCCTTCAAGATCGAGCTGTGCCTGGCCGCGGTCGCGGACGCGCCCCTGCCGGCCCTGCGTCGCATCTACTCGCACCCGCTCGCACTCGAGCAGTGCTCGGCCTTCATCGACGGGCTGCCGCAGGTGCAGACCACGCCATTCGCCGACTCGCGCGATGCCATGCGCGCGGTGGCCGAGGCCAAGGATCCCACGCTGGCCGCGGTGGGCTCGCCCGAGGCCGCGCGCGCCCACGGGCTGGTGATCCTGCGCAGCGATATCGGCAACCAGGACGAGATCCTCATGCGCTACGTGGCGCTGGCGCGGGCCCCGGTCCCGGTCGACGAGCGCGTCTCGTGCAAGACCAGCCTCATCCTCTCGACCCGGCACGAGAAGGGCGCGCTTCTGCGTTGCCTGCAGGTGCTGGCCGAGTACGGCCTGTCCCTGACCAAGCTGGAATCGCGACCGCGTCCCAACCGGCCGTGGGAGTACATGTTCTTCATCGACTTCGAGGGCAACGTGGCCGAGCCGCGCGTGGCCACCGCGCTCGAGGCCCTGCGCACCGAGGCGCTCTATCTCAAGGTGCTCGGTTGCTACCCCGCCAAGGCCACGCCGCAGGCCGCGCAGGCGAGCGAGCTGCGCCCCGCCGCGGAGTCGGCCGCCGGTGAAGCGCCTGCGGCCGTCGTGCCCCTCAAGCCCGCGGCGCGCGCCTCGAAACACTACAAGCTCGCCGACCGGGCCACGCGCCCGGCCGACACGCTGGTGCGCGTGGGCGACCTGCTCATCGGCGGCGACGGCTTCGTGGTCATCGCCGGCCCGTGCTCGGTCGAGTCGGCCGAGATGATCGAAAAGACCGCGCGGCAAGTTCGCGAGTCCGGCGCGCACATCTTGCGCGGCGGGGTTTTCAAGCCGCGCACGGGGCCGTACGCCTTCCAGGGCTTGGGTCTCGCGGGGCTCGACATGCTGGCCGCAGCCGGCAAGGCGGCGGGCATGCCCATCGTGACCGAGGTCATGTCGCCCGAGCAGGTGCGCCCGGTCGCCGAGAAGGCCGACATGCTGCAAATCGGCGCGCGCAACATGCAGAACTTCGCGCTGCTCAACGCCGTCGGCAAGGTCGACCGGCCGGTGCTGCTCAAACGGGGTATGTCGAGCACCATCGAGGAATGGCTGGCCGCCGCCGAGTACATCCTGGCCCAGGGCAACGGTCAGGTCGTGCTCTGCGAGCGCGGCATCCGCACGTTCGAGAGCGCCACCCGCAATACCCTGGATCTGTCCGCCGTGGTGGTGTTGCGTGAGCGTACGCACCTGCCCGTCATCGTCGACCCCAGCCACGGCACCGGCCGCCGCGCCTACGTCGCGCCCATGGCCTGGGCCGCCCGCGCCTGTGGGGCGCACGGAGTGAGCATCGAGGTTCATCCCGAGCCGGACAAGGCGCTGTCCGACGGCGACCAGAGCTTGACCTACGGTGAGTTCGGCAAGCTGATGCAGGGGCTGGGACGGGTGAGGGGGTAAGGGAACGACATGCGCTGTAGCGCCGCGTCTTCTGCCAGGCAGGCCTTGCCTGCATGTGCTACTTGTAGCACAATCATGGAATCATGAAGCAAGCGGGGATTCGCGAGGCGCGTCAGGAGCTGTCCGCACTGGTGGCTGAGGTGCGGAGGGGACGAGAAATCGTGCTAACCGAACACGGCAGGCCAGTGGCGCGCCTGGTTCCCTTGCGCGACGAATCGCCCCGCGCCTTCCGGAGCCATAGGCGCTTCCGGGCTACCATCGGCCGCTGCGTTCCCGCTCTCTCCAGCGCCGTCGTGGAAGATCGTGCGGATCGAATCTAGCCCTCTCTACCTGGACACGAGCGCCCTGGCCAAGCTCTACATTCAGGAATCGGATAGCGATGTCCTCGATGCTGCCCTGATCGGTCGGCGCGACATCCTGCTTTCCGAGTTGGCCGTGACCGAGCTGACCTCCGCGGTCGCTCGCCGCGCGCGCGAGGGCAGCCTCGGCGCTTTGGCAGGACGGCGAATCTACAGCCAGCTCCTTCGCGACCTGCGAGCTGGAGAATTCCGTCTCCTCGATCTCACGGCCGCCACGCACCGGGAAGCCGAGCGAATCCTCCTGACGGTCGGACGCCAGATTGCCTTACGGGCAGCCGACAGCCTGCACCTGGCCGTGGCCGCCCTCGCCGACGCGCGCGGCCTCGTCACCTTCGATCGCCAAATGCGCGACGCCGCGTTGGCAATGGGATCGTTCGAGGTGTTCCCCGCCTGAGCTGCGGAATTCGCGTAGCCGGACGGTGAGACTGCATCCGCGCACCGAGTCCTTGGAGCATTCGGCGGATTGTCACCTTCGAGAGCGCCACCCAGAACACGCTGGATCGGTCGGCCGTGATGGCGCATCCCGCTCCCGACAAGGCGCTCTCCGACGGCGACCAGAGCCTAGTCGGCGGCGAGCTCGGCGAGCCAACTTGCCCACGAAACTCACGCACCTAGTACGGTCCAGGCCCGGTGAAAATGGTCGAGCCACTCATGACCGCACACTCGCGAGCCGTGGTCGGACTTGGAGACTGCGTTGTGCAGAGTGCAGCGGGTGCCACCAATGAGCCGCCGGCCGGCGAAGTGAAGGCAAAGCCATACACACTTGTGGACACCTCCGCCGCCCAACTTTCTCCGTAGGCGAGGCCGCTGATCACGGGAGTCTGGCATGCAGCCTCGGTGCAGGACACGACGTTGACTGGCTCTTGCGTAGTCATCAGGTTCACCATGCGAACCCACACCTTATTCGAGGCACCGGGTACCGGCTCCGTGAAGAACTTGAACGTGGGACTGCTGATCGAGCCGTAGACGTACATGAGGTTCCAGGCCCCGGCGACGAAGTTCTGCTCGGTTTCGATGATCTTTTGCCCGTTCTCGCTTACCAGCGCAAAGGTGTGCGTGCCGTCCGGGAAGCAATCGGGCACGGTAGGGATCACGCCATTCTGGAGCGGGCCTGAGCCCATCGTTGCGAACCGGTTACCTGGCCCGCTGTCAGCGCCGAAATAGGTTCCGTCGACATCGATGTGCAGAAGCTGCGAGCTGTCGAAAATCGCATTGATCAGATTGAGCCCCGCGTGCTTGGTCGTGCTCATCTGGCCGGCCGCCAGGGCGTCCAGGTTGTTCGTTGAGGCGTCGAGGACCGCTGGCGATGCGTCCAGATACTGGGTCGAGCAGCCGGCGAGCAACAACCCGGCGGCAAGTGTCCCTGCGACCGCATGGTGGAGTGCAAGAGGTGTGGCTCTTCTCATCGGACGACCTCCTTTGAAATGGTACCTGCTTGGTCTGGCGGGCGGAGGGAAATGGAAAAAGAATTTCCCCGCGGCCAGGTCGCATAGACTAATCAGACATGCACAGCTGGGTGGCAGTGCTTGTCTGCGTGGTGACCTTCGAGGAAGGCGGGGCGCCGAGTCCGACAGGCGGCACGGCCGAGAGCCGCTTCCATCTCGTCACCATCGGCGAGCTGCCCTTCCCGAGTGGCGAGCTCGAACGGGCCATCTACGCGCGGGTGCAGCGCATGGATGGTTTTCATCGAGGCGCCCCGCTCGTGGTGCGCGCGCTCGGCGCAAACCAGATCGAGCTTCGGCTCGACGACAAGCGCCGAATCATCGCTATCGGAGGCCAAGAGAGCGAATCCACGTTGCGCATGGTCGCGCTCAATGCAACCGATCTGCTGCTCGAGGAAGCGGATGTCCCCGCGCCTGTTCCGGGACACGATCCCACCGCACGGACGACGTTCGCGAGGTCCACCGGTTCTTCGTCGCGCGCGCGCGTGGCGGTCCAGCCTGAGCTGGCGCATGGCCTCGGCAATGCGGAAGCGACCATCTACGCGGTATCGGCCCATGTTGCGGTTTATTGGGAGGCGGTCCTGCTGCATGCCGCCGTGGGTTGGTCGTACAGCGGAACTGGGCACTCGGGACAGCTTGGCGATGCCGAGATGAACGCCTGGCCGATTCGCGCTGGGGCAGGAGTGCTCTTGGGCCCCGTGGGGGTTGCCCTGGAACCCGTCGTCGTTCCCTACGAGCTCACGGGTGCAACATCGCATAGCGGGGCGCTCCTCGGCGGGGGAGCGAACGCCACGGTTGCGGTTGCGGCCCTCGGCAGAATGCAGTTGGTGGCCAGCATCGGCATCGACGCCTTCGCCAATCGGACGGCTGTGCGCGTCCCGGGCTCGCAGGTGACGTTCGCGACACCCAGATTCGCGCCGTGGCTGGGGCTCGGACTTGGCTGGGAGATGAAGCCGTGAATCCGAGATCGGTGGCCGAGGATTCGCATGGCCCCTGCCCGTCGCGATCGGACAGCGATCTCGAGGACATTCGCCTGGTCGAGGCCGTGCGCGCCGGGGATGAGCGAAAGTTCTCTGAACTCTACCGCAAGCACGTGTGCTGGGTCTACGCCCGGCTCACCCGTTTGCTCGGCCCGATCGCCGAACGCGACGACTTGCTGCAAGAGAGCTTCCTCGGTCTTCACCGGGCGCTGCCGCGTTTTCGTGGCGATGCCCGGCTCACGACGTTTCTCCACCGCATCGTCGTGAATGTCAGCTACGAACACCTGACCGGCGCCTGCCGCCGCAAATGGTTGCCGTTCTCGCAGTCGCAGCTCGACGAGTTGGTCGAACCGAGCGCATCACCCGACATGCGGGCCGAGCAACGCCAGCAGGTGGCTCAGGCTTTCTTGCTGCTCGACGAACTGAAGCCGAAGAAGCGCATCGCTTTCGCGCTGGTCGCCATCGAAGGCATGACTCTGGCCGAAGCAGCGGCCGTGATGGGGGCCAGCGAGGATGCGGTCAAGCAGCGGGTATTGCAGGCGCGGCGCGAGCTTGAGCAGAAGAGCGCACGCAAAGCGCGAAAGGACGCCTTGCCATGAACGGAACGACGCCCCAGGACGAAGCCTTCGCGTGTTTGCGAAAGGCCGAACCCACGATCGACGATCTCCACTCTGCGCGCGTGTGGGCGGGGATCGAGTCGAAGCTTGGCGAGCATCGTCGGCGGGTCAGGTCGTGGAAATTCCCACTCGCCTTCGGGGCTGGCGGCGCGGCCGTAGCATTGCTTATGTTGTTGGTGTGGCCAGGCGCTCGACCGAGAGCCGACCGCACAGCCAAGGCCACGAGTCCGTCCACCGTGCCGGAGAACGCGCAGCCGGAGGCGTCGGTTGCGATTTCCGCGTACTTGGTTTCAGGCACGGCTCCCGTCGAACTTCTCGACGGAAAGCGAAGTCGAATCGATGTTCCAACCGGTGGTCTGGTGCGGGCCATGGTCGCCGACGAAGCGTGGATCACGCTCTTGGGGCCGGCGGCGCTCACGGTCCTTGCCAACGATGCGCAGGCGCTGGTGCTGACGCTCGACCGCGGCGTCCTGTTGTGCGACTGGAACCATCGATGGGAACGCAAGCTACGCGTGCGCTCGCTAGGTACGGAGACAGTGGTGGTGGGGACACTGTTCGCGATCGAGGCGGCCGCCGGTGGAACGCGAGTCTCGGTTGCGCGTGGCAAGGTCACCGTTGTCAACGACGGTCGAACGATGCCGGTCGCCGCGGGTCGCTCTCTGGCGAGCGGCGATGGCGCACCTGTCCCCCTCAGCAAATCCATAGCCGAGCTGCTTGCCGAACACGACGCCACGGTTCGTCCGGCTGACGGCATCTCGGGGGTGCTTTCCGTTTCCGCCGATTCCAACGTGGGGCCAGTCTGGATTGGCCATCTCTTGCTGGGAACTCCGCCCCTGGCCGCGCGGTTGCCCAGTGGCCCCACACAAGTCCTGCTGGGTCCGGATGCCGGACAACCGCGGGCCAATGGCTCACGCGTCCGGCGCGTCGACACGATCGTGTTGCCCGGCAAGACGACACTCGCGGTGGCCGAGAACGGGATGGCTGCATTCCCGTCCTACGAGAAGACGACCCCGCGGCCCGACCGGCAAGGACGCGTTCAGGCCGAGTCGCGGACCCAACGACGTGATTCGCAAGAGCTGGAGGCCTCGAACGGGTTGCAGCGGGGCCGCAGCGAGTCGCCAGCCGGCGAAAGCCCGGCGGCACTCTATGACGATGCCGAAGCGAGGATGCGGACCGGCGACGTGGTCGGCGCCAAGCGATCGCTACAATCGCTGGTGGAACGATTCCCCCAAGAGCGCGTGGCCAACACTGCTCGCTATGAGCTCGCCCGTCTCGCCTTTGCCGACGGAGATTGGGAAAGTGCTCGCCAGCAACTCGAGAGGCTGGGTAGGACGGACGTGGCGCCGTCGCTTGCCGAACCGGCCCACTACCTGCGCTGCCGGGTCGAGGTGGCGAGCAAGAGGCGCGTTTCCGCAAACGCCTGCCTGGCGTCGTTCCTCAAGCAATTCCCCGATTCTCCCCACGGCTCCGAGGTGTTGGCCTTGCTGGCATCGTTCCGTCTAGAGGAGAGCTGCGAGTCGGCACGTCCTTTCCTCGATGAGTACCTGCGTCGCTATCCCAATGGATCGTTTGCTGGCGATGCCCAAACCCGTCGCGCGGAGTGCGATCGGTAGACAGGGTTTGGCGTTTCCACAACTTGGCCGGCAAGCGCCCGATCATGCTCCTCACGGGCGTGAGCTTCCGCCGCATGGTTCCGGGGCCTGAATCCTGGCTACACGGCCAGGCGCAAGAGTGAGCTACTGAGGGCCTCGCACACTTGCTTCATCTTGCTGGCCGCGAGGTCGTTGATGCGGCCACCACACTCACCTTGAGCGTAGAGGAGCAGCGTCACCAGGCCATCGACGATGACCGGCGAGACCAGGACCTCGGTCGGCGGCTGGCTGTGCAAGGCTGTCCACAACGGCCCGTGCACGACCCGCCCGTCGGGCGGCGGCGAGCCACGGAAGGTCGCACGCCGGCTGCGCGCGATGCGGAAGCACGACGGCAACGAAAGCGAGAAACGCAGGTTCTCGACCTCGGGACACACCCGCCCGTCGGAAAAGCCGAAAAGGCCCTGGGCCATGGCGCCCGCCACGGCGAACAGCGCGCCCACGCCGAACCCGGCGCGCAGAAAGGTGAAGAGGTTGTCGGAAAGATCCTGCTGGTCGGTGGCGAAGCGGATCTGTTCGACCGCGAGCTGGGCGCCCGCGCTGGTGATGGGCACCACGATGGGGGTCAACGGATGGCGCAAGACCACCCGGGTCGGCGTCGGCGGCGTGCGGACGTGGGTCCGCGGTAGCGACGAGAGCGGCGTCGGCGTGAAACAGAGGGCGTCCTCCATCGGCGTGACGGGGGCGGCGGGTTCGGGCCTGCCTTTGCCGGGCTCCAGTGGCGCGAGGCGTGGGGCTGGCGGCCGTCGGCGGTGCGAGCGCAAGGCGGGGCGGATCTCGGAGCTCTCGGGCTCCGACATTCGCGCCTCGACCGGTTGATGGGCCGGCGGCGCGTCGAGCGCCAGACTCGCGACGGGCACGGCGCGCTTGCGCCTGACCCTGTACAGGATTTCGAACTGCCGGGTGAGCGCCACCTCGGGTGCCACCAGCGGCTCGACGGTGGCGCTGAGAATGAACGCGAGCCGGTCGAGCGCCCGCTGGTTCGCCGGATTAGCCATGGCCACGGCCACGCGGCGCGGGTTGATGAAGAAGAGAGGAATGGCTTGCAGCTCGATGGCCTGGTGGACTACCAACCGCTTCCGCAGCGCTGCTTCGGCGCGCAGGAAGTCGGCCTCCAGTGCGGGCGGGACCCCGAATTGCTCGGCCAGGGCCAGCGCGACCTGATCGCAGGTCAGGATGTTCTGCTCGACAAGATAGGTTCCCAGCCGCGTGCCTTGCGCGGGCTGGTGGGTCAATGCCGAGGCAAGTTGGGCTTGGTCGAGCAGCCCCTGCTTGACGAGGATTTCACCCAGTCTCATGACTGCCTCCGGGGTCGAGTCCATGCCCGCGCTTGCGCCACCTGCGGCTCGGTCGATAGCTCGTCATCCGGCGACTTCTATCGGCAAGTTGGGCAGTCTTCTGAAGGCAAGCGTGACGGCGGCGTGGCCTGGCTCACGGTGGACACCGCGCCGCGACAATCGCGGCGTGGCGGCGCCTGACCCGGGGTTGGAACGACCTACTGTCGCTGCACGGGCGCGCAGGTCGAAACGCCGGCGCCGACGATCAAGCCGTGGCCGTAGGTGGCCACCCACTGGACGTCGTCCAGCGCGTCCCGCGAGACCTGATAGACCGAGCTGTCGAGGAAGAGCCAGAACGANNGCGATGAAGCCCCACAGCTCGCCATCGCCGGTCCCCGTCAGCTCGGGCAGCCCGGCGTCGATGATTCCGATGGGGGTGACGGCGAGGGAAGGGAAGGCCACCGTGGCCAGCGTCGAGGTGGTGCCGAAGCTCGAGTTGCTGCCGGCGATGTACAGGGTGTCGTTTCCCGTGGACGGGTCGAAGACGAACCCCATGCCAAACTGGTAAAAGCCCACCTGGTTGTTCTGGAAGCTGGTCGCCTCGCACTTGCCCGTGCTGGTATCGACCTTGAACAGGTTTCCGTCCAGGTAGGCGACCCAGGCGACCGCGTTCTGGTCCACGGCCATCGAGTTGGGACTTGAGTAGTTGGGGCCCCCATTGCCGGGGCAATTGAGCGTGGCGATGCTGGTGAAGGTCAGCGTGGCCGGATCGAACTTCGAGAGCAGGCCGCCACTATCGACGGTGTAGATCCACTGGCTGGCCTCCACGCACACGGTGTTGACGTAGGCGGAGAGCGGCACCGAGCCGTCGGGCGCGCGGGGGTTGCCGGTCTGAAAGACCAACGTGCCGGTCTTGAGGTGCGGCGGCGCGCTGTCGAAGGCGTCGAAACGGACGGGAATGCTTTGCTGCGCGCCCGGTTCGACGGTGAAGGCGGGGGTCTGTCCGGGGTCGAGCGAGAAGCCCGCATCGGTTCCCGCGGCGAGGGTGATGCCCGAGACCTGGCAAGCCGCGCTACCGTCGTTGCCCAGGCTGACCTGCGCGCTGGTCCCCGTATTGAGGATGACGTTGCCGAAGTTTAAGCTCGTTGGCGAGATGGTCAACGAGCAGCCTACGTCGATGTCGGCGGACAGCGGAACCGAGACCGTCGGGCTCTTCGGGTCGGTGCTTTGGCAGGTGAACTGGGCGGTCCGATGATGGGGCGCCGAGGCATCAACCGCGTAAAAGGACACGGGGACATCGAGCTGGTCGCCAGGCGCCAGGATGAAGGCCGTCTCCGGCGACGGGGCAAGGGCGAACTGCGCATCGCTACCGGCGGCGAAGCCCAGCCCCGAGAGCGCGCAGGGGCCATTGCCGGTGTTCTCGATATGGACGATCGCGGTGCTCGATGCATCGAGCGCGACGTGGCCGAAGTCGTGGCCCGATGGGGAAACGCTCAGCGTGCAGTTCGAGAGGATTCGCGCCGTAAGCGGCACCTCGACACGCTGACGGGTCGGATCGTTGGATTCCAAGACCAACGTGCCGGCGCGGTCGAGGGGCGGCCAGACATCGGGGGGTGCGAAAGACACGGGGATGGTCGACCGGTGTCCGGGGGTGATCACCAGCGCCGACGGAGAGAATTCCCCTAGCGCGAATCCCGGGTCGGACCCGTCGGCGATGCGCGGATTCGCGAGCAGGCAGGCCCCCGATCCCGGGTTGGCGACGCCGATGTTTCTGCTGGCACTGGACCCGGGAGCCACATCGCCGAAGTCGACCGCCTGCGCCTCGACCTGCAACACGCACCTGGGCGGCAGGAGCTCGGTCCGACCGCACGCCGACAGGAGCAACGCCAGCGACAGGAGACCCCGCCGCCAACCATGGTTCCTGGTGGATGCTGTCCGGTTGTGCAAGTCAAGCATGGCTTCTCCTCACAGGACTCGTTGCATGGAACGCGGAATCCTCGCCCGGTTCTACGTCCAGGCGGCGGGGTTTGCGAGCTTCCCTTACAGCGAACCCAGGACCGCGCGCAGGTCGGCGGCGTAGCGGCCCTTGGGGGAGAGTTGCAGGTAGCGCTGGTAGGCGGTCTTGGCCGCCGCCTCGTGGCCGGAGGCCTGCTCGGCGCCGCCGAGAAAGACGTAGGCATCGGCCTGGTTCTCGTCGAGGGCGACGGTCTTCTTGGCCCAATCGAGCGCCTGGCGGAAGCGGCCGCGGTCGAATTCGGTCTTGGCCAGCATGACCGCGATCTCCGCCGAACGGGGATCGTTCGCGAACGCCCGCCCGCAGCTCACCAGCACGTCCCTGCCACGGTGTCGGTCGTAGGCTTTCTTGCAGGCATCGAATGCGCTGCTGTCCGGTTGGGCAGCACGAGTCCCGGCCGCTGCTGGGGGAGGAGCAGCCTCGGCAGGTTCGGCGAGCTTGGCAGGTTCGGCAGGTTCGGCCGGTTCGGCAGCTTCTCCTTGACGAGCGGCCGGGACGGGAGTGGCTTGGCTGGGGGCGACGTAGGCTGGCACGGCTGTGGGCATCTGGTTCGCGGGGCTGACTGGCTCGGCATTGTGGTGCGCATGCCGGAAGGCGAGGACCCCAAGCACCGCGCAGGTGGCGGCCACTGCGGCCCAGGACGCGAGCGCAGCCTTGCGGCGTCGGCGCGGGATGCTGGCTGTCACCTCGTCCCAACCATCCCCGGTGGGTGGCGTTACCGACAGCTCCTCGCCTTCACTGAAGAACCTGGTTTCCATGGTGTCGAACATGGTCCCTGGTTCGCGGCACAAAGCCAGGTGGGGGCCGCCCTTCGCTCCGGTCGATGGTGGGAGGAGCGAATCGGGAATTTGGGAGGAAAGGCAAGGCTCAGGGATGCGGCTCATGCAAATACCCTCGGTACGGTTTCCCGAAGCAAGCTGCGTGCCGAAAGACGCCCGCAGCGAAGCCCAGCGAGCTAGCCGCGTTCCTCGGCTGGGCGCCAATTTTGTTGTCAGAATACCGACAGACCTGTCGTGCATTCGTCACCCGTGGCCGCTGTGCCCATGCGCGCGATGTGTCAGCCGGGCGGATTGACGTCAGCTTCACAGACCGAGGATCGCCGCACGCTCGCCGCGGGTCGCCGCGAAGGCGTCGTGCAGGGCAAGCTGGCCCTGGCCGCGCACCAGGTTGTGCTCGCCCCGGCCCGGGTAGCGCCGGCGATCCCAGCCGAAGTAACTCTCGTTGAGCGCGTCGGCCGCGAAACGGCTGGCGAGCTCGAGGCTGATCCACTCCACGCAGCCGAGGAGAGCGTGCCGTTCGTCCTCCGACAGCGCGCGGCCAAGGGCGCCGCTATAGCCCGCGAAGGAAACCCGAAAGACCTCGAGATCGATGCGCGCCTGCTCGGTGTCCTCGCCGGCGAGATTGCACCACGAGCGCCAGGCGTCGCCGAGCTCGTAGGCCAGGGACATGGGGCCCACGGTGTCGAGATCGATGAGGCACACCGCCGTCTCGCGCAAAGGCGGCGCATCGCCGGCGAAGAGGATGTTGTTCAGCTTGAGATCGCCGTGGCAGATGCGGCGGGGCAGCTCGGGCAGGGGCGCCAGGGCCGCCGCGCGGGCGAGAATGCGCTCGGCGAGTGGCCCGACCTGACCGATCAGACGGTGGCGGGGATGCCGCGCCAGCGCCTTGCGCAATCGCGCCAGATGGTTCGCGGTGTCGTGCACGCCCTCGCGCAGACCAACGAAGGCGTGGTCGAGCCCGTCGAGCGCGCGGTGAAAGCGGGCAACCAGCTCGCCGGCCGCCGCCGCCTGCGCCGGGCTTTGCACCTTGTCGAAAACCACCCCGGCCACAAAGGTCTGCAATCGCCACACGCCACCTTCGCCGCCCAGCTCGACGCAGGCCCGTCCGTCGCGCGCGGGCAGAAGCCGTGGCGTCGCGAGCCCGGCGCGGGCCAGGGCTTGGGTCACCGCCGCGATGTTGTCGTTGATGGCCGGCGGGAAGATGGCGGCCAACCGCTGCAGGACGAAGCGTTCGCCGCCGCCCTCGACGAGGAAGGTCTGATTGATGAGGCCGCCGCCCAAGGGCGCCACCGTCGCGCCGTCGAGGCCGGCGAAATGCGGCAGCACCTCTGCGCGAATGAAGGCCAGGAGATCCACGACGAACGTTACCGCCAGGCGACGAGATCCTCGCTATCCGCGCGCCTGGGCGCGGACTGCGTGTGGAAGGCGTGCGCGAATTCGAAGCCCAAGTTGAACTCGGTCAACGCCATAACTTTGGGCACGGTCATGATCTCCTTGACGTCGACCACCAGGCCGAAGCTCGGCGAGAAGCGATAGATCAAACCCAGGCCGGCGGTCAGGCCCAGCAGGCCCCCGTGCAGGGTGTCGCTGTGGTCGAGGGTGCACAGATTGGCGTCGCAACGCTTGTCGACCACGGCCAGGAAGCTCCTTCCCAGGCCCGCGCCGCCCGAGAAATAGGACTGGAAGTTGCCGCTGCTGCCGAACAGATACTGGGCGCGCGCGAAGCCGGCGACGGCCGAGGTCAAGATCGCGTGTTGTCCCGCGGCGGGGGTGAAGGCGGCTCCGTCCGCGGGTGCGTATTGATAGCGGAGGAAGGCGGAGACCGAGAAGTGCTGCGTGAGTTGGTAGCCGATCTCCGGCTCGAGTTGGAAGAGGAAGGCGGGGGAGAAGCCGGACTCGACGTACATAGGGTTGGTACCGATGACCGTGGTGTTGGTGTCGACCGGCTCCCGTGCGTGATAGACCGTGCCGGTTCCGGTGCCGAGCGCGAGCCACACGACCCCAGGCCCGCGGCGGTACCAGCCCCCGCCGTTGCTGCCGGGCACTGGCTCCGTCGCTGGCATTCCGCCACCCGCCTGGGCATCGCTCGGACTCAGGGTCCTGATGAGAAGGGCTTTCGGTGCCTCGGGGTAGCCGCTATAGAGCGCAGCCTGGGCGCCGGGAGGCTGCGCCTTGACGTAGTACGAGAGGGACTTGCCCTTGATATCGCTGCCCGGAATCACCGCGATCAACCAGCCCTTCGGGCTGTGGGCCATGGGCAAGGCGGCGTACTTCGTCGAGCTGCCGTCCGGGCGATAGTAGAGCGTGGCGCTGGCTCGCTTCTGTTGCTTCTGGGTCAGGCAGCGCACGAGGAGATCCTGTTCGTGTGGGATCTCGAAGGGCACGGAACAGTAGAGGGGGGAAGGAACGCGCGCTGGCAGATCGGGATCCAGGGCGTGCCCCGTGCCGCCGCCGGCTGCGGGCGGCGGCCCGAGGTTCTCCGCAGTCGCCGGCGGCGACGCCTTGACCTCGGCCGCGGGAGATGCCAGCGCCACGGTGGCGTCCGGGTTGGGCGGCAGATCCATCTGCTCGCGCGCTTGCAAGTAGGCCGACTTGAGGGCCGGCGTCTCCAGTCCGGCGCTGATGGTGATGTTCGGGTCGATCTCGAGCGCGAGCGTGAACTGGCGGATGGCCTGCTCGCGGTCTTTGAGCCCGGTGAGGTAGACGACGGCGAGATGCACGTAGGTGCGTGCGGTCATCTCGTCGTTCTCGAGACCTGCGGTCTCGCTGATCACCAGTGCCTCCGCGAGCCAGTACTTGGCGGCCTGGAAGCGCTGGTTCTGTAAGTCAGCGAACGCCTTTCGGTTGAGGTCGATCATTCGATCGACCGCGGCTTGTCCGATGGCCGTCGGCTCCGCGGCATGCGTACTGGATGCGCTCAAGGCCGCCATGATGGCGGCCAAGGCTGTGCACAGGCGTAGTGGCTGGCCCACGGACGACTCCTGCGCACACTATACTCCTTATGTTGAATTTGGGGAGTCCATCTCACAGGGGACGACATGTGGGGGATGCGTCACCAGAAACCCCCATCGCATGGTAGCCCTTGTCCACATAGAGGATTGTTGCCGTGATTCCGGCCGCGAGGGGGCTGGAAAGGAATAACGCCGCGTTTCCAATATCGGTGGCGGTGATGGCTTCGGGGATTGGAGACGCTGCGCGACAATGCTCGATCATGCCCTCGATGTCGCCTATTGCAGACGCGGCGCGCGAGGCAAGAGGACCGGCCGAGATGGCGTTCACGCGCAGTCCCCACTTGCGGCCGGCCTCGAAGGCCAGCGTGCGCGTGTCGCTCTCCAGCGCCGCTTTCGCCGACGACATGCCGCCGCCGTAGCCCGGCACCACCCGCTCGGCCGCGAGGTATGAAATGGCAAGGAACGAGCCGGCGGGTCGCACCAGCGGGCCAAGGCGGCCGAGCATGGAGGCGAAGGAATAGGCGCTGGTGCCGACCGCGGCCAGATAGCCGTGGCGGCTGGTTTCGAGCAGGGGCTTCTTCACCTCGGGCGCGTTGGCCAAGCTGTGCACGACGATGTCGAGGCACTGGCCACCGAACTCCGCCGCCAGCCGCTCGGCGAGGCCGCCGATGCTGACGTCGCCCAGGTCGCGGTAGCGCTTGCTGTCGCGCACGGCCGCAGGAATGTCCGCGGCCACGTCGTAGTCGGCGTCGAGTGGGTAGATGCGCTCGAAGGCGAGCTTGCCCCCGCTCGCGAGCGCGAGCGCACGATCCAACTTTCCGCGTTCGAGCATGGTGGCAAAGATGCCGAGCACGGGCGGCCAGGTGCCGAGGCAGATGGACGCGCCGGCCTCGGCCAGCGCCTTTGCGATGGCGAACCCGAACCCGCCGTCGTCCGCCACGCCAGCCACCAAGGCGCGCTTCCCTCGCAGATCGATCGTCAGCATGGCAACAATGCTTCCGCCGAGGTGGGGCGGACGTCAAGGCTTGGCATGTGGAGGCTGGCTTCGCGCTACATCGGGGAGAGCGGCGCTCGGCTTCGGCGCGCGGACGGCTGCAACGGGGGAAGGATGCTATCCCGCCCGTCGGACGTTGAATTGGAAACCCCAAGAGGGTTTCCAATCCTTCCCGCGCTCTGGCTTCGCCGGGCCAAGCCCGGCTGCGCCTACGCGTGACTTCGGGCGCTGCGCGCCCATGTCGCTCTCGGGCGTCGCTTGGCATCCGGCCGCGGACGGCCGGAGCAGCTCCTCACGCCG
>PNBO01000029.1 GCA_003136095.1 Myxococcales bacterium
TTGACAGTCTGAATCAGCGGCAGGATGGTGCGGTCGTGCTCGTCGGCAAGTAGTGGCAGCTGGTCGATGAGCACGCGCACGCGCTGTTCTTTGCCCAAGGTGCCGTTCTTGCGCCGTTTTTGCTCCACCACCTGGAGCGTCAGGTGGCCTCCCTTGCTCCTCTCGACGTCCACGACGTAGAGCAGCTCGTGTGTGGCGGGGCGGGCGGACGGCGGCGGTGGCCCTTCTCCTAGCCTCGCATGATCGAGCAACTGCTCCCACNNACCCGAGCCGCACCGAGCCCGCGAACGCCTCGATGCCGGCGTCGAGCTCGTCTTCGTCCAGGAGATCCCCCTGCTCGTCGAGGTGGATCCGCGCGGGCGTCGGTAGGGCTGCCAGAACGCCCTGATCCGCCGCGGTCAAGACCGTGGCCCACAAGTGCTTGCAGGCGCCGCGGTCGATAAAGTACGGGCAGGTGCAAGAAAGGAGGAGGGTGCCGCGCCGGTGCTGGAGCTTGACCCCATAGGCTTCGGTGCCCGCGACCGTCGCGCGCACGACCTCGGCGGAGTGCGCCAGGATCCGCACGGCGCGGCTCTGGTGGTAGGCGCCGCCGCGTGCACGCACGGTCAGCGGGAACTCGTCCATGAGATCGGCGAGAATCACGCGCGTTCCATAGCACGGACCGGCCCGCCTCGACAGGTTGCACGGCCGGATTGCATCCAGATGGCGCCGGAATTTCGCGCGATGGCTAGGCGCGAGGAGGGCGAATACTCGACGTATGCAACCGACGAGCAACGACGCCAGCGCGCGAAGGACCAAGCCGGATGGTTGCAGAACGACTCTAGAGCACCGAACGGTTTGAATGCGCAACGATCTTCGGGGTTTTCACCACAGAGAGCGCAGAGGCACAGAGACGGAGGAAGACCGCGTGCGTGCCAGCGGGCTCTGCCTGATGGTACGCATCGCGGGGGACGGAAAGGACCCTCTCAGCATCCTTTCGACGAGTGATGGAGGTTCCAGATCCGGATCCGAACCCTTCCATTCTCGTACGCCTCTGCGCTCTCTGTGCTCTCTGTGGTGGAAGATCCGGAAATTGCCCGGCTTTCAAACCGTTCGGTGCTCTCGTCGCCCCTGGTGGGCTCAAGCGGCGACAGATGTCGTGAGACGCGCAGCATGGTCCTCATGAACATTCCTACTCGGTCATGCGCATCGGGATCCCCCAGGGGTTCACTGGACCGGGCAGCTACACCACCGAAGGGCAGGCCGTCGCGGTCGATGTGTACCACAGCGACGCCACGGGATTCTCCACCACATCGTCCTCCCGCTGCCAGGTGGGTTGCCGGGGGAATCGGGAAGCGTGACGGTGACCCAGGCGCTATGTGACGACGGCGTCGGCCCGGCCGGCTGGTCGCCAACTCGCTCTAGCGGGCGTGATATATTCGGGAGCACAAGATGAACAGCACGCGAGTCTTCCTGGCCTTCCTTGCTTTGACGACCACTGCATCTGCTTTGGGTTGTGGGGACCTCTGTCGGGTTGGCGAGGGCAAATGCGAGGGCAATAGCGCGTGGATTTGTGGTTACGAAGGCCACGAGTTGCAGGGGCCAACGGTTTGGCGCGACTATCAAGACTGTGGTGCACGGGTATGCAAAGCCTCGTCCAAGGGCGCGGTTTGCAGTCTTACCGAGGCCAAGGATCCGCTGTGCGACTTTTCCGCCAACTTGTGGCCAGGCGCCGGCGTGTGCGATGGCAGCGTCCCCGTCCAGTGCTCGCTTGGGTATCCGGTGGAAATCGGGCCAGACTGCCAAAGTCCCGCCTTGTGCCAGCCCAATGGCATTCCATTCAGCTGCGCGACGCTGGGAGGGCCTCATCCGATCTGCCAGCAGTTGGAGGAGCCTAACCTCTATGTGCGGACGAGCTGCTACAACAATTACGTCCTGTTCTGTCGGGAAGGGAATCTGTTGAGCTATACGGACTGCGCGGCCAGCCCGTGCACCACCGGAGCGCCCCCGCCCGCGGGAGCTGAGTGGTGCGATCCCTCCGGAAAGTGCGTGCCATACGCCCCCGAACCTGCGGCTACCTGTCAACCCTGACCCTGGACCGGCGCAAGCCCGCCGGCACCACGGCCGAAACCACCCAGCCCACCGCCGCCAAGCCGACTGCACCCGCGCCGTCGTAAAGCCGCAACGTCCCGCCACCAAGGCCCGGCCCCGACCCCCCAAATCGTCGCCNNGAGGCCGGGGCTTGCCCGCACTTGCCGACCATCTGCCACCATCCGGCCGCCGCTCTTTGTCCGGGACACGTGCTAAGTTACCCGTGGCGCGATGACCAGGGGCGAGTCGGGCACATGCATCTCGCGGTCCGTGGCACGAGGGGAAGCACCGAGCATGATTGCAGCAAGCGAGTTACGACGTTGGCAAAGATTCCTCCTGTGGTGCGGTCTGGGCCTTTGCCTCATCTCGTGCGGCGGCCGGACGCCTCTCGCCAGTGCTGGCGGCACCGCCGGTTCAACAGGCGACTCCACCAATCCCTCTTGGACCTTGCCCACGGACGATGGCTCCTGCCCTCCTGGAACCAGCCTGTGCGGCCTGGGGGCCGGCGCCAGGTGCTACTCGCTCGACCATGACCCGATGAACTGCGGCAGGTGCTATCACGTCTGCACCACCGGCATCGTCTGCTCGGCCGGGAGCTGTCAGCAAGTCGCCTGCACCGGCCCGCTCTTGGTGTCACCAGCCCCCGCTTCGTCGCTGGGGGCGCCGCGGGGTCCCCGCAATGCCACC
>PNBO01000245.1 GCA_003136095.1 Myxococcales bacterium
TGACGATGCCCGCGGCGATGCTGCGCACCGGTTCGTTCAAGCGGGCGAGCATCTGCACGCCGTCGTGGCGAAGCTCGGCCTTGGTCGGTCCGTCGCGGCGCGAGCCGGGGACGGCCACGGCCTCGCCGCGTACCGGGCGGACGAGGCGCGCGGGGCCGTCCGTGCGGAAGGGAGGTGGCACGCTTACGTCCGTCGTGCTCTCCGCCGTGGCGCGGGCCACGAAGGCGGCCTCTATTGCGGTGCGTTCGGTGCGTACCCGGTCCAGCTCGCGGGCCAGCGTTCTCGTTTCCTCGGCGCCGCGCCGCAGGGCCAGCAGGGAGAGGTCGAAGGCGCGGGCGTCCTTGAGCCGGCTCTCGGGGCTTTGGGCAAAGCCGAGCTCGCGCCGCCGGCAAAGCCGGTAGGCCAGAAGGCCGCGCTGCCGAGTGACCTTCTCGGCCGCCGCTCTTTGCCCGTCGAGAATCTGTTCGCGCGCGGTCAGACGATCGAAAAGGGCCGCCTCGTCTGCGCTCGTTTCTGCCGCGGCTGTCGCCGGCAACAGGCAGAGCGCGAGCAACGATCCGCTACGCATGGTCGGAGGTCGGCGGGAGCGGCGTCGCGAAGTACCCCATGGCCAGGCCGGCGGCGATCATGAACGCGAGGCCGGCCACGATTTCGGCGCTGGCGAGCAACGGCGACGGATGCGCGCTCACGATGCCGAGGTTGTCTTCCAAGTGCGCGAGGACAGGTCGCCAGGCCAGGGAGAGAACGAGCGCGCCCGTACCGCCGCCGGCGAACGCTGCCATGGCCGTCCACAGGCTGGAGGGTAGGCGGATCGCCGCGGGTGTCTCGCCGAGCTGGGCGAGCACGGCCGCCCGCTCCGCCACGGTTCCGCGGGTACGCAGGAAGACCGTGACGAGCGCCAGGAGCGCGACCAGGCCCAGGGCAACGAGGATGGCCAGGCCGATCACGCGGCCGAGCTTGACCCAGACCGCCAGGCGAGCAAGGCCACCGGTCATGGCATCCACCTCGGCGACGCCGGGCACGGCGCGCAGGCGCTTCGCCAGGTCGTTCGCGTGCCGGGTGAGATCTCCAGCCGGCGCCAGGCTGATCTCGAGGGAACGCGGAAAGTAGGCGGGCTCGAGCCCCTCGAGTGGCCTGGCGTCTGATGCCAGGGAGAGGGCCATGGCGCCCAGCCGCGCCAGGGCCTGGGCCGGCTCGACCACGGTGACCCGCGCGACCGTGGGGGCACGTCCGAGAATCTCCGCCAGGCCAAGGGCGCGTTCCTGGTCGACGTCGTCGGCCAGGTAGGCGATGACGTGGACGTTCTGGCCCACGAACGCTCCCCACCGGTTCACGGTGCGGGCGCCAAGCGTGGCTCCGCCCGCCACCAGGGCGAGCAGGCAGAAGGCAGCGGAGGTGCCGAGGACGATACGTGGGTGGGCCTCGACCTGGCGGCGCACGTTGCGGGCGGTCCACGCCAAGCTCATCGCGGGCCCTTCGCGCCTTCTGTCCGCACTGCGGGCTCGCCGGCATCCGTCTCGAGCGAAAGGCTGCGAGGCGGTTGCTCCTCGCGCCCGTCCGTCACGGTCAGCGCGGGCACCAGTCCCACCGCGGGGGCGCCGACGATGTGTCCCTCGGCGAGGTGGATTCTGCGGCCACCCGCCGCCACGAGCGCGTTGGCCCAAGCACAGTCCGCCGTGGCGGCGAGGACCGCGGCACCGGCATCGCGAGCGGTGGCGAGCGCGGAGATCACGAGGGCACGGGCTTCATCGCCCAACAAGGCGGCGGGCTCGTCGGCGACCACGAGGGGGGGCGGCCCGGCCAGGGCGCGCGCCAGGGCCACGAGCCGCCGCTGGCCCGAGGAGAGCGAGGCGACCTGCCGGTCTGCCAGCTCCTGCGCGCGGAGCAACGCCAGGGCATCGCGGGCGCCGGCCTCGGCCGCGCCCAGCGGCTCGCCGCGCACGGCGAGCGCCGACATCACGTTGGCGAGAGCGCTGTCCTCGCCGACGAGCGTGGCGTCGGCGGTGTAGTAGCCGATGTTGCGCCGGACGAAGGGCAGCGACGCTCGCTGCAAGGTCGCCGTGTTCCGGCCCGCGAACCATACCGCCCCTCGCTCTGGCAAGCGTGCGGCCGCGGCCACTTCGAGCAAGGTTGATTTTCCCGAGGCCTGCGAGCCCTCGACCACGACGAGCTCTCCACCCGAGACCCCGAGGGTCACCCCCTCGAGCACGTCACAGCCGTGGCGCAGACAACCTATTCCTTCGAGCCAAAGCACCCCACGATCATAAGCGAGACAGGGCGTGGCCGACACTTTCTGCCCACACAACTCGAAGGAACAGAAGGACGGTGTATTGCAATGTATGGTCACGATGTGACCTCTATCAACAGGCCTCCGAGGTCGGGAAATGGTTGTGACGGAAGGCGATTCGGGAAGCCATCCACAGATTGGCAACACACAATATATAGTGTGGTCACATGTAGGTCACCACTACATATTGTGTTTTTTATTTGACAGGGAGGCCTTTTGGGGCGATTTCTTCTGCCCAGACGTCATGCTTGGAAGCGCATGGCTTCGCACCCGCGAATGTGCTTCCAGGTAGGGCGACGACTTTATCGGAACGTTGGAGGAGGAGTTCTGATGCTTGAAAAGACTGACAATCGACGTCAACGTGGCAACCGGCTCGGTGGACTGGATTTCCAAATGAGTGAACATGGGACGGCCCAGGGAACGAGCAAGGATGGCAGCCTGCGGGATCAACGCGGACAACGTGGCCGGGGGCGCAAGGTGAACCCGGGCATGAAGATCGAGCGGTTCTTCACCCGGGCGGGTGACGACGGTTTCCGCGGGGTGGAGTGGGACCTGCGCACCGCCGCGATCACCGGCGAGAACGGCAAGCTGGTCTTCGAGCAGCGGGACGTCGAAGTGCCGCGGCCGTGGAGCCAGACCGCGACCAACGTGGTCGTGCAGAAGTACTTCCGCGGCCAGAACGGCACCCCCGAGCGCGAGCGCTCCGTGCGCCAGCTCATCAGCCGGGTGGCCGACACCATCACGGCCTGGGGGCTCAAGGACGGCTACTTCCTCGACCAGGAATCGGCGGACAACTACCGCGCCGACCTTCGCCATCTGCTCGTGGCGCAGAAGATGTCGTTCAACTCGCCGGTCTGGTTCAACGTCGGCATCGAGGCCGACCCGCAGTGCTCGGCCTGCTTCATCAATAAGGTCGAGGACACCATGGAGTCGATCCTCGGGCTGGCCAAGACCGAGGGCATGCTTTTCAAGTACGGGTCGGGTACCGGGACCAACCTGTCGCCCCTGCGCTCGTCGAAGGAGCTGCTGGTCGGGGGCGGCACGGCCTCGGGTCCCGTCAGCTTCATGAAGGGCTTCGATGCCTTCGCCGGCGTCATCAAGTCGGG
>PNBO01000391.1 GCA_003136095.1 Myxococcales bacterium
TCGACAAGGTCTACGAAGAGCTCAGGAGCATGAAGCAGAAGGTCGTCTTCTTCGTGGATGACAACCTGTTCGCGGACGAGGACTACGCCATCGCTTTGTGCGACAAGATTGCGCCTTTGAAGATCACCTGGTCGGTGCAGGCGCCTACCACCATCGCCAATAACCTCAGGCTGCTCAAGGCCATGCGGAAGTCCGGCTGTTTCTCCGTTCAGGTCGGGTTTCAAACCGTGCATCCGGATTCCTTGCAGCAAGCGGGTGTGGTGCAGAACAAGATCGAAAACTACCGGCAGATCGTGCGACGGTTTCACAAGCACGGCATTCTGGTGCAGGGATTCTTCATCTTCGGCTTCGACAGCGAGGATCGACGCATCTTCGAGACGGCGGAGGCATCGATCAAACGGATGGGGATGGAAGACGCCCTTCTCTATATCCTGACGCCCTATCCGGGCACGCCGATCTACGATCAACTCAAGCGCGAGGGCCGCTTGTTGGTCCTTGACCGGGATCACTACGGGTGGGCCAATGCCGTATTCCGGCCGGCCCACATGACGGCCGAGGAACTGGAAAGGGGGGTCCAGCGGACCTACGAGAACCTCTTCCACTTCTTCAAGCGTCACGCGCCAATGCAGATTCTGAAGTGGCTGCCCCTCTTCCTCCGCCACCCCTGGATGCTCCTGCTCATCTGGCGATCCGTGAATCGCAAAGTCAGAATCGTTGCGCCTTCAAGCTAGTCGACGTCATTCGCCTTGAATGGTGACCAGCACCGAGCGGCGGCGGCGGGGGCCGTCGAAATCGCAGAGGAAGACGTTCTGCCAGGTCGAGAGCGCGAGCCGCCCATCGCGGATCGGGATGACCTCGCTGGGCCCGACGATGCCAGCCTGGATGTGCGCCGAACCGTTGTCATCCACCCGGTCGTGGCGCCAGCGACCGGCCGGGGCGATGCCCTCCAGGCAGTCGAGCACGTCGAGCGTAATGTTGGGATCGTCATTCTCCTGGATCATGAGGGCGGCGGTGGCGCCCTGGGCATAGAGCGCGCAAACACCGTCGCGGATCCCCGAGCGGCGGACCTCGGCGCGCACCAGCTCGGTGATATCCACCAGCGCACGCTCGCTCTGCGTGCCGACTTCCAGGGTGGCCAGGAACTGCTTCATGGCAGGCGGCGATATCCTGGCGGAGGCCGGCTCCGCCAACAAGGATTTTGTCCGCCCAGCCACCCGCCGCCTGTAATCTTCCGGCCTCCGCGGCATCCAAGGGTCACGGGCGGGTGCCGGCTCACGTTGGCCGGTCCACGCGGCGCACACACAGGAGGCAAGCATGGGCAGAATCGAGATAGGCAAGAAGGCTCCCGCGTTCGCGTTGCAAGACGAGACCGGCGCCAAGGTCAAGCTGTCGGATCTGGCCGGCCAGTGGGTCGTCCTCTACTTCTATCCCAAGGACGACACCCCCGGCTGCACCGTCGAGGCCTGCGAGTTCACCTCGGGGCTCTCCGGGTTCGAGAAGCTGGACGCCGCCGTGTTCGGGTGCAGCGCCGATTCGCCCGAGAGCCACCGCAAGTTCATCGCCAAGCACAAGCTCAAGGTGAAGCTACTCTCCGACCCCGATCACGCCGTCATGGACAAGTACGGCGCCTGGGGCGAGAAGAACAACTACGGCAAGAAGACCTTGGGCGTAATCCGTTCGACCGCCCTCATCGATCCCGAGGGCCTGGTGGCGTATCACTGGGCGACAGTGAAGGCCGCGGGGCACGCCGCGGAGGTTCGCGAGAAGCTGGCCGAGCTCGCGACATAGGCGAAGCTGGCCCGCGTATGCTCTGGGCCTCGCCAAGCACGCGAAGTGGCAAGGGGCGACCTCAGTACCAACCGCAGTAGGTCGAGCTGCCGCAGCAATTGATGAGGCAGTCGATCCAGGCGTTCCAGAGAGGCCCGGTGTAACTGTTGTAGCAGTTGCCGGTGGCGTCGTTCTCACAGTTCGTGAGCTGGCCGCAGCACGAATTGTACTCGCAAAACGTGCAGAGGTCGGGGGTGCCCGCGTCGGTGGTCGGAACTGTGAGGCTTGAGCAGTACGACGTGGTCGGGGTCGAGGCGCAGGTCTTCGCACCAGCCCAATCACAATTGTTGTAGATGCACCAGGTGCTCGTGGAATAGGTGTTGCAACTCGAAGGTGTGCCACTGCACGTCGAGGTCGACGAGTTCCAGGTGCAACCATTCTCCGTCGCACAATCTCCTGCGTAGGTCTGGAGCGAGCAGGAATAGGGCGTGCCCGAGCACAGCGTGGACCCCGTGGTAGTGCCGCCCGTCCCGATGATGCCGCCGCTGCCAGTCGCGCCGCCGCGGCCGGTCGCGCCGCCGGTGCCAAAGAGGCCGCCGGTGCCCACGACGCCGCCCCGCCCGTCGGCGCCAGCATCCCTGATGCCGCCCGTGCCCGTAATGCCGCCAATGCCATCAGGGCTGGCGTCCTTGATGCCACCCGTGCCGAGCACACCCCCGGTTCCCGGAGCGCCGCCGGAGCCGATGATAATGATGGTGGTGGTGCCGCCCGCGCCTCCCTTGCCCGTCGCTCCGCCCGTGCCGAGCACGCCGCCGGCGCCCGCGTCGTGGCCGCCGGCGCCCACGCTCGCGTCAGAAACGACGCCGTTCGCCACGCACTGATCGGCGTTGCAGTCCGCGTGGTAGCTGGCGCTGCCGCAGATCACACCGCTGGGATGCTTGCTGCCGGCCGGGCACGAGGTGTAGGTCGAGCAGGCGCCCGGCTTGGCCCAGCAGGTGTTGGACTGCGAGCAGTAGAAGCCGGCGGCCGCCGGGCAGCCCAGCGTCTTGTTGTCGAAGCAATAGTGGGTGGCGCTGGTGCCGTCGTCCTTACAGCTATAGCCCCCCGGGCACTGCTTGTCGGTCGAGCATTGGGTCTTGCCACTCTTGTAGCTGGGCGAGCAACCGGCGGCGGCGATCAGAATCAGGAATGCATAGCGTTTCATGGCAGGTCCTCGTTTAGAAACTTCCGCTCAAGATTGCTCCAGCGCTACCCGGCCCCACCGCGGGGGCGAGCGCGACCTGACCCGACGAACCACCCGTGGCGCCGATGATGATGGCGGTGATGAGAGCGGCGCCGCCGACGCCGAAACACACACCCGATCCGATGGCGTAGTTCTTCCTCTGCGAATCTTGTGAGGGGTCGTACTTCGACGCCAAATCCCCGGCCTTCTTGTGCGCCATATATACGAACACGCCGCCGGCCGCCAGCGCGCCGACGCCCGTGATGCCGATGAGCCAGGCAGCGACCTTCCGGCCGCTCCCTGTGCTTTGCGGCGGGTTGGCCTGAGCCGCGACACCGACGGGCGCCACACCGGCGGGCGGGTAGCCGCCCTGCGGGTAAGCCGGCTGCGGCGCGTACTGGCCCTGCGCCGGCGCACCGTACTGGTCCTGCGGCGGATACGCCGGCTGGGCAGGGTACTGGTTGGACGGCGGGTAGCCGGTCTCGGCCTCCGGCGCGGTTGGCGCGGTCGGCGTGGCGCCGGGCGCTCCGGGCACGGGCGCCACCGGCCCTGCGGGACCCGGGGCGGGAACAGGTGGCGCCGGTGCGGGCGTCGGCACACCCGGTGACGGCGTTGGCGTAGGCACAGGCACCGGCGCGGAAGGCACGGGCACAGGCGGAGGCACGGGCGCGACGACCGGAGCGGGCGCGGGCGCCGCCGCCACCGCCGTGGGCGCATTCGCCTGGTCGCGCATGCGCTCCATCTCGCCGATCCATCCCGAAACCTCCGCGCGATCGTCGGCGGCGATGTCCGTCTTGCGGTGCAGATAGTCGCGCAGGTTGGACAGAGCGGGCTCGTAGCGGCGCATGTAGTAGTAGCAGGCGCCGAGATTGCGCACGAACACCAACATGTCCGGGTAGGCAATGCTCAGCCTGACGAAGAGCATGGCCGCGTCTTCGTAGTTGCCTTCCTTGTAGAATCGCATCGCCTCCTTGGCGTCCGACTTACCCTTCTTGTCGAGCTCCGCGGCGAGCGCGGGCGTCGACAGGAGGGGCAGGGTCGAAGCGAAGGTCGATACGAGAACGCCGAGTACCAGAATTCTTAGTGAACGCGCCATTCGTCTTCCTTGATCTGTTCCTTGTTTTGCGTGGTCTTGGGCAGCTTGCGTATGCCACCCGGCTTTTTCGTCCCACCGGCGGGCTCAACGGGTTTCTGCGCGGGGCCGGCCGCGGCAGGTTCCGCACGTTCCAGGTCGACCGAGGTGGCCGAGTTCCCCTCGAGTCCTACCGCGACGGTCTTGTCCTTGTGGCCTTGCAGGCGCAGCACCAAGGCGAGCGTACTGTTGCCCTGCGGGTACGACTTCTCGAGCGGGGTCACGCCCAGCACGGTCCCTGCCTTCTCATCGGACACGGTCGCGCCCGCGGGCGAGCTGCGAATCTGCAGACGCACGCTCGGCGCTTCCGCGACCGGTGGCGCCGGCTTGGCGGCCACCGGCGGCGGCGCTGGCGCGGGTCCGGCGGTAGGAGACCCGCCGGTGCGAAGGGCGAAGAACAGGGCGGCCGCGGCGGCCACGGCGCCTACGCCCACGAGGAGCGGCCACCGCTTGGGCCTGATGGCCGCCATCTCCGAATCGGTCGAGAGGTCCGGCGAGGGCGAGCCTGCCTCGCCCATGGCGTGTGAGAGCGTGCTGATGGTCTGGCTCCGGGCTGGCACGGGAGCCGGGGTGATGTTGCTCCGGCTGCCCAGGGTTCCGAGGAGCACCGGCGGCGGCGTCTTCTGATAGCCGAAGCCCTGTCGAGAATAGAGCGACTGGTTGGGCACCCCCTCCAGGGTGAAGCCCGGGGCATTGGCGTTGCCCTGCGCGGTCAGCGCGGGATAGGTGCCGAGCAAGGCCCCGACGAAGTAGTCGACCGTGGGGTAGCGCTTCTCGCGATCCTTGGCCAGGGCGCGCATCACGGTCTGCTCGACGAATTCGGGAAGGTCAGGCACGTGCTGGCGCAGCGGCGGCGGATCGGCAGTGATCTGCATGACCAGCATCTCGGTGGCGGACTGGGACACGAAGGGTGGCACCCCAGCGAGCATTTCGTACACGATGATGGCGAACGAGTAGATATCCGAGCGGAGATCGACGTCGGAGCTGTCGCGGCATTGCTCCGGGGACATGTAGCTTGGGCTGCCCATGAGCAGGCCCGCCTGCGTCTTGAGCGTGGAGCCTCTGTCGTCGCCGTGCTTGATCTTGGCGATGCCGAAATCGAGCACCTTCGCGCGAAAGCCCATCGGCGAGCCAGAGTCCGCGATGAGGAACAGATTCTCGGGCTTGAGGTCGCGGTGCACGATCCCGGCGTGGTGAGCGGCGCCGAGCGCGGAACCCGCCTGGCGCGCGATCTCCTGCACGGTGGGCAGAGGGATCGGCCCTTGCTGGAGGATCACCTTCTGCAAGGAATCCCCCTCCAAGAACTCCATCAGAATGTAGGGCTCGCCGTCGACGGTCACGCCAGCGTCGAAGACGTCGATGATGTTGGGATGGCGAATCGCGCTCGCGGCCCGCGCCTCGTTGAGGAAGCGCCGCACGAGCTCGGGGTCCTGGTCCATCCCCGTGTGCATGATTTTGATGGCGGCCCGGCGCTGCAGGAAGGGGTTCTCGGCCTCATAGACCTCGCCAAAGCCGCCCTCGCCGAGCAGGCGCACGACCTGGAAATTGCCAAAGGTTTGTCCGGCTGCCACCGCCATGCAAGCTCGTCCTATAGACTATCGATAGTACGACAAGGCCGAGAAATCCGAAGTGTTTTCTCGGTATCGACGGGTGGCCGGAGCTCTTTTAGTGATTTCGGTGGCCCGGGGTCTCGCCGCCCCCCACCCGTGAGCGATTGGCGCCCCTTGCCGCGACGGACCAAGAGCTGGCCGATGATCGTTGCGGGTAACGGAAACTCCAATGATAATCCGCACGCCAGGGTGATAGGGACGAGCATAGGCAACTACCGGATCCAGCGCCTCATCGGAGAAGGGGGGATGGGACAGGTCTATCTGGCCGTCCACCCGGGCATCGGGCGCCGGGCCGCGGTCAAGGTGCTTACCCCCGGCGACGCCGCCGACCCGCAGATCGTCGGCCGTTTCATCACCGAGGCGCGCGCGGCCAACGCAATTCGCCATCCAAACATCGTCGATATCTACGATTCGGGCGTGCTCGAAAGTGGCACCCCGTACATCGTCATGGAGTACCTCGAGGGGGAAACCCTCACGCAGGTGATCGGCCGCGGCCCGATCGCGCTCGACGACGCTCTCGACTGGAGTTGCCAGGTGGCGGAGGCGTTGGCCGCCGCGCACGCCTGCGACGTCGTGCACCGCGATCTCAAACCCGACAACCTGTACTTGATCCCCGACGCGCACCGCCTGGGTAGAAAGCAGGTGAAGGTGCTCGATTTCGGCATCGCCAAATTGCAGCGCCAGAGCCTCGAGCAGGCGCACAAGACGCGCACCGGGGCGCTGCTCGGTACCCCCCTCTACATGTCGCCCGAGCAGTGCATGAGCCAGAAGGATATCGACGCCCACACCGACATCTACTCGCTGGGCGTGATCCTCTACGAGATGGTCACGGGCCGGCGCCCCTTCGATGGCGACGGCGTCTACGCCATCATCAGCATGCACATCAACGATCCACCGGCGCCGCCCTCCACCCTGCGACCCGATCTGCCGCGCATGCTGGAAGAGATCATCGTCAAGGCGCTCGCCAAGGCGCCCGCGGATCGACAGGAATCGATGGCCGTGCTCCACTCGCAGCTCGAGCTCGCGCGCGGCAACGCCGCCGCCAGCAGCGAGGCGCTGCTGCGCGCGCAACGGATACGGCCGATCCCCATCGATGCCTCGCCGCCGTTGGCGATGCCCGAGATCAAAACCCTCGGCGACACCGCGGTGTCGGGCCGGATCGCCGGGCAGACCACATCCGGACGATCCCCGTCCCGGCCCTGGCTGCTCATCCTTGCCGCGGCGACCGCCGTGTTCGCCTTCGTCTTCTGGATGGCCGGCAACCGCAGTACGACACCCACCCAGCCGGCCGCGCGTGCTACCGGGCCAGGGCCCACCGTCACCGCCCCGCCGCCCACGCCCCCCGCTGTCATCGAAGTCGGCCTGGCCAGCGCGCCGGCCGGAGCCAGCGTCTACGTCGGCGACGTTCTGGTCGGCACCACACCGGCGATCTATCGGACCGCCCCTGGCGGCGAGCCGGTGGAATTCACCTTCCGGCTCGCAGGCTTCGCGTCCGAGCGCATCCGCGCCCTACCCGCCCAGGGTCTCACCGTCACCGCCAAGCTCACCTCGCCCACGCCTGCCCCACACTCCGCTGCGCCGAAACACAAACCCACCCGCGGCACCGAGGCCAGTCCGTCGACCGACATCCAGACCGAACGTTAGGGTACGCCAAGATGAAACGAAAGTTTCCCGCCGCGCTTGCCTTGGTGTTGCTTGCTGCCCCACGCGCGGGGCTGAGTGCGCCCGCCGTCCCCGGCGACCAACCGCCACCGCCGGCCAGCCAGGCCGACGAGGCGCAGTCTCACTTCCTGCACGGCAACCGCGCCTATCAGGAAAAGCGTTTCGAGGATGCCCTGGCCTCGTACTACCTATCGAATCGCCTGGTGGCCAACCGCAACGTGCAGTTCAATATCGCTAGGTGCCTGGATCGCCTCGGCCGCTACGACGAGGCCTACCGCGCCTGGTCCACGCTCCTCAATCAGCCCCTGCCCGAGAAAGATCGAAAGGCGGTCCAGGTTGCCATCGACGGACTGCGACCGCACCTCGCCCTGGTCGAGGTCGAAACCACGCCGCCGGGCGCGACCATCTACGCCAGCCGGCGCGACCTGGGCGCACTCGGCGTGACGCCCAAGAGCCTGGCCCTGCGGCCCGGCCAGACCAAGATCATTCTCGATCGCGATGGTTACCGCCCCGTCGAACTCTCGGCCGAGCCGGCGCAGGGCAAGGAGATCAAGCTCGCGGCCACGCTGGAGCGCATCTACGGCCAGCTCGAAGTCCGGCGGGTTCCCGAGGCCGCCGAGATCCGGAGCGACTCTCTCGACGGAGAAGTGCTCCGGCGTGGCCCCGGCGTGATCAAGGCGTTGCCCGGCCCGCTGGTGCTTTTCATCTCCGCACCGGGCTTCGAGACCGCGCGCATGATGGTCAACGTCCTGCCCGACGCGAGGGTGCCGGTGGACGCGCTTCTCCTGGCCGCGAATGCGCCGACGGGAACCCTGGTGGTGAGATGCAACATCGCCAGCGCCCTCATCCGCGTCGATGGCAAGGAAGCTGGTTTCACCCCCGCCGTCATCGACGCCGCGGCCACGGGTTTGCGACAGGTTGAGATCCTGGCCGAAGGCCGCCGGCCGTTCGCCGCCACGGTCGAGGTAAAGCCGGCGGAGCGCACCTTCGTCGACGCCTACCTAGGACGCACCGACCCCGAGGTCACGGCGGCGACGAAATCCTCCATCGCCTCGGAGTCCGCGCCCGCGTCCATCACGGTGATCACCGCCGACGAAATCGCCGCCTTCGGCTACATGTCGCTGGGCGAGGCGCTGACCGCGATCCGCGGCGCCTTCGTCTCGAACGACCGCAGCTACGAGTCGGTGGGGTTCCGTGGCTTCTCCCCGCCCGGCGACTACACCAACCGCGTGCTCGTACTGATCGACGGGCACTCGATCAACGACGCGGTCACTGGCCAGGGCTACGTGGGCCACGACTTCGACGTCGACTTGGCGAACGTGGCACGCATCGAGATCGTGCGCGGGCCGGGATCGGTTCTCTACGGAGCCGGGGCCCTCTTCGGCGTCATCAACGTGGTGACCCGGCGCGGGGACGAGGGTTGGCACGCAACGCTGGGCGCCTTGACGGGAAGCATGGGTCTGGGTGCGGGTCGCGCCACCGCCGGCGTGCGCAAGGGCGCGACCGAACTGATGGTGAGCGCGGCGGCCATGACCTCCGACGGAGAAAACCGCTACGTCTGGCCTCCCGAGCTGAACGGTGGCGTGCCGGTCACCGTGTTCGGTGGCGATGGCGAGAAAGCGCAGCACGTCGACGTGGCGGGACGGCTGGGTCCACTGTCCCTCCGCGCGGGCTACAACCATCGCAAGAAATCGCTGCCGACGGGGGCCTACGACACCCTGCCGGTGGCGGGTACCTACAACGACGACCATCGCGCCTTTGCCGAGCTTCGCTTCGAGCAGGCCTTCCGCGGCGTCGGCGTCGCCGCGCGCGCCGCGTACGACGCAAGCTGGTACCACGGCCACTTCCTCGCAGTCGATCCCACCGCTCCCGACGGGCAGGATCTCCGGGCGCAGTGGCTCACGGGCGAGCTGCGCCTGGAACCGCCGGCCTTCCATCGCCAATATTTCGCCCTGGGCGCCGAGATCGTCGCGCAGCTCGACCTGGAGACCGACGAGCCTTTCACCGGCAATCCCATCCCCAAGGATCTCATCCTGTCGGCCTACCTGGTCGACGACATCCGCCTCTCGCATCGGTGGGCGGTGAATCTCGGCGTGCGCAGCGACAGCTACACACGCAGCTCGGGCACCACACTGAATCCCCGCGTCGCCGTCATCGGCAAGCCGTATGCGGGCGGGAACACCAAGCTGTTCTTCGGCCGCTCCTTCCGGACGCCCTCGCCCAACGAGCGCGCCGACAGCCGCGACCCGAATCTGCGGCCGGAAACCATCTGGAGCGCCGAGCTCGAACATTCGCACGCGGTGAGCGACGACGTCCATCTGGTCGGCGCCGTGTTCGCCAACTGGCTCAGCAACCTGGTGACGTTGATCCTTGACAGCGACCCGACCATCGGTTCGGTGTATGTGAACAATCCCAACCGGATCCGCAGCCTGGGCGCCGAGGGCGAGGCGCGCTGGGAGCCGGGCGGGGGCATGATGGTTTCGCTTTCGCTCACCCGCCAGCGCGTCGAGGAAATGACGCCCGCGGGAAACGCGCCCTTTCTGAACGCCCCGCAAACCATGGTCCAGGCGCGCGTCCTCTGCCCGCTTGCCGGCCCGGCTCTCCGCCTGGGCAGTGAACTGATCCTGGATTCCGGTCGGCCATTCCACCAGACCGATCCGGCCCTGGCCACGACTGACTACCGCACCGACGATGCCTTGTTGTGGAACCTGAGTTTTTCGGGCGCGTATCGCGCCTACCACCTGCACTACTTCGCCGGCATCTTCAACTTGCTCGACGTCCGCGACACGCGCGCCGGCTTCCCGACGAGCGTCGACTACCCGCCCAGCCTGATTCCCCGCTACGGCCGCTCCGTGCGAACCAGCTTGTCGCTTCAATTCTGAGTCGATCGCGCCCGATGCCGCCGGGCCAGTCGCGCAGACGCCCGTGCGCTCTGTGGCAGCTCGACGCAGGTCTTCCTACACTTTGCCGCGCGCCGGCCCGCGCCACCGCGCGACGTGCTTTTCTGAGAGTTCGATTGGGTATTTGAGAGTACACTGGATATGCCTCAATTGTTTTGGTCTATTGCGTCGTAGAGGAGAGCGGCCATGCCGAAAAATCGGTTGCGTGATGCGGAGTGGTTGCGTGCCCTGACAGTTTTCGTTGCTTCTCTTGGCCTGGTTTCGTCCTGCCAGAGCGGCGGCTCGGCACAGAACGTGTCCGGCGGCGATGCGGGGCAAGCCCGTGGCGACGTCCCGCTGGTCTCGCTCGACACGAACGTCGTCATCTATATCGACGGCGGTTCTTCGTCCGCCATCGATGGCACCTGCCCGGCGCTGACGAGTTGCAAGATCGCCGGCGGACAGTACTGCGGGGTCATCGGCGACGGGTGCAACGCCAACCTCAACTGCGGCGACTGCCCCACCGGCCAGACCTGCGCCGGCCACGTCTGTACCTCCGGCTCCGGCTACGACGGCGGCCTCCTCACTTCCTGCACCGTCACCGGCGGACAATACTGCGGCGATATCGGCAACGGCGCTGGCGGCAAGCTCTCCTGCGGGGCCTGCACCGCCACTGGCTGGACCTGCACCGACGGCCTGTGCACCGCCGACGCCACGGTGTGCGCGCCCAAGTCCTGCCAGACCGGCAGCGGCCAGTACTGCGGCACCATCGGCGACGGTTGCGGCCACGCCAAGGACTGCGGCGTCTGCGCCACCGGCTCCGCCTGCGTAAACAACCAGTGTGTGCCCGCCACCGGCTGCACGGCCCTCACCTGCAATCCTACCGGCGGTCAGTACTGCGGCGGCCTACTGGGCGACGCCTGTGGCGGTTCCATCACCTGCGGCGACTGCAGCACGGCCGGCTGGACCTGCCAGGACCACCTGTGCAAGGGCGGCGCTGCCTGTGCGCCCATTGCGTGCGGGATCGGCGCGGGCAAGTACTGCGGCACCATCGGAGACACCTGTGGGGACAGCCTGATCTGCGGCGACTGCATCGCGGGCGAGACCTGCAAGAACAATCAGTGCGTCCCGACCACCTGCACGAAGCTGACGTGCGATCCCACGGGCGGCCAGTACTGCGGTGGGCTGGTGGGCGATGGCTGCGGCGGGGTGCTCGATTGCAGTGCGGCCTGTCCGGCGGGCTGGACCTGCCAGAGTCATCTGTGCGTCGGGGACGCGAAGTGCAAGAAGGTGGCCGCGTGCACGAACGGAACGCCCTTTAACTACTGCGGCGACATCGGCGACAACTGCGGCGGCATTCTCCACTGTGGCAGCGACTGCACCACTGGGCAGGTGTGCGACACGAGGACGGGGTTGTGCAAGGGCGACGCGAGCTGCCTGCCCGCCACATGCACGAACAGCACGCTGTTCAACTACTGCGGCGACATTGGCGACGGCTGCGGCGGCACCATCCATTGTGGCGCCGACTGCGGCGCCGGCCAGGCGTGCGACACGCCGACGGGGCTGTGCAAGGGCGACGTGAGCTGCGTGCCCGTCGAGTGCGTGAACGGGACACCGTTCAACTACTGCGGGGAGGCGGGGAACGGATGCGGTGGCAGTTTGCACTGCGGGAACGACTGCGACGCGGGGCAGGTGTGCGGAGCGGACGGCGTATGCAAGGGCGACGCGAGCTGCGTGCCGGTCCAGTGCGACAACGGCACGCCCTTCGCCTACTGCGGCACCATCGGCGACGGCTGCGGCGGCAAGCTCCAGTGCTCGACGAAGTGCGCGACGAACCAGGTATGCGGGGTGGACGGGCTATGCAAGGGGGATGCGAACTGCGTGGCCACGAAGTGCGACAACGGGACGGAATTCAACTACTGCGGCACGGTGGGCGACGGCTGCGGCGGCGCGCTCCGCTGCACCACCGATTGCGGCGCCGGCAAGACCTGCGACCAGCAGAGCCATGTGTGCAAGGGCGACGCGGGCTGTGTGCCGCGCGCCTCGTGCATCAACGGCAGCGACTACAACTACTGCGGCAAGATCGGGGACGGCTGCGGCGGCAGCCTCATCTGCGGCACCGTCTGCGGCACTGGCAAGACCTGCGACACCACCAAGGGGCTGTGCAAGGGCGACGCGAGCTGCGTCGCGCTCGCCTCGTGCTCGAATGGCACCGGGTACAACTACTGCGGCAAGATCGGCGACGGCTGTGGCAGCAGCCTCACCTGCAGCACCGACTGCGGCACCGGCAAGACCTGCGACACCACCAAGGGGCTGTGCAAGGGCGACAGTAACTGCACGCCGATTACCTCGTGCACGAATGGCACCACCTACAACTACTGCGGCACCATCGGCGACGGCTGCGGCGGTAGCTTCACGTGCAGCACCGACTGCGGCACCGGCAAGGTCTGCGACACGACCAAGGGCCTGTGCAAGGGCGATCCGACGATCTGCAAGGCGCTCACATCGTGCCTGAACGGCACCGATTACAACTACTGCGGCACCGTTGGTGACGGCTGCGGTGGCAGCCTGGCCTGCGGCAACGATTGCGCCGCCGGCCAGTTCTGCGATACCACCGGGCTGTGCAAGAAGAGCAGTTGCACGCCAATGACCTCGTGCACGAACGGCACCGCCTACAACTACTGCGGCACCGTCGGCAATGGCTGCGGTGGCAGCCTCATCTGCGGCAACGACTGCGCCACCGGACAGGCCTGCGACACCGCAACCGGACTGTGCAAGACCACCAGCTGCACGCCGGCCACGTCGTGCACCAACGGCACCGCCTACAACTACTGCGGCACCGTTGGTGACGGCTGCGGTGGCAGCCTGGTCTGCGGCAACGATTGCGCCGCCGACCAGTTCTGCGATACCACCGGACTGTGCAAGAAGAGCAGTTGCACGCCGGGGAGCTGCACGCCTGCCAGCGGCGGCCAGTACTGCGGCGGTGATATCGGCGATGGCTGTGGCGGCACGCTGACGTGCAACGCCGCCTGCCCGGCAAAGACCAAGTGCCAGGGCAATGTCTGCGTGTGCGACGACGGCCTCCGCTGCCAGGTCGCGACGGACTGCGCCACCGGCTCGGAGACCACCATCACTGGCAAAGTCTACGACCCAGCCGGCGCAAGCCCGCTCTACAACGTGATGGTCTTCGTGCCCAACACGACGCTGCCCACGATCGCGCACGGGATCCCGACAGGACAGACGGCTTGCGACCGATGTCCGACCGATCAGGCCGCGTGGATCGCAGCGTACGGCGATCCCATCGCCGCCGCGATCTCGACCACCGACGGCACGTTCACCCTGAAGAACGCTCCGAACGGTGCCAACATCCCACTCGTGCTCCAGATCGGAAAGTGGCGCCGTCAGGTCACGATTACGAACGTAGCCAGGTGTGCAACCACCAACGTCTCCGCCAGCGACACGGCCGGCAGCAAGTTCGCGCGGCTCCCAATAAAACAGAACGACGGCGACACCGGAACGGTTTCGCTGCCCAAGATTGCCATCGCAGCCGGCAATGCCCACCCCCAGTACACCACGGGTGTCGACACGAATTCGACGGAGCGGCTCCATTGCCTGCTCCGCCGCATCGGCGTGGATGTCGGCGAGTTCACCCTGCCGACGGGGGCAGGCTCCATCCAGCTCTTCAACCTGTCCAAGGATGCGGACACCTGCAACCAGATTTCAGGAGTGAGCGGCAGCTATCCCGATGCGACCGGCTATCTGTGGGACAGTCAATCCCACCTCAATCAGTACGACGTGGTCCTGCTCAATTGCGGCGGCAATATGGACGCCGCGGATCCAACCAAGAACAATACATTCATCAAACACCCCGATGCCGTCGATCGGATGAAGGCATACGTGAACGCCGGCGGCCGGGTCTTCGCCGAGCACTACCACTGGGC
>PNBO01000115.1:0-208 GCA_003136095.1 Myxococcales bacterium
CTCGAAAAGATCGTCGAGACCCTGCTCGAATCGGTCGCCCGCGCGCACCCCTTCCTAGAGCTTGCCATGACGAGCCCCACGTCCGGCGAGATCCACACGCTGCTCTTTTCGAAGACCAAGAAGGCGCCACCGGAGCGAATCGTGGAGCTTCTCGCGGGTTACTTTGAAGCGGAGATCCATCTCGGTCGCGCCCGCGCCATCGATACGA
>PNBO01000115.1:244-4318 GCA_003136095.1 Myxococcales bacterium
TCGGCCAACATCTCTTGCTAGCGCGTTCCCTCGTCATGCTGGCCGGTCTTGGCTTCGCGGGCTGCGCAGTTGGCCCGACCTACCACAAGCCGGAGACCGAGGCGCCGGCCAAGTGGAGCCGACTCGAGACCACGGCAACCCCACCGGCCAACGCCGGTGCCCGTGGTGACCTCGGCCAGTGGTGGCGGGGCTTGCACGATCCGCTGCTTTCAGAGCTGGTGGATCGGGCGCAACGGCGGAACCTCGACCTGCGCAAGGCCCAAGCCCGCTTGCGCGAGGTGCGCGCCCGGCTCGGGGTGGCGGGCGCGGCGCGCTTTCCCAGCGTGGAGGCCTCGGCCTCCGCGAGCCGCTCGGGGTCGAGCGCCGGACCGGCGGTCGCCGGGGGCAACACGGCTGCGATAACGGGCAACCAGTTCAGCGTCGGCTTCGACGCAAGCTGGGAGCTCGACGTGTTCGGGGGCGTGCGACGCAGCATCGAGGCCGCCGAGGCCGATGAGGAGTCGGTGATGGCCAGCCTCGACGATGCGCGAGTCTCGCTAGTGGCGGAAGTGGCGCGAAATTACGTCGAGGTCCGGTCCCTCCAGATCCGCCTCGGCATCGCCCGGACCAACCTCGCCAGCCAGACCGAGACGCTGGAGCTCACGGAGCTGCGCGCCCAGGCCGGCCTCGTCAACAGCCAGGATGTGGAGCAAGCGCGCAGCAATCGGGAGCAGACCCTGGCGCAGACNNCGGGCCACTGCCCGAGGTTCCATCCCGGGTCGCGGTCGGGATCCCCGCCGATACCCTGCGCCAGCGCCGCGACGTGCGTGCCGCCGAGCGGAAGCTTGCGGCGGAGACCGCCCGGGTGGGAGTAGCCGAAGCGGCACGGTACCCGTCGTTCAAACTCTCGGGATCCATCGGCCTCGAGGCGCTGGTTCAGGGCGGCTCAGGCAGCACCGGTGTCTTCTACTCGCTGCTCGGTGGCATCACCGCGCCGATCTTCAACGCCGGACGCCTGAAGAATCAGGTGGTGGCGCAGGACGCCGTTCGGGAGCAGGCGCAGGTGGCGTACGCGCAGACGGTGCTCACCGCTCTGCAGGAGGTGGAGAACGCGCTCGTGTCCCTCGCTCGCAACCGCGAACGTGGCGAGGCNNAGCCTGGCCAGCACCCGCGCCGATTCGGTGCTGGCGCTCATCCGTCTTTACAAGGCGCTGGGAGGAGGATGGTCGGAGCAGACCGAATCCCAACCGGCAGACAAGGGTGCTGCATGAAGCCGAGAGACACGTCGAGCTCCACTGCGGGATCCACGCTGGCAACGCTGCTCGAGAACGAGTCGGGCGGGCGGTTCTCACGGCGCTGGCGCTGGCTCGCGGGCGCGATGGTTCTCGTCGTCGCGGCGGTCGTGGCCGGCCTCTTGCTGCGCGCCGGCGACCGGGCGGCGGGACCGCGCTACCACACCGAGCCGGTCACGCAGGGCACGCTGGTGGTCAAGGTGTCCGCCACCGGCAACCTGCAGCCGACCAACAAGGTGGAAGTGGGAAGCGAGCTGTCGGGCCTCGTCACCGCCGTGCCGGTCGAAGAGAACGACCGGGTGAAGAAGGGCCAGGTACTGGCCCAGCTCGACCTCGCCAAGCTCAAGGACGCGGTGACCAGGTCGCGCGCCACGCTCGCCGCCGCCGAGGCGCAGGTGCTGCAAGCGCAGGCCACGATGGAGGAAGCGCGGGCGCAGCTTGCGCGCTTCAAGCAGGTCGCGGAGCTCTCGGGCGGCAAGGTGCCCTCCAAGAGCGAGCTGGCCACCGCCGAGGCCAACCTGAAGCGCGCCGAGGCCAACCTCGCCAGCGCACGCGCGAGCGTCACCCAGGCACGAGCGAATTTGCAGTCGGACGAAACCAACCTCGGCAAGGCCAGNNGCCACGCTCCAGGCGCCGGTGCTGTTCACGCTGGCCGAGGACCTGGCCAAGATGAAGCTGCAGGTGGATGTCGACGAGGCCGATGTGGGCCAGGTGAGGGTGGGCCAGACGGCCACGTTCACCGTCGATGCCTGGCCCGGCCGCAAGTACGCTGGCATCATCACCCGGGTCGGCTACGGCTCGCAGACCAAGGACAACGTCGTGTCCTATCCCACGGTCCTCGCGGTCAACAACGACGACCTCAGCTTGCGCCCCGGTATGACCGGCACCGCCGACATCGTCACCGTCACGCGCGAAAACGTGCTCCTGGTCCCGAACGCCGCCTTGCGCTTCACGCCGGCGGTCGCAGGCGCTCCGGCAGGAGGAGCGCCCGGGGGGATCGTGGGCAAGCTGATGCCACGGCCCCCGAGCCAGCCGCCCAAGCTCGCCGCGCCCGTCGCCGGTGGCAAGCCGATGGTCTGGGTGCTAAGCGACGGTCAGGCCGTTTCGATCGAGATCCGGACCGGCGCCACCAACGGCCAGATGACCGAGGTGCTCGGGGGGAAGCTGACCGCGGGCACGCAGGTGATCACCGAGGCCACGGGCGCGCAGCCATGAGCGACGAGGCCCTCATCCGACTGTCCGCCGTCGTCAAGACCTACGGCCAGGGGCAGGCGGCCTTCCACGCGCTCAAGGGCATCGATCTCTCCATCGCGGCCGGCGACTTCGTCGCCATCATGGGCCCGAGCGGCTCCGGCAAGTCGACGACCATGAACATCCTCGGCTGTCTCGACACGCCGACGGGCGGCAGCTACCAGTTCCAGGGCGTCCACGTCGAACGGCTCGCGCCCCGTGAGCGTACCCTGCTGCGGCGGCACTTCCTGGGGTTCGTGTTCCAGGGCTTCAACCTGCTGGCGCGCACGACTGCCCTCGAAAACGTCGAGCTGCCGCTCATCTACCGCCACGAGCCCGTCGCCAGGCGCCGTGCAGCCGCGCGTGCCGCGCTCGCGCAAGTGGGCCTCGAGGGCTGGGAGCACCACAGCCCCGCCGAACTGTCCGGCGGCCAGCAGCAACGAGTGGCGATCGCGCGCGCCATCGTCACCCGGCCGGTCGTGCTGCTGGCGGACGAGCCGACCGGGAACCTCGACACTCGCACGAGCCAGGAGATCATGAACCTCATCAGCGGGTACAACCGCGACCAGGGCATCACCGTCCTGATGGTCACCCACGAGCCCGACATCGCCGCCCACGCAAAGCGGGTCATCCGCTTCGTCGACGGGCGCGTTGCGAGCGATGACGGCAACGGGGAGGTTTCGTAGATGCTGTGGAACACGCTGCTGCTTGCCCTGCGAGCCATCCGTCGCAACCTGATGCGGTCGTTCCTCACCATCCTGGGCATCGTCATCGGCATCGCGGCCGTCGTCACCCTGGTGACCCTGGGCAACGGCGCCACGAGATCCGTCTCCGACCAGATCGCCGCCATGGGCACCAACCAGCTCATGGTGGTCCCGGGCCAGCGCTTCGGTCCGGGCTCCGAGCTGGGGGCGCCCAGCTTCAAGATCGCGGACGTCGATGCCATGCGCGCGCAAATCACCTCCGCGCGCGGCATCGCGCCGGTGGTCAGCAAGTCGGTGACCGCCGTGAATCAGACCCACGCGTGGTCCACCCAGGTCACCGGCACGAACGACGAGTACTTCCTCGCCGGGAACTGGGAGATGGCCGCAGGCCGAAGCTTCAGCGACACCGAGGAGCGCGCCGGCAAGGCGGTGTGCGTGATCGGCGAGACGGTGCGCGACAAGCTGTTCGGCCGCGAGAGCCCCGTGGGCAGCGAGATCCGCCTCAAGGGTTTCTCCTGCGAAGTCATCGGCCTGCTCAAGAGCAAGGGCCAGGCGGCCATGGGCCAGGACCAGGACGACACGGTGGTCATGCCCTTGCGTACCGTGCAGCGCCGCCTTACGGGAAGCCAGGACATCGGCCGGATCATGGTCTCGGTCGCGCAAGGCGTGTCGATGGATGCGATCAAGCTGCAGCTCACCTCGCTCCTGCGCGAGCGGCGGAAGATCGGCGAGAGCGAGAACGATGACTTCCGCGTGATGGACACCCGCCAGCTCGCCGAGACCCTCACCGGCACGACCCGGATCCTCACCATGCTGCTCGGCGCGGTGGCGGCGGTCAGCCTCTTGGTCGGCGGCATCGGCATCATGAA
>PNBO01000271.1:0-2260 GCA_003136095.1 Myxococcales bacterium
CTCAATTTCTGGGGCGAGCCGCTAGGTGCTGTTCCGCCCTCATTCCGTCCGCTCACCACGCTCTCCTTCGTGATTGATCAACGCTTGCTAGGCGGATCGGCGGTGGCCTTTCACCTGTCGTCCTTGCTTTGGTACGTCAGTCTCGTTCTCGTCGGCTGGCGGTTCGCGCGAAAGTGCATCGGCTCCGGAGCGGCATTCTTGGCCATGGCTTTCTTTGTCGTCATGCCGGTCCATGTAGAGAACGTCTCGAGTCTGGCAGGTAGAGCAGATACCTTGGGCTTGCTATTCGGCTTGCTGGCCTGCCTGGCGCTTTCGCCAACCTTGGTAGACGGGAAGACAACGGTGGCGTGGCGCGTGATAGGGGCAGCAGCAGCATTCGTTGCGGCCATATTGTGCAAGGAGAGCATGGCCGCAGTCCCCCTTGCAATTGCCGTTTTCGCAGAATTTCGCCGAAGATCAAATGCGCGACTGTCTTTTTACGACGCGCACATTCCTTCACTCGTCATGGCCACGGTGCTGGCCCTCTACTTCCTGTTTCGCCTGCACATCCAACCACAAATGCTTTCGCACAAGGAGCCCGATGACGTTTTAGTTGGGGCCAACGTCTGGGAGAAAATCGGCTACGGCTTGGAGTTGCTGTTCCGATACAGCAAACTCGTGGTGACTCCCGTCGGGCTGTGCAGCGGACGGAGATTTGCCGAGGTCTTTCGTCCATCCCATCTGTCGCTGGCAATGGTCGTAGGGGCTGGCTTGCTGGGGCTTGGCGGATACCTTTCGTGGCGAGACTATCGCCAGCGTCGTTTCCCGTTCGTGCTAGCAGCGTTTCTATCTTGGCTCCTGATCACTGGCCTGGTCTTCGCGATGCCGGAGAGCATGGCCGATCGATATCTGCTCCTGCCATCGCTTTTCCTGTGTCTGGCTATCGGCCCTTCGCTGCTCACGTTATGGAACAAAGGCGTCGTCTGGCGAACTGTGGTGATCGCGGTGCTGGGCACGCACGCAGTATTGTCCGGTTTACAGGCGCGCACCTGGCACGATGAGGGCGCGTTGTTTTCGCATGCAGTACGCGTTTGCCCCAATTCTGTGCACGACCATTTCCGCTACGCCGAATATCTATCTGAGCAAGGCCAAACCGCCGAAGCCGTCTGGCACTATGGCCTGGTCACAAAGGGAAAACACGCCTTCCCTCACGCCTGGTCCCACCCTGCCCAAGAAGCGGAGCGCTCGCTACCGGCCGAGCCACGAGTTCGCGAGATGCACCGCCTGTTGGGCTTCGCAGTGGACGAATCGATATGGCGAATGCGCTTCGAGGCGTACCTGCGCAGCTTCGGTAGGCAGCGCGAAGCAGACCTCATCGCGTCGATGCGACCGTGAGCGAAGGTGTTGGGCCGTGGTTCAGCGGTCGCGGTGCTATTTGATTGAGATATTGTCCAGAATGATATTTCCAGACCAGGGGGCTTGTGGCGAAAACCGCAAGTCGATCGTAGTCACCGAAGTCCCGGTGAAAGTCCAAGACCAAGGGTACCAGATCCCGTTGGTGAAGGGACCAACGTTCGAAGCGATCAGATGACTGAAAGCGGCTCCTGCATCTCCTTCAAGCACAGCGCCAGGAGAACCTGAACCCGTTCCATCGTCTCCAAATCCATAAGCATTGGTCCAGTTGAACAAGAGCTGATCCATTGTGAGATGGTGAGCGGTTGGAGAAGCAGGCAGGCTCGGCGAAGGACAACGGAGCGAGGGGCAAGGTCGCCTGCCGCTTGTTGCACCAGTCTACTTCCCGCAGGTGCCGTCAGTGGTGTCGCAGTTCACCCACTGGGAGCTGTTGGCTGTCGCGTCGATCTGATCCTCGATCGTACGAAGCACTTCTGGTGCGCAGGAGTTCCCGTGATAGTGCTCCACGGTGTGAGTTTGCCCGGCCAGCGTCAATGAAGTCGTTGCCGTTGGGAAGTCGGTGGCGATTCCCTCGGGGCAGTCTTCGGGCACGGACAGGTTGAAGTAGTCTGCTTCCATCATTTGGCCGACGAGATTCTGCACGTCCGCGACTGGGATCTTGCCCCAAGCGGTACCAGCAACCCTCACGTAGTGTTTGCCTTCATAGGCGACGTTTCCATCACCTGCGATACGCAATGAATACGCAGGACATACGCCAAAGCAGATCGTGCGCTCAAGGGTGACGACTGTGCTTGCGTCGGCCGGGTCGTGATAGCCGCCAGCGGGCGTGTCGAGTGGAGCGTCTCGTCCACCAAGACATGCGGACAAC
>PNBO01000271.1:2287-8811 GCA_003136095.1 Myxococcales bacterium
GGATTCGCGCCACCCCGGATCGCCATCGTAACCGCCCGTTGGAGCGGTGACGCCGCTTTCCCGCCGTAACCGCCCGTTGGAGCGGTGACGTCCCGCCCACGACTGCGCCGGCAACTCTCACCGTGACGGATACGGGCATGTCTGCGTCCGTGGCCTCGGCCAAGCTGACCGGGAACCTCACAGGTCCGTAGTTGCGGCACGGGTTCAGAGCCCGCGAGATCCTGGCCCTGCTTGGCGGTTACGGCTACCGCCTGGGCAGCTTCGACCGCAGCTAGCGCGCCCACCGCCAGCCGGGCTCCGCCTTCAAACCCTTCATCTACGCGCCGCCATCGACACCCAACGCTACACCTCGGCTGCGGTGGTCAATGATAGCCCCGAGGTCTTGAAGGTGTGGAAGCCGCAGAACCACGAGAAAAACAAGTTCCGTGGCCCGGTGCGGTTGCGGGTGGCCCTGGCGGACTCCATCAATACCGTATCCATCAAGCTCCTGTCGGACATTGGCAGGTAGTTGTTTTGAGCGCCCTTATCGCATCGCCGCAGCTTGGAGCATGCAGGATACGCGATCGGCCCTCCGAAGGAAGACGCAAGGGTGAGGCATGGGGTTCGCCGTCACACCCGGACTGCGGACCGCTCTGCTCCTGAGAAATGCCCGGCTCCCGGACGACGGTTTCCGGGCACTGGACACCGAGCTACCCGCGGACGGGGTTTGCGAATGCGGCGCTAGCTGCCGACGCGTTGGCGGCGCCGTCGTCGGGAAGCCAGGAGCAGCAGGGAGAGGGCGAAAGCGCTCGGCCCGGGAATACTGCTCGCCCCCACCTGACAGCTACAACCGCTCCGCAGGCGCGTGCCGGGGCAACCGCACGCGTCGGCGTCCGTGCTTGCGGCGCCATCGAGCGGAAGCGCAGCATCCGCTACGCCGGCATCCGCCCAGGGGGCGCCACCATCCGGCAAGGTCGCCGGCAGATCCAGCGCGTAGACGCCGCGGCCGTTCGTGCCCGCAAAAAGCCGGGAGCTTTCCAGGGCCAAGGCCGTGACCGGCACCGGCGGGAGCCCCTGGCCTACCGGGGTTGCGACGTTGCTCGCATCGACCTGGTACACGATGCCGGTGGCCCCCGCGTACAGCGCCGAGGTCGATGGGTCCACGAAGAGAGCCTGCACCGACGAGGGGCCGAGCACGGCGAGCCAGGTGTCGGCGGTCGCGACGTCCGTGAAGAACAGACCGCGCGGCGCGCCCACGTAGAGCCTCGAGCCCCGCACCGCCGCCGCCGCCGCAATGTCCACCGGCGCGCCGCTGGCCAGGGTCCACGCCATGCTGGGCAGGGTCGTGCGGAAGAGGCCCTCGGCGCTGGCCGCCCACAGGGTCGCGCCGTCGTATGCGAGCGCGTTGGTGTCGGCGCCGGAGAGCGGGCCGCTCACGTCCTGCCAGCCGGGCGCCTTCGTGGCGGGCGAGGTCGCGTACACGCCGCTCGTGGCGTCTCCGTCACTGGCCCTTCAGCTCGATCGGTTCCGGCTTGAATTCGATCCGGCTGACGGTGTCCACCGTCACTGTGAACGCGCCGTAGTCCTCCTCGACTTTGCCTTCGATGAAGTAGGGGCGGTGGTGGTCGAGCATGTGGCAGAAGCGGCGGTAGGTCTCGGGGAAAAAAGTGCATTCGAGGAGGCCGGTCTCGTCTTCGAAAGTGATGAACTCCATGGGCTCGCCTTGGAGGGTGGACACGACCTTGCCGGTGACGAGGAAGCCGGCGCAGCGCACGCGGCGGCCGGCGTAGTGTGGGAGATCCTTGGCCTTGACGACGTGGCGACGGTTGATGATGGCCTGACAGAGGGTCATTGGATGGACGTCGCACAGGAACCCGAGGACCTGCATTTCGGCGTGCAAACGAGCTCGCGGATCGTCGGGCAGGAGCGACGGGCGGGGAATATCCACCGAGCGAGTGAACAGGTCGCGCGACTTGCGGCCGCCCGCGCTCTTGCGCCAGGCCGCGAGTTGCCACAGGAGACTCCCGTGGCTTTCGCTCGGGTGGAGCTCGTCGAAGGCGCGCGCGTGGACCAGGACGCGCGCCTCTTCCTCGTCGGGACGAACCCGTTCGAGAAAATCAACGAAGTCACGGTACGGCCGCCGGGCGACGATGCGGCCGCGGGTTTCTTCGCCGAGATGGTGCAAGGTCAGCCAACCGACGCGCACGGTTTGGTCTTTGACCCCGCGATGGTCCGCGTCGAGCGAAGCTCGCCGCTCCCCACGCGTATTGCCCCTCCACAGGATTTCGCTTTCATTCACGTCGGGCGGCAGCACGCGCATGCCGAGACGCCGGCTCTCGGACACGTAGGCGGCGGTGGAATAGAAGCCGCCCTGGTTGCTGATCACGGCGGCCATGAACTCCGCGGGAAAATGCGTCTTCAAGTATGCGGCCTGGAACGACACGCGCGCGTACGAGGCGCTGTGCGGTTTGCAGAAGGAATAGCCGTCGAAGGACAGAATCATTTCCCAGACCGCCTCGATCTGTTCGGTGGAGACGCCGCGGCGGCGCGCGCCCGCGATGAAACGGCGAAGATAATCGGGCAGGCGCTTGGCGCGATCCTTCTTGCTCATCACCTTGCGCAGCCCGTCCGCCTCGACGTGGTCGAAGCCAGCCAGGGCCATGGCCGCCTTGGCCACATCTTCCTGGTAGACCATGACGCCGTAGTTGTCGTCGAGCACACCCTCGAGCAACGGGTGAATGGGTTGCCAGGCGCCGCCGTGCAAGCGGCGCAGGTATTCGTGAATCCACCGGTTGGCGGCCGGGCGAATGATGCTGCTGTGGATGACCACATGCTCGTAGTCACCGCGGCGTGCCTTCTGCTGCAAGAGGCGCGTGGCCGGGCTCTCGATGTAGAAGCAGCCCATGGTGCCGCCGGCCGCGATGCAGGCTTGCGTGGCGCGATCGTCCTCGGGCTCCCAGCCGGCTTCGCGAAACGGGATGCCACTTTCTTGCACGTTGGCCACGGCATCGCGAATCACGGCCAGGCTGCGGTTGCCGAGGAGATCGATCTTCACCAGCCCGGCGGTCTCGGTGCCGTCCTTTTCCCATTGAATGATCGGCACTCCTTTGGGCGCGATTTCGACGGGCACGTAACCGTCGATGGGTTCGGGCGTGATGACCACGCCGCCCGGGTGCACGGAGATGTGGCGCGGAATTCCGACCAGACGCTGAGCCAGTTGCAGGATCTCGGGCCAGGGCTCGGGGAAATCCAAGTCCTTCAATTCGGGCAGATCGCGAAGACGTTGCAATAGATCATCCTCGTCGCCACCGACCTCGCGCCAGAACCAGGGCAGGCGCTTCGACACCTGGCCGATCTCGGCGTCGGTCAAACCGAAGACCTTGGCGGTCTCGCGGATGGCCATGCGCGGCTGGAAATTGGCGAAGCACGCGACCATGGCGCTGTGGTCGCGGAATTCATCGAGCACCGAGGCGATGGCGGCATCGCGCTCNNAAGTCCACGTCGATGTCGGGCGGATCCTTGCGGCCGGGATTGAGGAAGCGTTCGAAGTAGAGGTTGAACTTCACCGGGCACACGTTGGTGATGCCCAGGCTGTAGGCCACGATGGAGGCGGCGCCGCTGCCCCGGCCACAGATGCGCGGCGAGCGCTTCACGATCGCCTCGACCACGAGGAAATAGCTCGAAAAGCCCATGCGCTCGATGGTGGCGAGCTCGTATTCGATGCGATCGACCACGGTTTCGTGGAGCTCGGTGCCGTAGCGGTTACGAGCGCCGGCGTAGGCGCGTTCTCGCAGAACCGCGTGGCTCTCCCTGCCAGACTTTTCCGTCCATGGCGGCATCACCAACCCCAGCTTCGGGCCGGTGAAGGTCAGTCGTTCGGCGATGGTCTCGCTGGCCACGAGGGTTTCGGGCCAGACGTCGAAACGGCGTTCGTAGTAGCCGGGTGGCGCCAGCCAGGCGTCGGCCGGCGCGACGTCGTTGACATGGAAACCCTGGGAGGGTTTCCATGCCATCCCGCGTTCCGGCTCCGCCGGGCAAAGCCCGGCTCCGCCATCGCGACTGGCTTTCAACCGCGACAGGCTGGTGTTGCGGGCGATGGCGCGAAGAAGTCGGTGTAATTCATGATCGCCCGGCACCAGAAAGAAACCAGAAGGCACTGCTACCGCCGGCACGCCAAGCCGCATGGCCTCGGCACGAGCCTGGGCCGCGCTTGGCGACGGCCGGCGCGGCAACGCCGCGGCCACGGTCACGCCCGCTTCGTGAAGTGGCGCGATCAGATCCGCGCCCGGCACCAGCACGGTGAGCCCGGTCGCCAGCGGGGGCAGGTCGCTTTGTAGCGAAAAATCTTCCTTGCAGTGCCTGCGCGTGATCAATCGGCACAGGTTGCGATAACCGTCGTCGTTCTCGACCAGACAAACCACACGACGCTGCGACCCCGGCTCGCTCAGCTCGGCGCCGACGATGGGCGAAACGCCTTCCTCGCGACAGGCTTCCAGGAACGGCCACAGTCCGTACAGATTGTCGGTGTCGGTGAGGGCGATCCGCCGGTAACCATGCTGCCGCGCCGCCACCGGCAAATGCTCCGGCGCCGACGTCCCCCACATCAGAGAGCAGTGCGAGCGAACGACCAGCGGGATCATGAAGAGTCACCTCAGTAGTTGAACCGCTGAAGAAGAAAACCACAGAGGACACAGAGGACACAGAGATCGGACCGGAGGAAGAAGGGGTTCGGATCCGGATCCGGAAAACCCCTTTCGTTCCGGCCTCTGTGTTCTCTGTGTCCTCTGTGGTTCAATTTCGTTCGCCCCAATTACGTCCAAAGCCCACGGCGTCCACGCCGAATTTGCCGCGGATGGCGTCGAGCGATTGCATGAGGCGGTCGTCNNATGCGCACGCGGCGGGTCCAGGCGCGGTCGAGCACCACCTTGGCCAGCTCGAACAGCCGCCGGTCGTTGGCGGAGGCCGGCGCGAGGCTGCCCTGCCGGGCCACGCGCATGCCGTCGGAGTAGTCGAGCACGATGCCGAGCCGTTGCGCGGCCAAGCGGCGCTGGCGCAGCTTGCGGCCGGATTTTTCGCTCAGCGCAAACAGCGCCGCGTGCAGGGTCTCGACGTCGTTGCTGTCGACCCCGAAGTCGCGGTCGGCGCTGATCTCGGGGCGTTCCTGCCCCACTGGCAACACGGGTGAGCCATCAATGCCGCGCATGGATTCGTAAACCAGCTGCCCGCGCCCCGCGAACACGACTTCGAGCTGGGGCAAGGTCCAGGCCAGCACCTGGCCCACGCGGTCGAGACGGAACTCGCGCAAGCGAACCAGGTCGCCTTCGTCGAGGCCAGGCACCAGCGCCACCGGCAACGGCGACAGAAATGCCTGTTCTTGCCCTTCTTCCAGGATGTACTCGCCGGCCGGTTTCACCACCCGCGTGGCCACTTTTGCCAGCAGCTTGTTGTGCGCGACCGACCAGATGGGATCGAGGCCCAGCTCTTTGCGCACGGCCTTGCGGATCCGCCATGCCACATCGTAGGGCGGGCCAAACAAACGGTGCGTGCCGGTGGCGTCGATGAACAGGTGCCCGTTGCTGTCGGTCATCTCGATGAGCGGCGAGTAGGGCAGGGCGCGGGCCAGGAGATCGCGCATGGCCTGCTCGTAGCGATCTTCGTGCGGGGCGATGACCACGGTGTCCCGGCACAGACGCCGCGCGCGCGCCAGGGCCATGCCCTTGCGGATGCCGTGCGCAAACGCCTCGTCGCTCATGTCGAACACGGCGGCACGGTTGGCGCCCTCGGGCGCGATGACCACCGGCCGTTCGCGCAGGCGCGCATCCAGCACGCGCTCGACCGCGACTGCGAAATCCGCGACGTTGAGGTGGATGATTTCGCGTGCGTTCATGGTTGCACGCTTACGCCGCCAGCAGGCCGGCTTTGCGCAGAAGCTCGAGCAGCCGCCGCGCGTTCCGCGGCGCCTGGCCGCGCACGTGGTTGTTGAAGAAGAGCGCGCCGGCTTTCGCCCGCTCGATGAGGCGGCGGAGTTTTTCGTCCATCCACGTCTCCAGCTCACCGTCGGAGTAGTCGTAATCGAACTGCGTCGCCATCTTGCCCGAGCGCCAGCCCAGGGCATTGCGGCCGTGGAAGCGGACGTAGAACAGATCGGGGTTGGTCACCACGTCGAGCGAAGGAAACAGCCCCGGCAGCTCCGGCTCGTCGACGGTCACCAAAGAAACTTGCCGTCGCTCGAGCTCGGCGAAGACCTTGTCATTCACCCAAGAGGCGTTACGGAATTCGACCGCGAGCGGCAGTCCTGCCAGTTCGCCGAGCAGGGCGCCCAGGTACGAACGATGCTTGAGCGAACGATCGAAGCCGCCGCTGAATTGCATCAGGACGGCCAAGAGCTGGCGCGATTGCACAAGCGGCGCGATGCCCGCGCGGTATTTCTCGGCCTCGTTCCGCCAGGTCTTGGCGTCCACCTCGTGGGTCAGGGTGCGGGTCAGCTTGGCGCAGAAGCGGAAATTCGGCGGCACCAGGTCGCGCTGGCGCTCGACCGCCTCGGC
>PNBO01000027.1:0-18706 GCA_003136095.1 Myxococcales bacterium
TTCGCCAAGAACGTGTTCGCGCCAGCCTACGCCAAGTAAGTCTCCCTGGCCTCCGGCTACGCCTCCTCGGCCTCCGCCTCGCGCGCCTCGTGCGCCTCGCGGCCCTGGTGCGCGAGCATGAGCAGGGCGGGTTGCAGCAGGCGCGGCAGGATGACCAGGGCCAGCGCCCCGCCGATGACCACGATGGCGAGCGGCTTCTGCGTCTCCGAGCCGATGCCGCGCGACACCGCCGCGGGCAGAAGCCCGAGCATGGCAACAAACGACGCCATGAGCACGGGGCGCAGCCAGCGCTCGGCGGCCAGGCGAGCGGCTTCCTTGGCGTCGTGACCCTTCTGGCGAAGCTGGCGGGCATAGGTCACGACCAGCAGCGCGTCCTGGACCGCGACACCGAGGATGGAGATGAAGCCCATAGCGGCCGAGATGGAGAAGTCGGTTCTCGTCAAGTACAGCGCGACGATGCCGCCGCTCGAGGCGACGGGCACGCCGAGCAGCACGATGAGCGTGTCGCGGCCGTTCTTGGCCGAGCTGAAGATGAGGAAGGCGATCACCAGGAGGGTGAGGGGGACGATGACCAGGAGGCGAGCGGTCGTCTCGCGGAGCTGGTTCATCTCGCCGGCCCATTCCAGGTGCGTGTCGTAGGGGAGCTTGACGCCGGCCTTGATCTTCGTTTGTGCCTCGCCGATGGTTCCACCCAGGTCGCGCCCGCGCACCGAGAACTTCACCGGCACGTAACGCTTGAGATCCTCGCGGAAGATCACCGAGGGACCTTCTTCCTCCGCCACCTCCGCGATCTGGCCGAGCGGCACCTGCGCGCCGTCGGGCGTGGACACCAGGATATTGCGGATCGAACGTACGTCGCGCCGGTACTGTTCCGCCCAGCGCAGGATGAGGTCGAAGTGCTTTTCCCCCTCGAAGACCTGGGTGATGACCTGGCCGCCGATCGCCGCCTGCACCACCGCGGCGACGTCGCCCGTGTTCAGCCCGTAACGGCCGATCCGGGTCCGATAAGGCGTAATACGGATGGCCGGTTGTCCGAGCGAGCGGAAGATGCCGAGATCCTCCACGCCACGCACCGTGCGCAGCACATTGACGATCTCCTGCGCCTTGGCCTCGTCGACGTGCAGGTCGGGGCCGACGACCTTCACCGTGTTCTCGCCCTTGACGCCCGACATCGCCTCCTCGACGTTGTCGGAGATCACCTGCGAGAAGCTGAATACGACGCCGGGGAACGCGGCGGAGAGCTCGGCTTGCATCTCCTGGGTCATGGAGTCCTTGGTGACGCCCTTGCGCCACCCGCTCGCCGGCGAGAGGGGCGCCAGTAGCTCGATGTTGTAGAAGCCGGACACGTCGGTGCCGTCATCGGGGCGCCCGAGCTGGGAGATGACGGTCTGGATCTCCGGCCGCCGCTGCGCTGCGCGCGTGCATGCGACGCCTTCCTCGGTGGAGCAGCCACGCACGATCGAGCGCATGCGACCCACGTAGCGCGCGGATTGCTCCAGGGAGATCGAGATGGGCAGGGTGGCGCGGATCCAGAAATTGCCCTCCTCCAGCTTGGGCATGAACTCGCGTCCCAGGAAGGCGGAGGCGACCAGCGCCGCGACGACGGGTGCCACGCCGAGGAAGATCGCGAGCTTGGGCCGGTGCAACGAGAAGGCGAAGATCGGCCGGTAGAGCCGGCCGATGAGGCGCATGGGCAGGCTCTCCTTCTCGTGCTCGCCGGAGCTGATCGGCAGGATCCGCGACGCCAGCACCGGGGTCAACGTCAGCGAGAGCAAGATGGAACCACCGATGGCGAAGGCATAGGTCTGCGCCATGGGTGACATGATCACCCCCGCTACCCCGGTCAAGGTGAAGAGGGGAATGAACGCCACCGCGATGATGAGGGCCGACGAGAACATGGGTGGACCCACCTCGCGCGCGGCGGTCACGATTCGATCGAAGGCGGTGCCGCCCTTGTGGGCGAAGTTACGGTAGATGGACTCCATCATGATCACGGTCGAATCGACCACGATGCCGAAGTCCACCGCGCCCAAGGAGATGAGGTTCGCGGCGGTGCCACCCGTGACCATGCCAGTGAAGGCGAAGAGCAGGGCGATCGGCAGGTTGATGGCGGTGATGAGGGCCGCGCGGATGCTGCCGAGGAAGAGCCACAGCACGAGGGAAACCAGGATCATCCCGACGAGGAGATTCTCCATTACGGTGTGCGTGGTCAGCTTGACCAGGTCGGCGCGGTCGTAAATGGGGTTGAGGTCGATGCCCGGTGGTAGTACGCGGTTGCTGCGAATGTAGTCCACGCGCTCGTGAATGCCCTCGATGGTCTTCAGGGAATCGCCACCGTAGCGCATGAGCACGATGCCCTCGACCACGTCGGGCTCGTCGTCCTGTCCCACGATGCCCAAACGCGGGGCCGCCCCGACGCTGACATTGGCCACGTCGCGCACGCGGACGGGAACGCCTTTGGCCGCCGCGACGGTGATGTCGCCGATATCTTGCACGGAACGGATGAGCCCGATGCCGCGCACGTCGAAGGACTGCTCGCCCAGGGCGAGGCGCTGGCCGCCCACGTTCTGGTTGGCATTGGCGATGGCGGCTTGTAACTGGGCCAGGGCGACGTTGCGCCCGCGCAGTCGGTAGGGATCGACCTCGACCTGGTACTGCTTGGTCAAGCCGCCGAACCCGACCACGTCGATGACGCCGGGAACCTGGCGAAACTGCTTCTCCAGAATCCAGTCCTGCGCGGTCTTGAGGTCCGCCAGGGTGTAGCCCTTGCCCACCAGCTTGTAGCGGTACAGCTCCCCGATGGCGCTCCACGGGGAAAGGGCCGGAGTTACGCCGGGCGGCAGGGCGATGAACCCGAGGTGGTTGAGCACCCTCTGCTGCGCCGTCGCATAGGTGGTGTCCCAGCCGAAGTAGCACTTGACGTCGGCCAGCCCGAAGAGCGACTGGGAGCGAATATGCAGAAGGCCTGGCATGCCGACCAGGCCGGTTTCGAGTGGGATCGAGACGTAGCGCTCGACCTCCTCGGCGCTCCAGCCCTGGGGCTGCCCGATGATCTCGATCATGGGCGCCACTGGATTCGGGTAGGCCTCGATGTCGAGCTCCAGGTACGAAAAGATGCCGATGCCGACGAGAAAGAGGGCCAGAACGCCCACGATGAAGGGAGAGCGAACGGCGAGGGTGACGAGCTTCGCGATCATGGTCTACAGCATTCCGGAAAGCAGGACCGCGCCGACGGTCACGACCCGCTCGCCGGCCGAGATGCCCCGAATCACGGGCAGATAGTCGCCACCCAGTTCCTCGCTGACCGACACGGGCCGCCGTTCGAAGCGCAACCTGCCGTCTGGCGCCTTGCCAACCTCGATGAAGACCATGGTCTGGTCCCCCAGGTGGAGGAGGGCGCTACGGGGCAGCGCGAGCGCGCGTTGCCGATCCACGGCCAGCGCGGCGGTCGCGTACATCTCGGGCTTGAGATCTCGATCCGGGTTGTCCAGCTTGCAGCGGACCTTGGCCGTGCGCGTGGCCGGATCGAGGGTGTCCGATACCCAATCCGCGATGCCTTTGAACGCGCGTTTGGGATAGGCCACGACCTTGACCATGCACTCGGTGCCCTGCTTGACGCGGCCGACGTCCATCTCGAACACGTCCGCCATGACCCACACCGTGTCGAGCTCGCCGACGGTGAAAAGCTCGATCACGCTGCCGCCGGTGTATTGCCCCTGCACCTCGGCGCCGGGATTCACGTTACGCGCGATGACCTCGCCGGCGATAGGTGCGCGCAGGGTGTAGCTTTGGCTGCCCATGTTCGCCCTGCCGTTGCTCAGGAGGTGGGCCTTCTTCTTGGCCCGATCCAGCTCGGCCTTGCTCTTGGAGAAGTTGCCCTGCGCCGCTTCCAGATCCTTCTGCGATCCCGCGTGGACGTCATACAGCTCCTTCTGCCGTTTGAAGTCCTTCTCGGCATTGGTGTATTCCGCGTGCGCCTTTTGCAGGTCCGAAAATGCGCTGCCCATGTCCGGCGAGTCGATGACCGCCAGGGTGTCGCCCTTATTCACGCGCTGGCCGGGTTGTGCCTCGATGTGAACCACGCGTCCAGTGACTGGACTGATGACATGGGCCACCTTCAGATCGTCGAAGGTCACCCGCCCGCTCGTGACGACCAGGCCGCCGACCGGCTGCGGCGCCAGGGGTTCGATCACCAGCTTGGCGGCCGTCGCCTGGTCTTGCCACAGCCAAACCTCCGTGAGCGGCGAGTCCCCCATAGCGCGATGGCGTCCGGCATGCTCTGGGCAAGCACCCAGCAGGGCCAGACAGGCCAGAAGGATTTTGAAGCGTCTCATACGGGTATCTCCTCGCCCACCATGCTGCGGACGGGCACCATGACACCCGATCATGGGTCAGGTCGCGCGGCTAGTCCAAAAAGCGTGCCAAAGCCCGCCCCTAGGAACGCGAAGACGGGCGGGTCGCCTGGGTCCGATTCGCGCGACCTTACCGATGGACGACAAAACGCACCGCGAGGAGGATCACGAGCACGAGGAGGTAGAAGCGCAGACAGAACAACGCCGTCTTCGTCATCTTCGTCATCTTGACCGGCGGCATGCGCTACCTACCGCGACCGGAATAGTTCTTCATCACGTCCCCCTAACGGATCACGCCGAGGATGTTGTCCTTGACGTCGACCACCGGGAGCATGCGGAAATGGTACTTGGCGAGGTTGAGATTCGGCTGGCCACAATGGCGGCGATCATGGCGATGACGCATAGGGCCAAGACCGCCAGGAACGTGATGGTCCGGCGCTTGAGCCGCGAAAGTCGGTGGATCGTCTTGCTGATCCAGAAAGAAGGCGATCCCCAGTCGTGCGCCGAGGGCGGGGGCGAAGAGCTGGGCTTGGGCGCGTTCGTCATGGCATCTCGCATGCTCCCGGCACACTCGCCCTCTCGGTCAGGGCCGCGCGAATTAACGGTCAATGGAATTCTCAAGGCCTCTTGCGGCGGGTGTTCGGGCTCTCGAGATTCCCGTCCACGTAAGCGGTCGACTTGCGAGGTGTCCCTGGCTTTGTTACGGCAAGTCGTTCCGCGAACCACGCCTCGCGCAAGCGAGAAATCGGTGCCAACCCATGCGGAGCATGTCGGATGACACCGAGGGGCTGAACCCATCGAAGTGAGGGCCGCATCTATCTTAGAGCGGGAAACCCGGGGCGCCGATCAATTGCTGACATGATTGTTGGGCGAAAGTCACCGCGGATGGCGCTCGTTTAGGCGAGGAGACACCATGAGTATAAGATCTACGGAGCGAGGATTCGCTGCGGCTATCGCCGCCTTCGGCGTTGGTCTCATGTTTTCGAGCTGCGGCTCACCGGGACAAATCGGGGCTTCCAGCGGCGGGGGTGGCGAGACCGGCGGCAGCACGGAGGTCACAATCAACCCGAACGCGGGCGCTCCCGGCAAGGCGGGCGCCGACGGCGCGGGGGGGGCCGGCTCGGCAGGCAACACTGGGAGTGCCGGCACATGCGGGACCACGACTGGGAGCACGACACGCGCGCCTGCCGACATGCTCATCGTGCTCGATCGATCCTTGTCGATGACCTGGAGCATTGCCGCCGACGCGAGCTGCGCGGCCGGCGCGACGAATTGCACCGATCGCTGGACCGCGGTCAAGACAGCCGTGACGGCGACCGTCAGCGCGACTCCAAGCATCGAATGGGGATTGGAGCTGTTCGCCTCGCCCAACGACGGAAACTGCGGGGTCGTGAATGCCCCTCAAGTCCCAATCGCAGCCAATACCGCGACGACGATTCAAGCGCAGATTGCTGCGATTGGGCCGAGCAGCTACACCCCAACGGCAGCCGCCATCAATGCCGCGACGGCGTATCTGAAGACCGTCCAGGATGGCAACATCAAGGCCATCCTACTGGCGACTGACGGTGAGCCGAACTGCGGCAGCGGGCAAAACAGTGCTGCCTCCGATCTACCCAATACCCTGGCGGCGCTCCAGGCGGCGAGCGGCGCGGGCTTTCCGGTCTATGTCATCGGTATCGGCCCAAGCGTCGGCAATCTCAACAACATGGCTCAGGCCGGAGGCACCGACACCTACTACCCGGCGACCTCGCCCCAGCAGCTTTCGGACGCATTGACCAAGATATCCACGGTCGTGGGGAGCTGTTCCTTCGCGGCGGCCAGCTCACCGCCAGATCCCACGCTGGTGTCTGTCTACGTGGACAAGCAACTCGTGCCGAAGGACGCGAACAATGGTTGGACCTTCGGCGCGACAACCTCGACCATCGTGCTGACGGGAAGCGTTTGCGCGAATGTGATGTCCGGGGCGTCGTCCCAAGTCGAGATTCTTTTTGGCTGTCCAAACGTTCCGCCTCCGGGGGTCATTCCGTAGCTACGACCCGACGGCCGGCGATGGGCAAGGTGGCGCCCGTTGCATTTCCCCTCAGGCCAACCACCCGCGAGGGCGAGCGCGCGGGCGTGCGCTTGGTCGAATTCATGAGCTTCCCGGCTGCCGTGGCGCCACCATCCCAGCATGTACTTCTCCCTGCCCAAGCTGTCTCTTGTCACACTGCTCCTCGGTGCCACGAGTCTCGTCGGTTGCAGTAACAATTCGAGCCCCACCACGGTCCGCCCCGATGCGGTCGCGGCCATATCCGACGCCGCCACGCAAGGTTCGGGCGGTGTGCGCGGAAGCGGTGGAAACACCGCTGGTGGTGGAACGAGTGGAGGAGTTGTAACTGGTGGCTCGACCACCGAGACCGGCGGAGTGGGTGGGATTCCTGGAACTGGCGGAACGGCCGGCGGCGTAGGCGGCACGGGCGGTAGCACGGGAAGCGGAGGGACAAGCGCCGGCGGCAGCAGTGGAACCTGTGGCGCCGGCGACGCGAACCTACCTGCCGAGCCGACCATCCCACCTGCCTGCACGACTCTCCTGGCATCCCAGAGCGTGGCCGCGGGCGCCCTTTCCAGCGAGACCAGTCTCGACACATCCGCAATTCAAAGTGCGCTCAACGCTTGTGCCAAGGGACAGGCAGTCAAACTGACGACGGGCGGAGCGAACAACGCCTTCATCACCGGGCCCTTGACCATCCCCGCAGGCGTGACCCTGTGGGTGGACGCGGGGACGACTCTCTACGCGACCCGCGACACGACCGTCTGGGGCTCCGCCGCACAGCTCATCTCTGTCGCCGGCGCGAATTCGGGCATCGTCGGCGACGGCGTGATCGACGGGCAGGGCGGTGAACCCAATCTCGGCTCCACCCAGTCTTGGTGGGACCAAAACGCGGGTAGCAGCGGCAACAGTCCGGCCCTCATCTCGGTTCGGGGCGCGACGAACTTCACCCTCTATCGCATCACCCTGCACGATTCCCCGAAGTTCCACGTCAAGATGGGTGCCGCGGGGTTCGTGGCGTGGGGCGTGACGATCAAGGCGCCCTCGAAGGCAACCAATAGCGTTGGCACGGCGCTTAACTACTCCAACGCCCACAATACGGACGGGATCGATCCAGGCGAGGCGGCCAGCAACGGCTTCATCGTATGCTGCAAGATCAGCACGGGCGACGACCACGTCGCCATCAAGGGCTCGAGCAGCACGGGCGTCCAGCACCTGGTCATCGCCCACAACCGCTTCGGCGCTGGCCATGGCATGTCCATCGGCAGCGAATTTACCGGCGGCGTATCGGACATCAACGTCTACGACCTGTCGATCGATGGGCAGAACATGGGTACCAGCGGCGGCAGCTCGAATGGAATCCGCATCAAGTCGGACTCCAGCCGGGGCGGCCTGGTGAACAACGTCACCTACAGCGACGTCTGCGTCCGCAACCTGTCGAACCCGATTCTCCTGACGCCGAACTACTCGACGTCCACGGGTACCTCCATTCCACAGTACACCAACATCAAGATCCAGAATTTCCACGGCATCAGCGGCGGATCCAACACCCCCAAGGTGACCCTCGACGGGTACGATGCATCGCACCTGAACAGCATCACGCTCGACAACGTGGTCATCGACGGGATCTCGGCGGCCAACGTGACCGCGTCGTACACCAATGTGACCCTCGGCCCAGGCAACGTGAGCTTCACGCCCTCCGGCACCAGCGTGACCGTAAACGACAGCAGGTCGGGCACGAGCACGCCGAATCCGTGCACGAACAAGTGGGTCACGTTCTGAATCGCACTCGGGCACTCCGTAAAGCGTCCTCCGTGCACTGGGACAGGACCGCATTTCCGATGGCTACCGGTTGAGTGACTGCGGCACCTGACCGCAGAAAACGCGGCAGTCTGCCGCAGCCGTGAAAGGCTCGCTGCCCCTGCGGCGGCATCACGCAGGACCCATGCGTCCTCTGTTGTAGTCGAGAATAGGCGGCGCTTGCGTCGGTGATGCCCTTTTCGCTCCGGGCTGCATTCGCTCGACGGCAATGGGCACATGAATTGCACAGGGTCGCCCATTGGATTGAACCAACTCATGGGGAACCCAATTGGACACAAATCTGGGCGAGCAATGCGATCTTGGAGCTAACAACCGTGTGAAACTGGATGCCAGCGGTAATCCATCCAGCGACTCAACCGCTATGGTCTACCGCGATACGCATTGCCAGATTCCGCCTGGCGTGATCCCTTGATAACCGATGTGAGACCAAACGTCGGAGGTCTTCCGAGTCTCTCGCGTGTGACTGCGACAGCCAGTGGCGCCGAGGAATAGACGAGGATTTGGACATGCTCGCCACGAGGCCTCCTCGGCGAAGGTCTCGTGTGCCAACCGCGTTGGCGGAGAAGCAAACTGAGTTGCCGCAAGGGCCGCCATGACCTTCGCGATGCCAAGTACTTAGGAATTGTCACCACTAGTCCAGTTGTTGCATCCCACTAGCGGTGTAGTCGCATGAAGCGGCACCCCCGTCAGGTGCAGGAGGATGACTATGATGATCCGCAATTCATCGAGCATCGCAGCGTTCATTCATTGGCGCTATCTGCGCTGGGCACTGGTGCTATCCGCCGTGCCGCTCGTATGGTGGGCGTGCGCTTCACACCCGCTTACGCAACCGACGCCCCTGCCGGAGCAAGAGACGGATCTATATATTTCAGTTTCGCCGGTGCGCGAGCTCGACCTCGTCTTCATGATCGACAACTCGCCCTCCATGGCGCCCAAGCAGGCCAAATTGCAGGCTCAGTTTCCCAACCTGATCACCGCTCTTCAGGACCCCAACAACAACAACGCCTTGCCCGACCTGCGCATTGCGATCATCGACAGCGATCTTGGGACGGGCGGGGCGTATTCGAACGGAAGCTGCGGGCCCAAGCTGTTGCCGGATGGAACGACTAGCGTGTACGGCGACCTGGGCCGGTTTCAGATGATTGGCGCGCAATCCTGCGGAGTCACCGACAGCAACGCGATGTGGCTGGAGTACAAGAGCGGCAAACCCGTAAACTTCGCGCCCCCGGCCGGCGGCGATATCAGCACGGTCTTCGCCTGCCTTGCGGGCGGACTAGGCACGCTCGGATGCGGCGAGGAGCACCAGTTGCAGGCCTTCGAGTTTGCCCTTGCGGCCAGTGGCATTGGCAACGAGGCCCAGCAGAAGATGCTACGTCCGGAGGCGTATTTGGGCTTGGTCTTCTTGAGCGACGAGGATGATTGTTCGGCCGCTCCCAATGACGGGCTCTTCGGGGACAAGCCCGAGCTCCGGGGCGAATCGGCCAGCCTACGTTGCTCGACCCGGGCGTATGCGTGCAGCGGACAGAACCTCACGACCCCACCTCCGGGCTATCCAACTAGCCAGAGCTTTCAGGCAAACTTCGCATCGTGCGCGCCGAGAACCGACTATTGCCCGGGCACGCTCGATGGCAACACGAAGTCGACCTACGATACGTCTGGACCGACCGACTGCAATCCGCTGACCGACTACAGGCGCATCGCCCGGGAGATCAGAGGTCTCAAGGCCGATCCCGACAACCAAATCCTGGTGGCGGGCATTTTTGGCTGGCCGCTCGGGGGCGACATGAAGAATGCCGAGCCGGTCAAGTTCGCACTGCGCCCCAATCCCAACATTGCCGACACAACGCATCCTGAGATCTATGACTACTGGTCTCTCTGCTACGATCCGAATCACGGGCCCAGGAACCCGGATCCGACAACGGGTTTCGATGCCGATGCGTGGGGGTGGGGGGCCGGCCCGGGGATTCGCGAATCCGCCTTCGTCGACGAATTCGGAGCCAATGGCCTGAAGTTCAGCATCTGCGAGACGGACTACACGGCGGCGATGAGCGAGATTGGGCAAGCCATAGCCGTGAAGCTGGAGAATTTGTGCGTCAATTACAAGCTATGGATGAATCCCGCGACCGGGCGTCCTGACTGCCGCGTCGCTTGGCGGACCGTCAATACGAGCACGAATCCTCCGACGTATACCGAGAGCCCGCAATCGCTCCCGCAATGCGATCCCAGCTACTCGCTGACCAATCCCCCACCAGACCAGGTGGGTGATTGCTGGCAGCTCGCCAGCGACGCCAAGAAGTGTCCCCTGAACGGGCAAATCATCAACGTCCTGCGAACCGCCAAGGAGGTTGCGCAGGGGCCAATCCCAGCTGGCACGAAGGTTGAGATGCAGTGCCTGACCTGTACGGATCGGATTGCTGGCGTGGAGCCCGTCGCGGGCTGCAATTAGAAGAAGCTCTCGGCAGGAGGGAAACTTGCAGTGGACCTCGGTTCAAGCCCTCCGGCACTAGTTATCAAGCGCTCCCTGACAAACCCAATCGATCATCGCCTGGATCTCCGGGGTGGCCAGATGGCCATCCAGTGGCATCGTGCCCACGCAACTGTTGCTTCCGGTCAGTGCTTGCGTCAGCAGGCTGAGCGAAGGGTGGTAGGGGGCCACGAGGAGCCGCCTGTCGCAGCAGGCGCGGGACGGCTGATTCACCAGACTATCGTAGTTCCAAGCCGCGTGGCACACCTCGCCCGAGCAGCCGGCGAGAACAGGTGCGACATCTCGGGCGTAGGACACCTGCGCGGCATTCGGGTCGCACAGGGGATCCGTTCCTGAAGCATCGGTGCCGGTGGGGGACGGCATGTGCACGCAGCCCGAGCCGTCGTTGGCGGGCAAGACGATCACGACGTTGCCCGCGTCCGACTGCGTCCCTTGCGGGTTCTTGCCGCTTGTCCCTCCGCAGGCGGCAAGCAGGAGCGACAAGGCCAGGGTCGAGGTCGCGGTCCCTCGCTCCCTTGCCGGATGGGTTCCCATGCCCGTAAGATGCTCTTTCGGACGCCTCGGTGACAGTAGAGGGCTACGAAGCGATGGCAGCGGCACTGGGTGATCTTCTCATCGAATCGAGCCGGGATAGCGCCGGTCCACTCGAACTACGATGGCAAGGATCATGAGGTGTCGCAGCTCTATCTGACCGCCATCACCATCGAGAACGGCCAGTACAAGACCTACCACTCCATCTACCTATGGAACCAGCCGACCAGCACGCTGAACACGACCCCGGTGTGGGACATCATCGATATCCCGCCGGCGCCCCCGCACTATTAGCCGGCTGATTGGGCGTGTCCCGGCGAGCGTGCGCGGCCGACACGCGGTCGTCGGGCTCGTGCCAGGGCTCCGGCATCCTCAACGCAGAGGCAATCCCAAACGCCGTCTTGGCGATTCGAAGCCCAATGCGCGGCACTTGACCGCAGATCATGCGGCAGTCTGCCGCAGCCACGCGGCCTGTCCCCAGCCTTCGTGTTGACATCCCTCACGACATTGGCGGTCCCGGAGTCCTCGGAGAAAGGGGTGCATGGCAATTTCGATCTTCCACTCGGCTAGAAGTCTATTGCCATCTTGCGATAGGCATATGAATTGCAGAAAGACGTTTCGGGTAGATCTGCCATCATGTCCATTCGGGTCGACATAGCCAGGAAGCCTGTCCACCAGAAACGTGATTTGGGGAGGGGAGCCGATTCGGAGCGGGTTGAGGTGCGTCCAGTCCCGAACGAGGTTTCGGTCGTCGCAGTGCCGAGGAGCGATATTGTGCGGCTGCCCCTATGCCGGTACGCCTTGAGCTCCTTCAAGATTTTCGACGAGGAAACCTGGCGCGTTCTCACTCTTATCATCTGAGAAATCTCCGAAGGTAACCGTTTGAGACCTGAACGATTACGCTGCTAGAACGGGGACGATCGATCTTTGGTACCGGACGCGAGGCGATCGCTGACAAATCCAGGCGAAAATGGCCGCTGGTTCGACTCGGCACCGAGCTCTTGCGGCCCACAACCGTCTAATACACGATTCCCTGCGGAATCGTACAGTCAGTCGTGCAGAATACCTGACCATCGGGCCCGTTCTGATCGCTGACCGGCTGCAACTGACTGTCGAGCTTCAAGCCGTTGTTATCGCCCAGATCGCATTCCTCGCCCAGATCGGTGTCCACCACGCCGTCGCCGCAGGTACGTGGATTCTGGCAGGCGATGCTGCACTGGATCTTACCGTTGGTCGCGATGCCATTTTGCCTGCCCAGGTCGCATGCCTCGGGGCCACTCGGTTGGGATTGCACGACGCCATCACCACAGAACAGGCCCCACTTGCACTGGGTGGTGCAACCGCCATAGGTCGTGTCGTTGTTTGGCCCCGGACAGCCGGCCGGCAACGTACCCTTGCCGTTCCCGCAGTCGCACTCCTCGTCGGCAACCGCCACGCCGTCACCACAGGTGGGAAGGCATTGGCTCTTGCCCGCGAGGAAGTTAGCCAAGGTGAGCATGTAGTTCGAGCCGCAACACCAGCGCTCGGCCTGGAACACGACGACCTCGTACACGCTGCCGATGGTGAGTTTCAGATCGACGGTCGTGTTCAACGTCGAGTTGTTGGGGTAGGCCACCTGAGCCGTGCCGTTCGCGGCGTCGATGTTCACGTTGGCCACCGCGCGGTTGTGGGTCCCGGGCATCTCGACCGCCATGGTGCCGTTGATGAAGACCCATACGTCGTCGTCGCCGGTGAATTGGAGATTCTCGTTGCCCTCATACTGGAACCAGTAGCGAAGCTCGGTGGTGAAAGAGAAATTGTGATTCGCCCAGCTATTGCCAAACCCCAGCCCCTGGTACGCGTGACAGGTCCGGCCGGGGAATCCGCTATCTGTGTAGGTCATCGGTTTTCCCGTGTTCTGATCGAGGATCGGCTTGGTAAGATCGTCGAGTGGGAAGAAACCGCAGAGGTCATACCAAGGCGGGTCGGTGTCACTGTTCATCGCGTAGGCGGTCTTGTTGGTCGCGCTCTGCAGCAGGGTCAAGTTTTCATAGTAGGTCATGTTGACGCTGCTGACGTCGCGATACCACTGGTCGAATTCCTTCTTGCCGGTGAAAAACAACTGCGTCGGATCAGGGACCGGGTCCTGGGTCGGCCCAGCCCAGACCGGCTTGCGGTCGAGGCCCAACGCGGATGCGAGGACGCCTTTCCCCTTCGTGAGACTGTCGTCGCAGCAGTAGTGATTGAAGTCGGGGTGCCCGGTGGGAGGACTCCCGTCTTGATACCACTGAAAATCCCGAGCCACGAGTGGGATGGTCAGGCTCGCAGGTGGGTTGTCGTAGGCAGACGTACAGGTCCATCCTTTCTCGATCTTGCAGTCGTGGGAACACCCGTCGCCGTCGAGCAGGTTGCCGTCGTCGCACTCTTCGGTCCCGCGTAGCAGGATTCCATCCCCACAACCGGTTTTGCACGCGCCAACCGCGCTGGAGGCCGTGCCGCACTGGGGCTCGATTTGGCAGGTCGGGGAACAACCGTCATAGGGCAAGGTGTTGCCGTCATCGCAACCCTCGCCGGCCTCTTTGACCCCATTGCCACAGACGGTCGCGGTACAGGTGCTCGGGGTACCGGCGCATTGGAAGCCGGGCTCGACTTTGCACGTCGACGAACAGCCATCCCCGCTGACCGTGTTGCCGTCGTCGCACGTCTCGTAGCCCTTGGTGATGCCGTCGCCGCACTTGGGCTCGCAGGGCTTGCCGGGCACGCGGCAGATGAAGCCGGTCTCGACGGTCTTGCAATCGGCCGAGCAGCCATCGCCGCTGACCGTGTTGCCGTCGTCGCAGGCCTTGTTCGTGGTCAGCACGCCGTTTCCGCACACGCCGAGGTATTGGCAGGGCTGTCCCGGGTTGGGACAATTCCAATTCGCTTCGATTTGACAAATCCTGCTGCAGCCGTCGCCGCTGACCGTGTTGCCGTCATCGCATTGCTCGCTACGCTCGAGAACGCCATCACCGCACATGCCGCCGCTGGGGCGATCCTCGACGTTTGCGTCGGGCGTGGTGAGGGAAATCACGACCCCGCCAGCGCCGCCGGTGGTGCCGGGACTGCCGCCACCTTTCCCACCGCCGCTATTCAGTTGACCTTGACCACCTGAACCGCCTTGTCCGGTGTTGACGATCGTGGCGCTGCTGCACGCAACGAGAGCCATCGACGCCATCACTCGAAGAGCGAGGGCTAGATGAATGTGCGGCGGCTGCTTGCTGGATGCACGGCGAGCCATGCTGTGGAACATGTTTCTTCCTGGCATGTCGACATTCCTCACCCTGCGAAGAAGATACTTGGTCGAAGCCCCGAGGGAACCTTCAAGCAAGAACATAGCAAGCCTTGCGCGAGATGTCTCGTCAGCCGAATCTTACCATGCGGTGCTCCAACCTAGGCTCCAAGTGCGGCGCTTGACCGCATGAGGTGCGGCGGTTTGCCGCGGGTACTTAGCCCATCCCTGGTTACGGTGATGACACAATTCATCGAGAGGCGTCATCAGCCTTTTCGTCGCAGAGGGTGGGGGCGGATGCAGATTGCGACTTGACTCTCAGTCTTGTGCTCATCGTCACGTGACGGTCGGCATGCGAATCGCTGTGTTGAAATGAAGACTACCTCTGCCCTTTCCTAGCCAGTATGCGGTCGAGGAGGGTGCGAGCATACCAGGATGGCGCATGAGGTCGACAACCGACGGCCAGCACAAGCATCCCAAGTGTCACCGACGGAAAGGCAGGATGCGGATGACGGTTTCACAAACGACAAGGGTTGGGTCGATTCCCGCGACAAGAACGGGCATCAAACAGCAATGAATAAGCGGAATACTAGCCCGTCGCGACCGGGCCGTCCCCCGTGTTCGTTCCGGGAGAGTCACGGAGGAGAGGCAGCGGTCGGGAGACACAGGGCGGAGTCATCGTGGTGGCGAGCCCGGATCCTTGGACGGGGCCGTGGCTGACCGCGGTACCCAGTACTGCAACTAGCATTGCCACGCTTCTTGCAGGAATACCGCAATTGGACATGGGTCCGAGCTCGTTCCTATGACCGTGAGACATACCCAGATGACCAGAAATCGCACTGCTAGACTGGTGTCGAGTGGTCCGTTCAAAGGTGAGCGCGCGGGTCTTGGTTTGACCGTTCTTCTCGTGTTTGCAGAGGCTGGCTGCACGAGTCCAGCAATCGTAGGCGGTGGTGCAGGCGCAGGTGCGCATGGAGGCATGATCGGAGGCATTGGTGGAGGGGCCGGCGTGGGCGGCAGCAGCGTCGGCGGAGCCGGAGGCAGCTCTGGAAATCAGGACCCCGGCGGGAGCACAGGTGTCACTATCACGCTCCCTGATGCAGGCAGCGGAGTCGACACTGCGCCGGCTTGCGTGAAGACGGATGCCGGTTCTTGTTGCGGCAACGGCACTCTCGATCCAGGCGAGCAGTGTGACGATGGGAACAACGTGGGCGGCGACGGCTGCAGCCCTGGGTGTGCGATCGAGACCAACTACGTCTGTCCGGTAGCTGGTCAACCGTGTGTCTCCACCGTGCGCTGTGGTGACGGAAGAATCAGTGGCGACGAGCAATGCGACGACGGGAACACCGTTTCCGGCGACGGCTGCAGCTCGACCTGCCAGCTCGAGCCGGGCTGGACTTGCCCCGTGGTCGACGCCGCCTGCGTCGCGGCTGCCTGCGGCGACGGCAACGTCGCCGGGACCGAGCAGTGCGACGATGGCAACACCGTCTCGGGCGACGGCTGCTCGTCGACCTGCCAGCTCGAGCCGGGATATGCCTGCGGTCCTGACCAGTGGCATCCCACGGCGCTGTCGACCGAGTGCTATCAAACGGTCTGTGGCGACGGGCACAAGGAAGGGACCGAGCAGTGCGACGACGGCAACACCACACCGTTCGATGGCTGCTCGCCGACCTGCACGAACGAGCCGAAGTGCGGATACCCAAACGACGATATCACCCAGCCCTACCAGTGCTTCTCGGTCTGCGGCGACGGTATCAAGATGCCAGACGAGGCGTGCGACGACGGCAACAACCAAGACGGCGACGGTTGCTCGTCGACCTGCACCATCGAGCCCGGGTACGCCTGCACGGCAACGGAGCCTGCCCTCGGTTCATCGCTGACCGTGCCTATGCTCTACCGCGACTTCAATTGGCACCACCCGCAGTTCGAGGTTGATCCCGTGTACTACCGGCGTCAGGCTGGCATTGTCAGCAGCGCCATCGGAGTGAACGGCAAGCCGGTTTACAATCCGTCGTATGTCGGGAGCAACACCGGCACGTCGTTGGGCCGGCCGTGGACCATGGACGGGCCGCCCATGGACACCACCGGAGCTCTCATGAGCGACGCAACCGGGGCCACCTTCCACACCAAGACTGCCAGCAATACGCCAGCGTCGCTCACCACCGCAGATCAGATCGCAGAGGCCTACGCGCAGTGGTACACCGATGATCCTAACGCCACGGGGGATGCCGTGGTAGACGCGGCGAACTCGGCCGTCACCCGCATCACCATCCAGAGCACGCTAACGTTGAGCCAGATCAGCGCTGGGACCTACCAGTACTATAGCTCGGCGTTCTTCCCGCTGGACGGCCTGGGCTTTGGCAACATCAGCTACCCGTCCACCAACCCCACCGAGGTCCACAACTACAGCTTCACCAGCGAGGCCCACTACTGGTTTCAGTACGGCGGGGGCGAGCAACTCGAGTTCCGCGGCGACGACGACGTGTGGGTGTTCGTAAACGGTCAGCTCTCCGTCGATCTCGGCGGCATCCACGGTGAATTGCGCGGCGTCGTCACGCTCAACGGCGCCACCACCCAGGTCTGTGTCGACGACACTTCGGCGGCGTGCGCGGGGCAGGCGGTGTGCGACACCCCGGCGCCGTCGGACTGCACGACGGTGGCGGGCGGCTTTGGGCTGGTGCCTGGCAACATCTACGAGATCGCGGTCTTTCAGGCCGAGCGCCACGTGATCGGCTCCAACTACAAACTGACGCTGAGCGGGTTCAACGCGCCGAAGAGTGTCTGTCAGAGCGTTTGCGGTGACGGCATCGTCACTCGTGGTGAAGCATGCGATCTCGGTACTGCGAACAACACCGGCGCCTACGGGACCTGCAACCCAGACTGCACATTGGCGCCCCGCTGTGGCGACGGCATCGTCCAGAACCCGCCCGAGCAATGCGACGACGGGGTCAACCTGTCGACCTACGGCATGACGACAGGCTGCGCGCCGGGGTGCCGAACGCCGCCGTATTGCGGGGACGGGAAGGTGGACTCATCTTATGGAGAGCAGTGCGATCTGGGCGCCAAGAATGGCCAGCTTGGGCAGCTCTGCGATAGCAACTGCCAAATCATCTCGATGCCGCCATAGTACCGACACGGCCAAGGAGAGAAGGAAGGACGTCGACACGCTCAGGCTACCATGCAGGGGCAGAAAAGCCGTCCTGCTGCGAATCAGGACATTCAGGACTCCTCGGGTTCCCAATGCGCGCTAGAAGCAAGTCCCTCGGATAGGCCCGATTGGGCCGTGGCGCTTGACCGCAGATGGTGCGACAGTCTGCCGCAGCCACGCCGATGGTCCCTGGCTTCGGTGATGACGTCGCTCTTGTCACGCACCTTTGCTCTTGCCGTCGGAGATAGGGGGCGCCCGGAGGTTCCGAGCCTCCTCTCGGTCACCTGCTCGTTGTCATCACGCCATAGGCACACGAATTGCACTGCAAATTGGCTGAGAAGATTTTCGTCTAGTCCATCCGGTTTGATGCAGCCAGGCGCTTGTCAACCTGGAAAGAAACTTGGGGAGGAAAACCGATCCGTATGGGGCGGAGGCGTGTCCAGTCCCAAACAAGTACCTGGATCTCGATATGCCGAGGAGCAGCAATGCGTGGTTCCTCTTGCCTCGGCGGGCCTCGGGTTCCTTCAATGAATCGGAGGAAGAAACCAGGCGCGGCGTTGCCCAAGTTACCTAAGTTAATAGAATGAGTCCCGGGGTCTTCTTGTTCTTGAGGATCTCATTCATGAAAGCAGTCCCCACCAGACATTCCGTTGTTCACGGTCAACCTGTAGTCAGTCTGGCAAGCGTCGTATTCGCAGCGATCCTTGCTCTGGCGGGGGTTGCTTGCACGGGCGCCTCGATCGAGAACAACGGCGGCGCAGGCGGCGCGGCTGGCCAGGGTGGCGTTGGCGGCTCGAAATCGGGTGCCGGCGGATCGGGCGGTGTAATTATCAACCCCACCGGCACGATCACGTCGACCGGCGGTGCGGCCGGGACGTCGGGGCAGTGCAAGGGCACCAGCACTGACGGATGCAAGGCGCAGTATCCCCCGGGCTGCGGCGATGGCATCAACCAGCCACCCGAGCAATGCGACGACGGCAACGTGCTGCCCGGCGATGGCTGCAATGGCGTCTGCCAGGTCGAGCCCAACTGGACCTGTCCCCCGGATATCAGCCAAGGCCCCTGCACGCGCAAAGTCGTCTGTGGCGACGGC
>PNBO01000027.1:18714-19481 GCA_003136095.1 Myxococcales bacterium
TGCGACGACGGCAACACCGTGAGCGGCGACGGCTGCAGCGGCACCTGTCAGCTGGAGGCTGGCTGGGTCTGTCCGACCCCCGGCTCTCCCTGCAAGCCGGCCCCGCGCTGCGGCGACGGCATCGTCCAGCCCGCGCTGGGCGAGGTGTGCGACGACGGCAATACAATCGACGGTGACGGTTGCTCGGCCGACTGCAAGACCAAGGGCGCGGGCTGCGCCTGCACCCCGGGGAAGTTGTGCGTCTGTCCGGTCGTCAAGTGTGGGGACTCTGTGCTCGAGGGGAGTGAGCAATGCGACGACGGCAACACGGTGAGCGGCGATGGCTGCAGCAGCACTTGCCAGCTCGAGAGCGGCTTCGTGTGCCGACTGCCCGGCAAGTCGTGCACCCCTCGGTGCGGGGACGGCGTCACCTCGGGTGCCGAGCAGTGTGACGACGGCAATACCGTGAGCGGCGATGGCTGTTCCGCCACTTGTCATCTGGAGATTGGATGGAAGTGCAGCGGCAGCCCAAGCAAATGTACGTCGACCGTCTGCGGTGATGGCAAGAAGGAAGGCGCGGAAGGGTGCGACGACGGCAATACCATGCCCTTCGATGGCTGCTCCGAGGATTGCCAGATCGAGCCGGACTGCGCGGGGACCTCGGGGTGCACTTCGCCCTGTGGCGACGGCATCATCATGGGCGACAAGCAATGCGACGACGGCAACCAAACCGGCGGCGACGGTTGCTCCGCGTCTTGCCAGGTCGAGCCGGGCTGGACCTGCACCCA
>PNBO01000046.1 GCA_003136095.1 Myxococcales bacterium
CGCGAGAACACCCAGTCGCGCAGGCGATAGCTGACCGAGGCGCGGCCCAGATTCTTCGCTTCGAGATAAGCGCAGATCTTCTTCTTCGCCTCGACGGTGTAGAGACCATCGATCATCCCGGAGTTGACGTTGATGCCCTCGTCGCAGAAGGCCTTGCCGGATTCGGGCGTGCTGCCGTCGGCCGGGCGCACCACTTGCTTGATGGGCAGCCCGAACTTGGTCGCGAATTCGTAGTCGCGCTGATCGTGCGCGGGCACGGCCATGANNCCCGTCTTCTCCTTGCTGAGATCCGTCCGCTCCAGATCGCTCTTCTTGCGGGCCGCGCTCTGGTACACGCGCACCGCTTCGCGCTGCCCGCGGGTGGTGATGCGCTCGACCAGTGGGTGCTCGGGCGAGAGCACCATGTAGGTCGCGCCGTAGAGCGTGTCCGGCCGCGTGGTGAAGACCTTGATTTCCTCGGAGCCGGGCCAGCCTTCCTTGTCGGTCAGGCGGAAGATTGCCTCCGCGCCCTCGGAGCGGCCGATCCAGTTGCGCTGCATGGCCAGCGTGGACTCGGGCCAGTCGACGAGCGACAGGTCCTCGAGCAAGCGCTCCGCGTAGCGCGTGATACGCATGAGCCACTGGCGCATGTCCTTGCGCTCGACGCCCGTGCCGCAACGCTCGCAGCGGCCTTGCGTGACCTCCTCGTTGGCCAGGCCGGTCTTGCACGACGGGCACCAGTTGATGGGCACCGTGCCCTCGTAGGCCAGACCCTGCTTGTAGAGCTGAAGAAAGATCCACTGCGTCCACTTCATGTACGCCGGATCCGTGGTGTTGACCTCGCGCTCCCAGTCGTAGGCGAAGCCGATCGAATCGATCTGCCGGCGGAAATTGGCGATGGCCTTTTCCGTGGTGATGCGCGGGTGGATGCCGGTCTTGATGGNNTTGATGGCGTAGTTCTCGGCCGGCAAGCCGAAGGCATCCCAGCCCATGGGGTGCAGGACATTGAAACCCTGCATGCGCTTCCAGCGTGTGATGATGTCGGTCGCGGTGTAACCCTCGCAGTGGCCGACGTGCAGGCCGGAGCCCGACGGATAGGGAAACATGTCGAGCGCGTAGAACTTCGGTCGCTTCGGATCGAATGTCGTCCGGTGCAACCCGGATTCGCGCCAGCGCGCCTGCCACTTCGGTTCAATGATGCGGTGTTCGTACGCCATGAGGCGGCGGGAGTCTACAACATCATGTGCGTGGGTGAAGGCAGAAGAGCCTGAGGGCGCGGAGGGGGAGGAGAGCGCAGAGAAAGAAATCGGAGAACGGATCTTTCCGTCCTCTGTGCCCTCCTCCCCCTCTGTGCCCTCACCTCGCCGCTCAGGGGCCGCTCTCCTCCTCTTCCCCGTAATCCACGCCCGGCTTCTGCATGTACGACTCGATGGGGTGCTTGCGTTTGCCCTTGACGTTGCCTTGGGTAACCAGCACGGGCACCGGCTGCTTGAGCTCGTAGGTGTAGCCGCGCGTGTCCAGCAGGTACTCGTAGTCCTTGTCCTCGTGGGTGAAGCGCTTGCGCAGCACCATGGCCTGGTTGCCGACGCGCTCGAAGGGCCGCCGCCGCAGGATGAAGTCGAACATGCGCACGGCGCGGCTGTTCACCAGGCGGTGGCAACCGTGCGAGTAGCGGCGGGCAATCGAGGTGTAGTCGACCGAGCCGTGCGTGCGGATACCGTTGTCGTAGAGCTTGCCGCCGCCCCCGCGGTGGTGAATCGCCAGCACCAGCCCGTACGCGGACTGGAAGCCCGGCCCCATCACGTCGGTGTTCACCACCGTCACCGGCCCCACGTCGCGGTCCAGCGTCTTGCGGGTCAGCAGATCCTTGGTCGGCGTGCCGTCGGGAGGGATCCACACCGGGCTCGCCACGATCTCTTTCCAGATGCGCGGGCCGACGTCGGAATTCTTGTACTTGTAGTACACCTTGCCATCGCGCTGGGTTTCGCTGCGCCACGAGCCTATGGTTGTCCGCCAGCGCACCAGTGGAATCTTCTGTTTCTGCCAGTCCACGAACACGGTCAGCGTCGGGAAATTCACGCGCTCTTGGACGATGGCCTTGCCGTCCTCGTCGAAGGGAAAGTCGTACCAGACGTCGCCGCGATCGATCTCGACGGAGAGGTTCATGTTCTTGCCGTAATAGGGCGGCAGCGGCGGAGCGCGGAAGGCGAGGTACAAGCTGGCGAGCCCCTCGCGCCCCACCCGGCGCAGGAAGGTCGCGACGTCATCGGTGTTGCGGATCGCGAGCGCGGCCAGGAGCGCGTCGGCGGAGTCGCCGATGAGATTTCCCACCTCGTGCTCCTTGCCGCTCGCGTCCTTGTACGTCACGGGTTTCTTGCCGCCCGACACGGAGCCGTCCTCGAGAATGCCCGCGGCGTCGGCGATGCGCTCCATGAGGATGCGGCGGAATGTATCGAAGTGCAGGTCCATGGGCGGGCGCTGGAGCGCGGCGGTGGTTTCGCCCCCGAGAAATCCCCAGCCGAAGATGTCGTTCTTTCGCTCCCACGCGGCCAGCGCCTGGTTGGTCGGCAGGTCGAAGTGGCCGTGCACATGGCGTACCCGCGGGATGAGCAGTCCTTCGCACACCAGGCGCGCCTGCACCGCGCGGATGGCGCGCAAGCGAGCCTGGCCGCGACGGTAGCGTTCGATGCGCTTGGCCAGCTTGCGATCGCCCTTGGCGATGCTGGCCAGCAGCGCGTTGCGGCCCTCGTCCGAACCCAGCTTGTCGTCGGGCGGCGCCAATTGCACCTTGCCCGTGGTCGCGTCGGCGGCCGACCTATCGCCCGCCAGCAACTTCTCGACCCAGCCGGCATCGGACAGCGCCTCCCCGTATTCCTTCTTGGCCTGCTCGCGGCTCTGATACGTGACCATGCCCTCGAAAGCCGCGAGGCCAGCCAGATCTACCTGCGCGTAGCAAGCCTTGCCCCGATCTTCTTCTATGCGCGTGAGCAAGACCGCGAGCGTGGGCGGGATGCCATACGCCTCCAGGTAGTTGCGGTCGCGCTGCACCCGCACGGCGCGCTTGGCCTCGGCGATGGCGTGGCGGCCCTCGCTGGTCTCGGCCGCGCCCTTTTCCGGCGCGATGCCCGCCGCGGACAGCGCCGCCAGCGCGCCCTGCGGGGTTTCCATGAGGATCTCCTCGGGGCTCGCGCGATCGTTGGCCAGCCTGACGAAGGTGTCACGGTAGGCGTTCGGCTTCGTCGGCGTGCCCGGCCCGTCGGACTCGCTGAAGATAAACGGCGCCCACGCGTCGGAGAGATCCACGTCGAGCAGGCCCTGCTTGCGTGCCTCGGCGACGCTCTCGCGGCGCGGTCCGTCTGACTCGAGCGCGTAGGTTTCCCCCGGCAGCAGCGGCCCGCGCGGGTCCCAGGGGGCTACCGGTGCGAGCGGCGCGACGCCGGCGTCGACCCTGGTGGGCAGGCGCGCGGCGACGGGCACCGCATGCTTGGCCTGTTGACAAGCCGGTACCAACGCCAGGAGCGGCGGGACGGCCAGAATGAGAAAGTGACGATGGTGGTGCACGGAGCGAATCTCGGGACTGCCGGGGAGAAGCTAGCGCGCCTGCCTGCCAAGTGTCAGCCTTGATGTTCGAATTATGCCCTCCATCGCAGTCATTGGTGCCTCGAACGACCGCCGCAAGTACGGCAACCACGCGGTGCGCGCCTACCAAGCGCAGGGCTGGACCGTGTACCCGGTGAACCCGAGGGAAAAGCTCATCGAGGGTCTGATCGCGTTTGCGACGGTCGCCGACCTGCCCGGCCCCGTGGACCGCGCATCGCTCTACGTGCCGCCCGAGGTTGGCATCGAGCTGCTCGACGCCATCCACGCGCGCGGCGCCAAGGAATTGTGGATCAACCCCGGCTCGGGCAGCCCCGAGTTGCTGGCGCGTGCCGAACAGCTCGGACTGGCGACGGTGGAGGCGTGCAGCATCATCGCGGCCGGCGAGGGGCAGGAACTGCTCTAGATCCTGGCCGCAGCATAACGCGTTGGCGGAGGCCGGCTTTGCCGGCCGCAGCAGCCAGAGCGCGGGAGGGTTTGGGAACCCGCTCAGGGTTCCCATCACAGCCGTTGACACCCGCCGCCCATGCGAGTAGATCCGTGCGGCCCGAATCGCTGCCCACCAGCGATTTTGGCATGGGGTGGTAGTTAAGTTGGTTATAACGCCGGCCTGTCACGCCGGAGGCCGCGGGTTCAAGTCCCGTCCACCCCGCAATGCCCCTTGGGAGAAATCCCAAGGGGTTTTGCTTATCTGGGCTCATCGCTCGCTGCGCCGCTGGCGGCACTGAAGAGCTGTTTTGCTTGGCCGGAGGCCGCGGGTTCAACTCCCGCTCCCCCCGCTGAATCCCCTAATGGAGAATTCTCCCAGGCTTTCGCCTACCTGGGCCTCATCGCTCAGTTCACCGCTGGGCGGAGTTGGGGAGCAGATCTGGTTGGCCGGCAGCACAGTGGCAGCAAAATACTTGGTATTCGTTGCTGCCGGCTGCAACTGCCTGCTATTCGCCACTCGTGGCTTTCTTCGCAGCGGGAGCGTGCACGCGGCTCGGCGGATTGCCGAGGCAGGCACATCTCGCAGAATGCAGCGGCCATGACCACACCTGTTGCGGCGGCACCGGCCAAGGTCGCGTGGCGGCCTTGGTGGCTGCCGTGATCGCGGTCGCTCTCGCGTCTGCGATGGCGCAAGCCCAGATCCCTACTCCTGATGACCCAACTCGTCGATGCGCAGCGCCAGCGTCGCTCCTTCAAATTGAATGAGGCAGTACTTCAGACCGATTGAGTCTTCCATCCAAGCGCGCCCGCCCCTCCTTGCACAGCTCCTGCATGGGGCGAAATCGGATGGGTGCGCGGCTGTCCGACAAGGACACACCAGGTGGCACACAGGATGCACACCCGTAGGCCCTCAACACAAGGTGGCTCAACTTGGGCCGCAGGGGCCGCGACTTCCTTCAACGCACAAGAAAGAAAGCGAGATAGCAAGGATGAGCTCATGGTGGATTTTGTGGATGGTGTTCATGTTCCTGTTCCTCGTGTCACCGGTTAGCTATGGCTGGGGCTACCGTGGATGGGGGCCGCCCTACCCCAGGTATATCCAGCGGCGTCGCGCCCTGCGGGCAACCACGATGGCGCAGCCAGCAGACCTTCGCCACCAGTCTTGGGGATGGGGAGGCGACTTCGTTTGGGTAGTCCTTCTCGTTGCTGGGGGTTGGGCCTTCGCTGGCCTCTTGCTTCGTTGAGGAGCATTTCGTGAAATTGGGCATGATCGCGCTTGGACGGATGGGGGCCAACATGGTTCGTCGCCTCCTTAGGGCCGACCATGAATGCGTGGTAGCGGGGAAGGAACGCCCATGTTGCGAAGTCTGAAGGAACTGGAACACTACGCGGTGAGCGCCACCGACGGCGACATTGGGAGTGTTGCGGATGTTCTCCTGGACGATGAGCGCTGGATAGTCCGCTATCTGGTCGTCGAGACCGGTGGCTTCTTCAGTGGGCGTCGGGTGCTCATCTCGCCCATCTCATTCCGCCAAGTGGACTGGTCGACCCGGCGCTTTCACCTGGCGCTGACCAGGGACAAGGTCAAGAGCAGCCCGAGCGTGGACGTGGACAAGCCTGTTTCGCGGCAGCACGAACTAGACTACTTCGGCTACTACGGATATCCCCGCTACTGGGGGTACGCGGGACTATGGGGCACTGGTGACTACCCGGGGTTGCTTGCGACCGGTAGCTCGAATGGAGCCCCTGCTGAGGAGCCCGGGAAATCAGGCGACGTCCATTTGCGCAGCGCTGAGGAGGTTCGTGGATACCACATCCAGGGAACTGACGGGCCGATGGGCCATCTCCACGACTTCATCATCGACGATGAGACCTGGGAGGTCCGCTATCTGGTGATCGACACCAGCAACTGGTGGCCCGACAAGAAAGTGCTGGTCTCCCCGGACTGGGCCAACCGCGTCAGTTGGGCGGAGGGCGAGGTCTCCGTCGAAATGCCTCGACAGAAGATCAAGAACAGCCCCGAGTGGAACCCGTCCGCACCCATCAACCCTGAATACGAAGCGCGCCTCTATGACTACTACGGGCGCCCGGTGTACTGGAACAGCGGCGACCGATAGGTGATGGACAAGTGCGACCGATAGCAACTCCGCTCCGGCGCTCCGTTTGCCACGCGTGACCACGAAGTCATGAAAGTAAGTCCTGCAGCGGGAAAGCCGGCCGAAGCATCCATACTGGTGGACATCCCCAGACTCGTCACGGCCTACTACACGAGGATGCCTGACCCCTCGGTACCGGAGGAACGGGTTGCCTTCGGCACGTCAGGACACCGGGGCTCGGCATTGAAAACCGCTTTCAACGAGCGGCATATTCTAGCCATCAGTCACGCCATCTGCCTGTATCGTGCGAGGAAAGAGATCGATGGTCCGCTGTTCCTGGGCATGGACACCCATGCCCTGTCGGTGCCCGCGCTTGCCAGCGCGCTTGAGGTGCTGGCCGCAAACGGCGTGGAAGTCATGCTGTCCCAGGGGGATGAATACACCCCAACGCCTGCCGTCTCTCACGCGATTCTGACCTACAATCGCGGGCGAACGAGAGGACTGGCCGATGGGATCGTGGTCACGCCCTCACACAATCCGCCACATGACGGCGGCTTCAAATACAATCCCCCGAACGGCGGGCCGGCGGAATCGGATGTCACTACCTGGATCGAGGCGAAGGCAAACCAGCTTCTCGAGAATGACCTTCTGGGTCTGAAGAGGATTTCTCTCGAAAAGGCCCTTCACGCCCCCACGACGCACCGGCACGACTATCTCAATGCGTACGTTGCTGACCTTGCCAATGTGGTCGACATGGACGCCATTCGCGGTGCCAAGATCAGCATGGGCGTCGATCCGCTCGGTGGAGCCGGGGTCCACTACTGGGGCCCGATTGCCGACCGCTATGGGTTGAACCTGACGGTCGTCAACGAGGCTATCGATCCGACGTTTCGTTTCATGACGGTGGATTGGGATGGCCANNTCGCCTTCGCCTGCGATACCGACCACGACCGGCATGGGGTTGTTACTCGAAGTACGGGCCTGCTACCCCCCAATCACTACCTATCGGTTGCCATCTTCTACCTGCTCCAACACCGGCCCGGGTGGCGCTCGGACGCGGCGGTGGGCAAGACCATGGTGAGCAGTCAGATGATCGATCGCGTCACCGTAAAGTCGAAGCGGAAGCTCTACGAGGTGCCGG
>PNBO01000020.1 GCA_003136095.1 Myxococcales bacterium
CCATCCCGCCTGGGCTATCAACCCACGATGGGCACCGAGCTCTCGGGATTGGAGGAGCGCATCGCCAACACCGATACGGGAGCCATCACCTCCATTCAAGCGGTGTATGTACCCGCAGACGATTTCACCGATCCAGCAGCGGTGCACACGTTCTCGCATCTTTCCGCCTCCATCGTGCTTTCGCGCAAGCGGGCCAGCGAAGGGCTATTCCCGGCCATCGACCCGCTGCAATCGAGCTCCAAGATGGCCACGCCGGGCATCGTCGGCGAACGTCACTACGGCTTGGCGCAGGAGATCCGTCGGACGCTCGCCCAATACGCGGATCTCAAGGACATCATTGCCATGCTCGGCCTCGAACAACTTTCGCCTGAGGACCGCAAGGTGGTCGCACGAGCCCGCAGGTTGGAGCGCTTCCTCACGCAGCCCTTCTTCACGACCGAGCAGTTCAGCGGGCTCAAAGGAAAGCTCGTCAGCCTCAAGGATGCGCTCGACGGCTGCGAACGAATCCTGCGCGATGAGCTCAAAGACTCCCCGGAGAGCGCGCTCTACATGATCGGGACGATTGACGAAGCGAAGGGAAAGGCGAAGCCCGAGGCAGCACCGCAACCGCAAGCGAAGGTAGCCCATGCCTGAGGCGCTCATGAAGCTCAAGGTTCTCCTGCCATTCCAGGTCTTTGCGGAGAAGACGGGCGTCTCGCGCATTGTCGCCGAGACACGCGATGGCTCCTTCGGACTCCTGCCGCACCGACTCGATTGCGTGGCGGCCCTCACGCCGGGAATTCTGGTTTACCAAACCGAGACCGAGGGCGAGGCTTTCCTAGCCGTGGATGAAGGGATTCTGGTCAAGGCCGGAGCAGAGGTGCTGGTGTCCGTACGTCGGGCGTCGGGGGGAACAGATCTCGCCCAATTGCACGCTTTGGTCGAGAAGGAGTTCCTGACCCTGGACGAGCGCGAGAAAAGCGTCCGCTCGGTCATGACGAAGTTGGAAAGCGGGTTTCTGAGTCGATTGGCGGCCTTTCAACATGAGTGACGACGCGAACAAGAAGATTTCGGGCAGCGGGCCGACCCTCGCCGAGCAGATCGGCGCGAAGGCTGCGCGCAAGCTCAAGGCGCGGCGCAATCCCGGTCAGGGTGTCTGGTTTGGCCTTGGCATGATGGGAATTGTCGGCTGGTCGGTTGCCATTCCTACGCTGCTCGGCGCGGCGCTTGGTCTTTGGCTGGACAAATACCATTCAGGCAAGCATGCCTGGACGCTGGCGCTGCTCGTGGCCGGACTCGTGATCGGATGCCTGAATGCCTGGTTTTGGGTCGCCAAGGAAGACAAGGCCATGCGGGATGAACAGGAGCCTCGCGATGAATGAAACGCTGATGATGGCTCTGGCCTGGGTCTTCGGGGCGGTGCTGGGCGTAGTTTTCTTCGGCGGCCTCTGGTGGACCATTCGCAAGAGCCTCTACTCCAAACGGCCGGCGCTTTGGATTTTCGGCAGCCTGCTACTGCGGATGGGCATTGTCGCGGCTGGGTTCTACCTCTTCTCGGAGCGCCACTGGGAGCGACTGCTGTTGTGTCTCCTCGGGTTCATCGCTGCGCGATTCGCAGTCATCCGCCTGACGCGACCATGGGGACACAACCAAACCCGTCCGGCACAGGAGGCAAACCATGCGCCTTAGTCCCGACCAGATGATCCTTTGGCAGCGCGGGGTACTGAAACTCAACGGCACCATTGCGTTCACCTGGGGACTGATGCTCGTCCTCGCCGTGGGCTCAAAGCTCATCACGCGCAAGCTCTCCACGGACCAGAACCGTTCCCGATGGCAGAACTTTCTGGAAATCATCGTCACAGGGATCGAGAAGCAGATTGAAGAAGTCGGCCTCCCCCATCCGGAGAAGTACCTCGGATTCCTGGGCACGCTCTTTCTGTTTCTCGCTACCGCCAGCGTGTGTACGATCCTTCCAGGTTACGACCCGCCGACGGGCTCGCTATCGACCACCGTAGCACTCGCGCTCTGCGTGTTCGTGGCCGTACCCCTCTTCGGCATCAGCGACCAAGGCGTGGGCGGCTATCTCAAGTCCTACATCAAGCCGACGGTGATCATGTTGCCATTCAACATCATCAGCGAGCTTTCGCGTACGCTGGCCCTGGCCGTCCGTCTGTTNNTTCAGCATCCTGGCCGCGGTTTACATCGCCGCTGCGACCCGTACACGTAAGCCCCAGCCGGCGGTCAAGACTTGAAGCAACAGAGAACCCACTAAAGGAGATCCATGGACAGCATGACTATTATCGCGGTGGCATCCATCATCATCGCCGGCATCACCACCGGATTCGGCACGATGGGGCCAGCGCTGGCCGAAGGAAGAGCGGTGGCGACGGCGCTGACCTCGCTGGCCCAGCAGCCGGATGCCTCCGCGACGATCACGCGAACGTTGTTTGTCGGCCTGGCGATGATCGAATCGACGGCCATCTACTGTTTCGTGGTCTCCATGATCCTGATCTTCGCCAACCCGTTTT
>PNBO01000345.1 GCA_003136095.1 Myxococcales bacterium
CCGGGTAGGCCATGGCTCTCCGCGAAGACTAGCCACTGTCATTCCTCGAAGAATTCGGTACTATGAAGCCATTCCGGCGGGGAAGAGCCGTCGCCCGCCCTTTCGCCAACCATCCCTCTCGCCCGAGCACGACCCATGGACAAGGACCAAGAGCGCAGTTTCCTCGAGATACTTGCGCGGGCCTTGGCCTCGCTGCCCTTCGATCTCAAGGTCCTGCTCGAGGCGGTTTCCGACCCGGATCTCGAACACGAGGTGCGCGAGATCGCTGCGGCGGCCGTGGTGTTCATCATCTCCCCGCGCGAGGGGAACATCGACCCCTACCTGCGCTATGGCGAGGACGCGATCATGCTTCGCCTGGCTGGCCGGCGGATCCTCGAGAACGGGGGCGAGAGCACAGGGCAGTTTCGCCAGCGCTTCGCCGAGGACTTCGAGCGCTTCGCGGGCGAGCTTGCGGTCATCGAACGCGCCTTGGGCCAACCCCTCATGGGCTGGCTCGACGGACGTTGGGCTGCCCTGCGCAAGGCCGCCTACGCGCGCAAGAAGATTTCGGTGTTCGTCGACGACCAGGAGGTCGGCATGTTCCTCTATGACGACGGCCTCAAGTTCGGCACCAACTATCCCATCTCGGAGAAGAGCCTGGCCGGTCGGCTCAAGCAGGCGCAGCCGCTCGTCGACCACTTGCAGAAGAAGTGGGACCAGGACAAGAAGAAGATCACGCAGCCCTAGCGCTGGGGATCGGGTGGCGCGGCCAGCAGGCGTGGATGTTGCGAGCGCGGGTTCTTCCAGATCAGGATTCGATCGATGGGTGAGGAAGCAGCCTCCTTTGGCACGGGCACCGATGCCATCCTGCAGGTGGCCGCACACGTCGCCGGCGGCGGGGCGGCCGTGGCCCCCGAGATCACGGCCGCGGCGCGGCTGGCGGCGCCCGCGCTTACCGGCTTGCCGCCCGCGCGCCTGCGCCAGGCCTTGGAGCAGGTGATCCTGGGCCCGGCGGCGGGACAGGGTCTGCAATGGCTGCACGACGCGGGCGTTCTCGCCGTGCTGCTGCCCGAGCTGGAAGCCACCGTCGATTTCTCCCAGGAGACGGACCGCCGGCACAAGGACGTGTGGGAGCACACCAAGCAGGTCGTCATGCGGGCGCCAGCGCGGCCGCTCTTGCGCTGGGCGGCCTTGCTCCATGACGTGGGCAAGGTCTCGACGCGCGTCCTCTTGCCGGATGGCCGGGTGACGTTTCACCGGCACGCGGAGGTGGGTGCGCGCCTGTTTGGGCCAATCGGGCGCCGGCTCGGCTTTCCGCGCGACGAACGGCAGCGCGTCTCGGGTCTCATCCTCCATCACCTGCGTGCCAACGCCTACGAGGCGGCATGGACCGACGCGGCCGTGCGCCGCTTCGACCACGAGATGGGCGAGCTTCTCGACGACCTCCTCGATCTCTCTCGCGCGGACGTCACCTCGGCGCGGCCCGGGCGCAAAGAGGAGGCCGCGCGCAACATCGAGGCTCTTCTCCAGAGGATCGTGGCCGTGCGGGCGCTCGACGCGCGCGTCCCGCCGTTGCCGCCCGGGGTGGGCGACGCTATCATGGCGGCGTTCCACCTCTCGCCTTCGCGGCGGATCGGCGAGCTGCGCAGGCTGTGCGAAGAGGCCATCGACCGCGGCGAGCTGGCCGAGCGGCAGCCGGCCGAGCACTACGTGGACTATCTGCGGCAGCAGGGGATCGACGGGTAGCCCGCCGGAGCCGTCCGGCCGTTTCGCACTGGCGAAGCGATCCAGTTTGTGGGAAAAGGAAGGTGGTCCCGGGCGACGGAACACTTGCGAACCCCGCCAGGCCTGGAAGGGAGCAACGGTAGCTTGTCGACTGGGTGCTCGGGACCTTTGCTATTTCCCCCTGGCAAGGCGGCGGGCACGGGTCTTGGTGCGAGGCCGCCCCATGCACGATAGCGGCCACCTGGGCGGAATCCCTGCTATTGTTTTACGGCAGAGTCCATTGCAAGGAGGCCGGATGTCTCGCCTCGTCAAGTGCGTCAAGCTCGGACAGGAGCTCCCAGGGATCGCCTACAAGCCGTTCAACAACGAGCTTGGACAGCGGATCTACGACAATGTTTCGCAGCAGGCGTGGATGATGTGGCTCGAGTTCTCCACCCGCATCGTCAATGAGTTCCGCCTGGATCTGGGTTCAGCCGCGGGTCAGAAGCTTCTCTTCGAGCAGGCCGAGCAGTTCTTCTTTGGCAAGGGCGGGCAAAACCCCCCAGACTACGTGCCCTAGGCGAACAGATCCGAATCCATGCCGGAATTCAAAGGACCCAGGAACACGGGCGCGATGCCGGCGGCGAATCCCGCCGTCGCGCCGTCGCGGTCCAGCACCTCGCTGCGCATGGAGATTCCCCGTGATACGCGCATCCCTCTCGCCGCGCAGGTTCGGCTCAAGTACGCCAGCATCCTCGATTTCCACGAAAGCCAGTCGGTGAACATCAGCCGCACGGGGATGTTCGTCGTCTCCGAAACGCCGGGGCCGGTCGGCTCCCTGGTCGACTTCGAGTTCTGCCTCGAAGACGGATTGGTACTGGTCAAGGGCAAGGGCGAAGTCGTCCGGGTCACGCAGCACCCGGTTTTGGGCATGGGCGTGCGCTTCCGCGAGCTCGAGGAAGAAAGCCGCAAGTGCATCGCGCGCATCGTGGAGATCAACGAGCAGGAAGGGCGGACAGCGCGCATCTCCCTCGATTTTGGCGAGGGCCGGGCCCTCACGCCGCGTCCTGCTACGCCCCCGCCGCCTGCGCCCCTGCCCATCACGCCCCGGCCGGGAGCGGTGCCCGTGGCCCGCGCCGCCCATACGCTTCACGGCGCCACGCGGGTGCAACCGGGGCTCTCGGTCGAAGGCCAGGACGTGCAAGTCCGCCTCACGCCGCTCACGGTCGGCTACTTCACCAACAATCCCCTCATCAATATCCGCCTGGGCGGGTTCGTCATCCCGGTGGACGCCGAGTTTTCCCTGGGGACGACTTTCGAGGTGACCATCGTCGACAACGACGGGATTTCTCTCTTCCGCGGCAAGGGTAAGGAGGTGGCCAAGGACGGGCATCGCATCGGCATCCGGCTCTCGGACGTGAGCAAGCCCGTCCTCACTCGCCTGCAAGCCGAAGTCGCGAGGCTGAGCCCCGGCGGCAAGTAGCTTCCTCGTCGACTGCGAGGGATAGAGCCGATACACTAGCGCCGTGACTGCGCAGAATAGCAAGGCAACCGAGGCAAGCGACGACAAGGCCATCGAGGCGCGGGCGCGCCTGGCCGACACCGGGCGCAACGATCCCTGTCCGTGTGGCTCGGGCAAGAAGTACAAGAAGTGCCATCTGGCGGCCGATGAAGGCGCCGTGGCCGCGCCGGCCGCGGCCCCGGTTCCCGAGGAAATGCTGGCCGCGGGCTGGCGGTTGTTCGAGCAGCGGCGGCCGGGCGCCGCGGAGAAATTGTTCCGCTCTGCTCTCGCCCTGCGCCCGGAGTGGGCCGATGCCCTGGCCGGCATTGGTCTGGCGCGCCTGCAGTCGGGCGACAACGAGAGCGCGCGCCAGGAGTTCCGCGAAGTCCAGCGCGTCTCCGCGTCGATCGCGGCCGAGCTGCGCGGCTCGGGGGCCAAGGACGCCTTCACGCGCAAGGAGTCGCAGGCCTACATCCGCTCGTGCCACGCGCTCGGATGCCTGGCCTTCGACGAGAAGAAATACGAGGAGGCGCTGGTCGAGCTCGAGCGGGTCTATGCCGTGGACGAAGGCGCGGTGGGCACCGAAGCGCGCCTCATCGCCGGCATCGCCCTGGTGAAGCTGGGCCGTGCCGCCGAGGCGGCACCGGTGCTGGAAGTCGCGGCCAAGGCGGAGGCGGGCGCCGGCCGCGCGCCGATGAGCCTGGCGCTTGCGCATTTCCTCGCCGGCAGCCGCGAAGCCGCGGAGCGGGCGCTCGAGCAGGCCCTCGCCGCGAACGGCAACCTGGCCAAGGTCCTGCTTGGCCGCATCCCCAAGCGCGCCGCCAACTTGGGCGCGGCGACGCCGGGTAGCCGCGAGGAAGCCTTCGGCTACGTGCAGACCTACGGGGACGCCTGGGAGGCGCCCGCCAAGAAGTTCCTCGAAGAGTACATGGAAGCCCGGGCGGCGCTGCCCAAGGCGGCCGTGAGCGACGGCGCGCCGGAGGCCGGCTAGGGCGGGGGCAGCCAGGCAGCGGCCATGACTCCCGACGGCCCCATCCCGAAGTCGCCCCGCGAACGGCGGGCCTCGCGTCGCAACGCCATCCACGTGCGCGTGCACCTGTCGGACACGCAGGGCAGCTTCTCCGGGCGCAGTGTCGACGTCAGCCGTGGGGGGCTGTTCGTGCTCTCCAGCGAGACCCGCCGGGTGGGCACGCTCCTGCGCATCCGCGTGCTCGCCCCGCGGGGTGAAGCGGTGTTCGCCGTCGGCGTCGTGGTGCGTTGCTTTTCCAATCTCGAGGGGAGCAACGAAGGCAACACTGCCATGGCCATCGCGCTGACCTCGACGAGCGAGGCCTGGGATCGCTTTTGGGACGACATCAATGCCACCGACGAGGGCGACGACGAGCCCGAACCGATGGGCCCCGGCGACGACAGTAGGGAGCCGCCGTGAGCGGCGGGGGCATTTTTCCGGTCTCGCCGGAGAAGCTCCTGGCTCTGCGTCGGCGCCTGTCGGGCCTCGGCATCCGCGAGGAGGATCTGCGCGAGACCTTCGTCACCTCGCAAGGCAAGGGCGGGCAGAACGTGAACAAGGTCGCGACCTGCGTGGTGCTGGTGCACGGACCGAGTGGCATGGGTGTCAAGTGCCAGCAGGAGCGCTCGCAGGGGCTCAATCGCTACTTCGCGCGCAAGATTCTCGCTGACAAGATCGAGGAGGCGAAGCTGGGGGCGGAGAGCAAGCGCGTGCAGGCGGCCGAGCGCATCCGCCGGCAGAAACGCCGCCGTTCGCGCCGCGCGAAGAACCGCATGCTCGCCGACAAGCACGCTCGCGCCGGCGTGAAGTCGCTGCGCGGCCCCGTCAAGAGCGACGGTGACTAGGATTTTCCCCTATCCACCAGCTGGGCGGGTCAGGCGGACGGCGGCGTAGGCGGGATGACCGGGGCAGCCGGGCGGAGCGAGCTTGCGCAGATCGACGCGGAAGATGGCCCAGGGAAACTTCGCGCCGAGCGCGTCGAGCATGCGTCCGGCCAGGGATTCGAGCAGGTGATGGGTCTCCGACGTGCCCAGCCCGACGATGATCTCCGCCACCTCGCGATAGTCGATGGTGTCGGCTAGCTCGTCGCTGGCCGCCGCCTTGTCGAGCGGGGTCTCGATTTCGATGTCGACCTCGAAGGTCCGCAGGGTGCGGCGCTCGCTCTCGGTGGCGCCGTGGCGGCCTTCGAAGGCGATGCGGGCGAGGACGAGAGTGGGCATGGCAAGGTCGGGCGGGCTAGGTCGCCTCGGCCTCGTTTTCCTTGCGCATCTTGCGCTTGATGATCTGGCGCTTGACCGGGCCCACCATGTCGATGAGCAAGCGCCCGCTCAGGTGGTCGTTCTCGTGCTGCAAGGCCCGCGCGAAGAGGCCCTCGCCCTCGATTTCGAACACCTTGCCGTCCAGGTCCTGCGCGCGCACCCGGGCGCGCTGGCCGCGCTTGACCGGGACGAAGATCCCGGGGAACGACAGGCAGCCCTCGTCGCCCATCTGCTCCTCCTCGGAGAGCCAGACGATCTCGGGGTTGGCGAGCACGAGCGGCGGATCCTCGGCGGTGCGGCCGGCGACTTCGGGGTCGATGATGAAGAGGCGCAGGGCCTCGCCGACCTGGATGGCGGCCAGCCCGGCGCCCTCGGCCAGATACATGGTGTCCTTCATGTCGAGCGCCAGCTGGCGCAGGTTGTCGTCGAAGGCCGTCACGGGCGTGCACGCCTGACGCAGGCGTGGGTCGGGAAAACGCAGGATCGGACGTACCGCCATGGAGACTGAAGAATGACATCCGACGAGAAAGCACGCAAGCGAGCCCATGTCCGGTGGGTGCGTTGACAAGCCGTGATCCGGCTCGTACGTTTAGCCCCGAAACTCGTTTCTCCATGGAGCTCAAGCGCTATTCCGAGGCAGATATTCCGACGGTGCATGGGCCGTTCCGGCTCATCGTGTACCGCGAGGCCATGGAAGGCGCCACCTGCGCGAACCCCATCTGTTCGCGCGAGCACATGGCGCTGGTACGCGGCCACATCGGCGGGAAGACCAATGTGCTCTGCCGGGTTCACTCCGAGTGCTGGACTGCGGAGGTCATGGGTTCGCTCAAGTGCGATTGCCGCGAGCAGTTCCACACCGCCATGGAGCGCATCGCGGCCGAAGGTGCCGGTGTGGTGGTCTATCTGCGGCAAGAGGGACGCGGCATTGGGCTCGGCAACAAGGTCCGCGCCTACGCCCTGCAGAACTCCGGCGCGGATACGGTCGAGGCCAACCTGGCCCTGGGCTTCGAGGCCGATGCGCGCAGCTACGACATCGCCGGCGCGATCCTGCGTGACCTGGAGGTCGCTTCCGTGCGCCTGCTCACCAACAACCCGCTCAAGGTCAAGGGCCTGGAAGAGGCGGGCGTCGTGGTCGCGAGCCGGGTGGCCCACTGGGTGGGCGAAAACCAGCACAACGCCAGCTACCTCGCGGTCAAGCGGCGCAAGATGGGCCATCACGCCGACGGGGAGCCGGCGCCTACGCGGCTCAAGGTCGTACGCAAGTAGCCGCCCGGCGGCGCGGCTCACCCTCGAGGAAAGGACACTCCCATCGCCACCATCGACGAAGTCACGGCCGCTTTGGCCAAGGTCAAGGACCCCGGGCTGGGCCGCGATCTGGTCGCCGCCGGCATGCTTCGCGAAGTCAGCGCCGACAGCGGCAAGGTGCGGGTGGGCATTCGCTTGACCACGCCGCTCTGTCCGTCACGCGAGGAGATCGCCGCCGCCGTCCAGGCCGCGATCTTGCGCCTGCCTGGCGTCAAGGAAGTCGAGGTCGTCTTCACGGCCGAGGTGGCGCGCAAGCTCGGGCCCCCGCCCGCCCGCTTGCCCTCGGTGCGCAACGTGATCGCGGTGGCCGCGGGCAAGGGCGGAGTGGGCAAGTCCACGGTGGCCACCAATCTCGCGGCGGCGCTGGCCCAAGCCGGCACCGCCGTGGGCATCCTCGACGCCGACGTGTTCGGGCCTTCGATCCCGCAGATGATGGGCCCGCCCGAGGTCGAGACCGGCATGGGCGAGCACCGGCTCATTCCCGCGGTTCATCACGGCATCAAGATCGTGTCGGTGGGCTTCTTCGTCGAGCGCGGCGCCGCCGTGATCTGGCGCGGACCGATGATCCACAAGCTCCTGACCCAGTTCGTCGAGGACGTGGAGTGGGGCGAGCTCGACTACCTGGTGGTCGACCTGCCGCCCGGCACCGGCGACACGCAGCTCTCGCTCGCGCAGCTCGTACCGGTGACCGGCGCGGTGATGGTCACGACCCCGCAAGAAGTTTCGGTCATCGACGTCGAGAAGGCCCTCGGCATGTGGAAGAAGGTCGAGGTGCCGGTCTTGGGCGTCATCGAGAACATGAGCTACTTTGCGTGCCCCCAGTGCGGCCACCACGAGGAAATCTTCGCCCGCGGCGGCGGCAAGCAGCTCGCGGAGCGCGAGGGCCTGCCCTTCCTGGGCGAAATCCCCATGCTCTCGTCGGTGCGTGGTAGCGGCGACGGCGGCACGCCCATCGTGCTCGCCGAGCCCGAATCCGAAGTGGCGCGGACCTTCCAGGGCATCGCGCGGCGGCTGGCCTGCGCGCTCTCGGTGCGCAACTTGCCCGACCCCGGCACCGCCAAGCGCAGCAGCAAGTTGTCGGTCATGAAGTAGGCACCAGCCTTGACCACGGCCAGTGCGCCGACTACAACCGCAGGGTCATGTCCGACGCCACGCCACGCGAAACCATCTTCTCGGGAATCCAGCCCTCGGGCGAGCTGCACCTCGGCAACTACCTGGGCGCGATCCGCAACTGGGTGGCCTTGCAGTCGTCCTACCGCTGCTTCTATTGCATCGTCGACTACCATGCCATCACCCAAGCCTTCGAGCCGTCGGAGATGGCCCGGCGGGTGCGCGACATGGCCGGGGATCTCATCGCCTGCGGCATCGACCCGGCGCAATCGACGCTCTTCGTGCAGTCGGCCGTGCCCGAGCACACCGAGCTGGCCTGGGTGCTCGCCTCGGTGACTTCCTACGGCGAGCTCGGGCGCATGACCCAGTTCAAGGACAAGTCGGAAAAGAGCCCTGACAACATCAACGCCGGCCTTTTCACCTATCCTGTGCTGCAGGCCGCCGACATCCTAGTCTACAAAGCGACCAAGGTCCCGGTGGGTGAAGATCAGCGCCAGCACCTCGAGTTGGCGCGCGAGATCGTCCGCCGCTTCAATACGCGCTTCGGCGACACCTTTCCCGAGCCCGAGGCGCTCTACTCCTCGACGCCGAAGATCCTGGGCCTCGATGGACAGGCCAAGATGTCGAAGAGCCTGGGCAACACCATTTCGTTGCGCGAGGACGACGAAGCGGTGTGGAACAAGCTGCGCACGGCCGCGACCGATCCGGCGCGCGTGCGGCGCACCGATGCCGGGGATCCGGACAAGTGCAATGTGTTCTCCCTCCACCGCTTCTTCACGACGGAAGAGCGCCAGGCCGAGGTGCGCAAGGGCTGCACGTCGGCCAGCATCGGTTGCATCGAATGCAAGAAGTGGCTTCTCGAAGGCATCAAGGCCGATCTCGAACGCATCCGGGCTCGGCGCGCCGAGCTCCTGTCCAAGCCCGACGCCATCGACGAGATCCTCGCCGACGGCGCCCGGCGCGCGCGCAAGGTGGCGGCGGCGACCATGGCCGTGGTGCGCGAGCGCCTCGGCCTGCCGCGCATGCCCGGTCCCGCGGGCTAGCCATGCGCGGATTCGTCTGCACAGCGGCACCTCGAAGGACACCCCTTTCCACGACGGTTGCGCCCCCTTGCCGAAGCGGTGGGGGGTGGTCGTGAACGTGGTCGTCACCGTGGCCGTGGCCGTGGCCGACGGTAGATCACTCCGGCCACGGCCACGACCACGACCACGTCTACGTCAACGACCTTCTGCGTGCAACACAGGCCTACTCTGCACGGTGCTGCTTCTCCTCGCGGCCTGTTCGAGCCGCGTGCGGGCGGACAATCCCGAGGGCGCGGTTCACCTCTTCATCGCGGCGGCGCGCAGCGGGGACCGCGCTTCGGTCTACCAGCGCTTGGGTCCCGAAACGCGTGCCCGCATCGAGGCCTTGCTCTCGTCGAGCCGCCACCAGGGCGGCCGCCTCATCGCCAAGCCCGAGGACTTCTTCTCGGTGGGCTGGGCGCCGCCCGCGTGGGAGCCGGCCGGCACGCGCACCGTGCATCGCGAGCACGACCGGGCCGAGGTCGAGGTCTTCTCGGCCGCCGGTGATCGCCATTCCCTCACCCTCGTGCGCGAGGGCAAGGAGTGGAAGATCGAACTGCCGGGGGGATGACCGGATCCGTGGCCGGCTTCCGGTTCCGGCCCCTCCCTGCGGGAGCTTCGGGACCTACCCGCCGCCCGCCTCCCCCGCTCGCTCCGCTCGCGCCCTCGCCGGTTCCGGTCCTAGTACCGCCGCGGCTGTTCGCGCACCAGGGTCTGCTCGACAATCTCGATGTCGGCGTCCTGGATCTCGATCTCGATGTCCTCGAAGTCCGGCATCACGAAACCCGGATTCGTGTCGCTGAAGCTGCTGGCGCGTGGCGGCCCGCGGCGGTCGCCCACGCGGCGCTCGCGTGGGAAGATTCTTCTTTCCATGCCGTCGCCGCGCCGATCCTGCTGGCGTCGGTCGCGCTGGAGCACATGCCGCAAACCGTCGATGGAGCTCGGCACCTTGGCCAGCTTCAGCGTGCGCGCGGCGCAGATGTGACACAGGGTCACCGAGCGACTGCGCACCTCGACGAGGCGCAGGTTGTCGCGGCGGCGTTCGTCGCATACAGCGCAGGCGGCGCCCCGGGGAACGGGCCGCATCTCGGCCCATTTGGTGTAGCAGGCCCAGCAGCGTCCGCGGCGCAGCTCGGTCACCTTGGCGCCGCAGCAGCCGCAGGGAATGGTGGCTCGTTCAACGACGATGCTCATCCCATGTAGGTAACGCGACTACCTGTGTGTTGCAAGTTTTTGATTTATCCCACCGCGTTGGGAGCCACCGGCTTTGCCAGCGAAGCGTGGCGAACCGTCGCGGGAGGGATTGGCGAGGCCGCGCGAAGCGCGGGGGAGGCAGGGTGGGTGGCGGGTGCCGAGTGCGCAGCTAACCCTCCCAGGGTTCCCCTTACAGTGTCGCCCCAACCGCCACCACCTTGGGTAGAGGCATGCCGTTGAAGTTCGTCGCGCTGGCGATGGTGTAGGCGCCGATGTTCTCGCTATACAGGTAGTCGCCGAGTTGCAGGCCGATGGGCAGATCTTCCGCCACGGAAACCACGTCGAGGGCGTCGCACGTCGGGCCGAACACCGACGCGATCTGCGTGGGTCCCTTCTTGAACGCCTTGAAATGATACTGGCAGTGGTCGAAGAGCACGCCGGAGAACGTGCCGTAGACGCCGTCGTTGACGTAGTAGCACTGCTTGCCGTTGCGCACGGCCTTGCCAATGATCTCGACCGCCAAGATCGCCGCGGTGGCGACCATGAAGCGGCCAGGCTCGGCGATGATTTCGATCTCGGGTCCGAACAGACGGTCGAACTCGGCGTTGAGCGTCTTGGCCAGCTCGGCGAAGGGCTGCACGTGTGGATCGTAGGGCGCGGGGAAGCCGCCGCCGATGTCGAGGATCCTCACTTGCTTGTGGCCACGATCCCACGCCTCCTTGAAGATGCTGTCCGCGATCTCCAGGGCCTGCACGTAGTTCTGGTAGTTCGTGCATTGGCTGCCCACGTGGAACGACAATCCCTCGACCGCCAGGCCGGCGTTGAACGCGGCTTCCATCAGGTCGACCGCCTCGCCGGGTGAGGCACCGAATTTCGACGACAGTTCGACCATGGAGCCGGTGTTGGGCACGTTCACGCGCAGGACCAAGCCGGCGTGCGGGGCGTACTTCTTGATCTTGCCCACCTCGGCCAGGTTGTCGTAGGTGACGAGCGGCTTGTACGGATCAAGCTCGGCCAGGGTGCGGTTGTCCTTCACCGGGTTGGCGTAGACGATCTTGTCCCAGATGAAGTCCTGGCGCTTCTTGGCCGGCCATTTCGCGATGTTCTCGTGGACGATATTGAACTCCGGCATCGAGGCCACGTCGAAGCTGGCGCCCGCGCGAAACAACGTCTTGACGATGGCCGGGTCCGGGTTGGCCTTGACCGCGTAGTAGGCCTGCACGCGCGGCAGGTGCTTGCGGAACATGGCGAAGTTGCGCCGGATCTCGTGGTGGTCGACCACGAAAAGCGGCGTGCCGTGCTGGTCGGCGAGTTGCTTGAGCTGCCTGGGTGTAACCACGTGCGCACCTCCGGTAGCCAGGGCCCGGCTTCGACGGCTACTTCTTGCCTTTCATGGCCCCTACCTATACACCGGAACCGGAGCGGAACCGAGGCCAACGGTGACGCCGAAATCAGGTCTGCCCTGGGTTCTTCCCCTGGCAGCCATGGGTGGATCCATTGTGTTTTGTCTTACCATGTATTATGATTAATATGTTGTCGACCCCATCGGGGGACGGCCGGGTTTTCCGGGCAAGCCACCGTCCGGGGGGTTCTGCCTTAGTACCAGTTCTCAGCGAACAACAGGCTGAAAAGCGATGAAGGCGCGAGCTGCCAGCAAAGATGCGGAAAGCGGCGGAAGGCCAGCCGCGGCGAAGGAAAACGGCACGGGCGAATTCCCGGCGGCTGGCGATGAGCCGGAAGACGCCGAGTCGGAGGACGTCTTCAAGGAAATTCCCACGGTCGCCAACCGGGCCAATCCCACCGGCGGGGTCATCGCAGCAGGCGACAACGCATCCTCCTTGGTGGGGCAGCGCGAAGGCGCCGGCACCTACCGCATCCTGCGGCCGACAACCTCCGATCTCGTCGACACGCCTGCCGCCACCAAGAACGATCCGAATGCGGCGAAGCGCCTGATCATCGGTCCGGTCCGCAAGCCCCGCTGACGGTGCGGCAGCTTCGACTCGCATCACGGATGCGCTTGGAAGGAGACAGCCACCCGTCCGCCCGCGTCCTGTCCTGTCCTGCCCGCGACCTGCCCGTGTCCTGCCCGTGTCCTTGTGCTGGCAGGGTCCTGTCCCTTAGTATTGCCGCCTTCGCTGCTGCGACGCGCCGGTGGATGGCGCGTCTCACTCTTCGCAAGGATGGACAACATGGACAACGTGAAGATCCTGCTCTCCGAAAACGAGATCCCCCGCAAGTGGTACAACCTCGCCGCGGATCTGCCGACCCCCATGCTGCCGCCGCTCGGTCCCGACGGAGCGCCGGTGCGTCCCGAGATGCTGGCGCCGGTGTTTCCCATGAACCTCATCGAGCAGGAAGTCAGCGCCGAGCGCTGGATCGACATTCCTCCCGAGGTCCTCGACATTCTCTATCGCTGGCGACCGTCGCCGCTCCGGCGAGCGGTCTACCTCGAGCGCTACCTCAAGACGCCGGCCAAGATCTACTACAAGGACGAGAGCGTCAGCCCGGCGGGCAGCCACAAGCCGAACACGGCCGTGCCGCAGGNNCTCGCCTTCGCGTGCAACCTCATCGGACTCGAGTGCAAGGTCTTCATGGTGCGCATCAGTTTCGATCAGAAGCCCTTTCGCAAGCTGATGATGCAAGTGTGGGGCGCCAACTGCGTGGCCAGCCCGTCGAGCGAAACCAATGCCGGCCGCGCCATCCTGAAGAGCATGCCCGACACGCCCGGCAGCCTCGGCATCGCCATTAGCGAGGCGATCGAGGCCGCGGTGACCGACGGTTCGGGACAGACGCGCTATGCGCTCGGCAGCGTGCTCAACCATGTGCTGCTGCACCAGACCATCATTGGACTCGAGGCCAAGGAACAACTCAAGAAGGCGGGCGAGAAGCTGCCCGACGTGGTCATCGGCTGCGCCGGCGGCGGTAGCAACTTCGCCGGCCTCGCCTTCCCCTTCGCCTACGACAAGATCCACGGCGCCAAGATCAAGATCGTACCGGTCGAGCCCACGGCTTGCCCGAAGATGACGCGGGGCAATTTCGTGTACGACCATGGCGACGTGGCCTGCATGACGCCGCTTTTGCCCATGCATTCACTCGGTCATACCTTCGTGCCCAAGCCGATTCACGCCGGCGGACTTCGTTACCACGGCATGGCGCCGCTCGTGTGCCAGGGCATCGTCGAGGGACTGTTCGCGCCCAAGGCCTACGACCAGCTCAAGTGTTACGAGTCGGCCATGATCTGGGCCAAGACCGAAGGCACCATCTGCGCGCCGGAGACCAGCCACGCCATCGCCGCGACCATCGACGAGGCCATTGCCTGCCGCGAGAGCGGCGAGAAAAAGGTCATCCTCTTCAATTACAGCGGTCACGGTTTGATGGATCTTGCCGGCTACGACGCGTATCTCAGCGGCAAGCTCACCGACTACATCATGCCGGAATCGGAGATCCTGGAGAACCTCGCCAAGCTGGCGGGCATGCCGAAGGCCGAGGCGCGCAAGACCGGTAGGTGGTAGAGGCCTAGACGCCCAGCACGAGGATGACGCGCACGTCCTTGGTGCCGAGCCCGTTGCCTAGGTCGACGCCGACCAGTGGCACGGCCACGCTGCGCAGGTAAAAGCGCAGGCCGAGGCCCGCCGAGGTGTGGATGTCCTGGGTGGCGGAGAACCCCTGGCGCAGGTACAGTGGCGGCAGGAACTGGCGGCCGTCGTTGCGCTCGAGATAGACGGTGGTCGTCCCCGTCGGATCCAGCGTCTGCCCTGGCAATTGCCGAAACCAGATGGCGGCTGCGTCGAAGAAACCTAGCCCGCGCACGTCCAGGCCGCCGATGCTGAACAGGGGAAAGTGATACTCGACCTGCGAGCGGAGGTGGGTGTCACCCTGGAATTGCCGATAAAGATAGCCGCGCAGGTTGGTTCCGCCCGCCGAGTTCTCCGACCACAGGGGCAGGTTCTCGCCGGCGATGGCGCCCGCGCGCACGATGAGATTGTGCCGCTTGAAGAAGCGAATGCCGTGCTCGTAGTTGATGCTCGCCTTCCAGTACCAGAGATTCGAATCGCTGCCCCAGCGGGGCCCGGCGTACTCGAGGGTGAAGCCCAGCGCGTTGCCGTACATGATGGCGTGCTCGCGCGCGCGAAAATCGAAGGTCAAGTTGACGGTGAAGTTGCCCCGCCGCGCGCTTCTCGCCGCCAGGGGAGTCCCACCGGCAAAAGCGTCCGCGGCGTAGAAATTGTCGGGCTCGGCGGCCGACCAGCGCACGTCGTTCTGGTCGAGGTTCCAGCCAAACGAGGTACGGACCTTGCGGAACCAGGCGATGCCGGCGCTGGCGTCGAAGCCGTAGGAACGCAAGCGGGTGTTGCGCATGGGCAAAAGCGGCATGCCCGCGAGGTTCGTGTTGCTGTACTCAGGGATGATCTGCGACTGGTAGCGTCCCTTGAGGGTGAAGAAGCCCCACGATCCCCAGAACGCCGGATCGTCGTAGGCGACGATAACTCCGGAATCCACGTTCGACACGCGTCCGCCGATGAGCCCACGCTTGCCCCGGCCGAAGAGATTGCCGTGGGCGAGGAGGCCGCCGGCCGAGATGTTCCCCGGTGAATACGAAAACGTAGGCAAGGGCGCCCAGGGGAACTTCTCGGTGATCGCGATGACCACGCGCACCCCCTCGCGGTACGGTTCCCAGTACACGTTCACGTCCGCGAACATGCCGGAGTTGTAGAGGCGCTCGCGCGCAACATCGAGGGTGTCGGAATGCAAGGAATCGCCGATCGAGATCCCGGCGATGGAGCGCACGGTTTCCTCGTCGGTGCGCACCGAGTTGAGCACGCGCACGTCGGTGATCACCTCCTCCTGGGCCCACGCGCGCGACGAGCCGAGGAGACCGAGCAAGCAGAAGATAGCGATGGCGCGGCCGAGCGAGGTCGCGTGGCAGACCATCATGGTTCTGTTCATGGATGGCGTTCACTCTAGCAGGCGAAGGGCGGCGTGTGCACCGCAGAGGATGCTTGTGTGCGTGGCACCGAATCGGAGGGTCAGCGAGGTCCAGGACGGGGCGGCCGGTGCTCTTCCACGTACCGTCGCGCTGCCGCGAGGTCCACGTCGGTGGGATCGGCGCGCTCGACGAATTTCTCGTAGGCGATGGCCACGCGCGGGGTGTACGTAGGATCGACGTGGGACAGGATCTCGTAGCCGATCCCCAGATCCTTGAACACGTTGGGACCGATCATGAGCTGGTGTATGCCGCGAAAGGCGCGAATGCCCAGCATCTCGTCGCCGCCGGACTTGGCGATGACGTCCTCGAGCAGGGCGACCGAAGTGCGCGCGGGCGCGGGGGCGTTGCCGGCGTCGGTGCTGTAGACCAGCGAAAGATGGGCGCGGCCGTCCTGCGTGGCCATGACCAGCGAGCCCAGCATTTTCTCCCAGGATCCGTCGCGCGCGCCGAGCGCAGGCACGACATCGTAGTTGCCCATGGCCTGGCGATCGCGGGCTAGCCATTCCGTGAAGCTCGGGAAGTCCTGGGTGGGCACGAGCGGGTGCACGAGCCCGTTGGTCGCCAGCTTGTAGCCGTCTTTCCAGCTCTCGTCCCAGGGTTCGAGGCGGTCGATGACCACCAGGGCCCGGCCGGGATTGCCGTCGAGCAGTTTCTTGATGTTCCATCCGCGCCGACCGTAGCCGCCCTCGGGCAAGAAGAAATCCGGGTGCAGCCGGCGCTTGCGCGCGCCGTACCAGGAGAAACCGAGGAGCTCGCGATCGAGGTGGATGACGTCGGGCCGCAGCTTCTCGACCTCGCGAAAGTAGAAGACCGAGCCGGTGAGGTGATCGCCCATCGTGATCACGATGGCGTTCTTGGGCAGGGAAGCGAAGGCGGTGGTGACGAAGTCGGCGAAGACCCGATTGTGTCTCTGGTTGCACTCGCCGCCGTGGGCCGCCACGCCGGCGCCGAGGAGCAACAAGGCACAAGCGGGCGCCCAGCGCGCGCGCCGCTCGACGAACGCGTACCGCGCGCGCAGGGTGCGTTCGAGCCACGCGAAGCCCAGGCCGGCCGCGAGCGCGAGCATGAGGTCGGACTGGATGCAGAAGCGGGACAGCACCGTCACGTAGAGATCCTGCTCCATCGACAGGTTGGAGAGGGCGCAGAAGACCAGCACGTAGCCGCCGAAAATGGCAGCCAGCACGTAGGCGAGCCCCCGCTCGCGGCGGGCCTTGCGCGCGCCGTACAGCCCGAGGCCGGCCAAGAGCGGTCCGATCCAGAAGAACCGTGGGAAGGAGTGGCCGAGCATCTGCCAGAGGGTCGGGAAGAAGGTTCCTTCCGCGACAAAGGCGCTGCCCTTGTTGGCCTGGCCCAGGCTGAAGGTGCCATAGGTGCGGCGCAAGATATGGGCGAGGAGGCCATCCCATGTAGTCTGGTCACCCCACGACACCGCGGCCCGCGACTGCGACGCCACCCAGAGATAGGCGTAGGGGGCAAGTCCGGCCACACCGAGGGCGAGGGCAAGCGCGACGCCGCGGACGCCGA
>PNBO01000186.1:0-2373 GCA_003136095.1 Myxococcales bacterium
TGCCCTCCTCTTTGGCCGGGTGACGTACGAAATGATGGAGGCGGCGTGGCGGCTGCCGGCGCGGACAGGAGCGTGGCCTGAGTGGATGGAGCCCTTCGCCCGGACGATCGACGCGGCGAAGAAGTACGTCGTGTCGAGCACCCTGGACCGGGTCGATTGGAACGCGGAGCTCGTGCGCGGGGATTTGGGGGAGGCCGTTCGGCAGCTCAAGCGGGAGTCGGGTAAGGGACTGTTCGTGGGCGGCGTGAGGCTCCCGCTGGCGCTCGCGGAGCTGGGATTGATCGATGAGTACGAGCTGGTGGTGCATCCCAGACTAGCGGGCCACGGGCCAACGTTGTTCGCGGGGCTAGCGAAGCGCATCGACTTGAAGCTCGTGAGCCGGCTGGAGCTCGGCTCGGGGGCGGTGGCGATGCGGTACGAGCCGACAAGGTAGCGATCGGGCCTCGGGCGGCTCCGAGCGCTCCTGCTGGCACGACGTTTGGCTCCGGGTAGTCAGAAAGGATAGACATGAAGGACATCGTCGGTTGTTCAAGCTTTGGGGAAGCCATGCAGCGCGCGCTCGGCTGGCTCAGGGAGCAAGGGGTGACCTCGCTGGACGAGTCTTATGAGGCAAACCTGGGCGTTTTCGGCCGTCGCTGCTTGGGAGGCCATGTGGGCTATCGGATCGAAATCGATGAGGTTGGCCCGCACATCAATGTTTGGTGCGGCAAGACCAAACCAACACCTCATTTTGTCTTCCCTGGCAATGCCAAGGATGTGCTCGCCAAGTGGCGGCAGCTATTCTTCTGGGATCCGAGCTTGGTTTGGCAGACCCCGCCCGGCTATCGGGGTCGCCAGTTGACGTGAGATCGGTTATCGGAACCTGAGATGCGACGCGACGATGGGAGAAGGGCGCTTGAAATTCCTACGCCCCCTGCCAAGCCCAAGGATGTGCGCAAGCTGGTCATTGAGATGGCCATGGCCAGCGTCGGCTGGGGAGATACCAAGATCAGGGATGCGCTGCGGACCGGGCTGGCGATTGAGATTGGGCGTACCACCGTCGCAGAGATCCTGGCCGCGCGGGCGGCATGGAGCCGGCGCCGGAGCGGGAGAAGAGGCGGACATGGGAGCAGTTCGTCAAGACGCACTGGGACTCGCTGTGCGCCTGCGATTTCTTCAGCGTCGATGTCCTCGGCCTTCGGGGAACGGTCCGCTGCATGGTTTTCTTCGGTGAGCGGCACCATCGCTACGTGGTGAGGGAATTCATGGCGCGCTACAGCTGGGTTTCATAATGCACCTCCTCGCTATGTGCCTGATTTCTACTTCCGCGAAGCCGCCTGAGGCATGGCAGTGATTATCGGGACAGCACGGGATGCGAGATTCGCGCCAAAGGCATATCATCACGTGTGTCCATTTCGCACCAGCCTGTCGTACCAGGATGATCTCAAGGAGGAGTCGCGTGAATTCGAAGAGCCTCTGCCTCACGGTCAGTGCATTTTTCTTTGCCGGAGGCGCTGCGCTTTCAGCCCCAGGTTGCGGCAGATCGAGCCTCGGCCGCGAAGGTGGCGCGCAGGACGATGCCATGACTCCGCTCGGTGACGGTGGCGTTCAAGGCGGCGGTGGTATCCTCCAAGACAGTGGAGGTAGCCAAGGCGGTGGAGGTAGCCAAAGCAGCGGAGGCATCTCCGGCAAGGGCGGAGCGGGGGTTGGCGGCGTGGCTCAGGGCGGAATCACCGGCACGGTTTGCGGCGGCGGCCCTGGGCAGCCCTGCTGTGGATCCAACCCCGGGGCCTGCACGTCCACCCCGGACGCCAGCGTCCAGCCGGATGCGCCAGTGGTCGGTACAGGCGGAATCAGCAGCACCGGCGGAAGGGGTAGCACCGGGGGAATCGCAAGCACCGGCGGGGTAGTCGCCACCGGTGGCAAGGTAGGCAGTGGCGGAATCGTCGGCACGGGCGGTGCCGCTACCGGCGGCGCCGCGACGGGCGGCAGCACATCAAGCGCTTGCGCGGCGGGTACACCTTTGACCGGCGGCGCGCAGAGCTGCAACAGCAATGCTTCGGGCAGCTACGGCAGCTTGCAATGGTCATTCTGGGAGAATGGAAGTGCAGGATGTATCACCACCTATTCCAATGGTGCGTTTAGCGCAAGTTGGAACAACTCTGGGGATGTCCTGGCCCGGGTCGGCCTGCAATGGGACTCAACCAAGACATACGACCAACTCGGAACGATTTCAGCAGACTTCGCGGAGACCAAAGCGGGAACTGGCGGCGGCTACTCATACATAGGAGTCTATGGGTGGTCGGTAGACCCATGTGTTGAGTACTATATTATCGATGACTCGTACGACACGATGCCGGTCCATCCTCCGGGTGCTGTTAACAACGTGGGTAC
>PNBO01000186.1:2396-3561 GCA_003136095.1 Myxococcales bacterium
AATAAATTCATGACACTAGGGAAGATGGAAGATGCCAAGATCTTTGTGGAAGCAGGGGGTGGTACAGGAAGCATTGACTTCACAACGGCAACTGTAACGGCCCAATGAAGTAGACCGTGGGGTAGGCGCATAGACTGTGCGTCCCGACGGTGGAGGTGCTGGCCCTTTAGCAGATGACTCCCGCCGATGTCCCATGTTGCCGCCACCAGCGTTGCCGACCTCGTGCTGTCCGGAAAGTTGTCGCTGAAATCTTCCCACGAATTCGTGGAGATAGGCAGCGGTGCCAGGTATCTGATCCACGACCGAGACCCGCTCTTCACCGATGCGTTCGAGGCAATCCTTGAGTCCCATGGCATCAAGGGTGTGAGCCACCGACGGCCGGGCGAATGGCAAGGTCGTACATCGCTCGCGACTCGGTGGAATGCGGATTTTCACCTCCGCGAAGCCGCCTGAGGCATGGCAATGATTTTCGGGACAGGACGGAATCACGTTTGGGAGATTGGGGAGATCGTGGATCTGCTTGTGGCAGACTTGATCGTTCCCTCTTCTCCTGGAGGCCCATCCCGGCTCGGTCTTGCCATCGATGGCACCGACGATGCCCGGCCATCGGGGGCGCCAGTTGACGTGAGATCGGTTATCGGAACCTGAGATGCGACGCGACGATGGGAAAAGGGTGCTTGAAATTCCTACGCCCCTCTGGTCGAGGTCCGGTTAGTTCAGCCAGTCTCGGCCGTCACCAGCAGATTCGGAGGGAGGCGGTCGTGCGGGAAAGAGTTTGGGCGCCTCTGTGGGCAGGCCCATGGCGGACAGGATTTTCTTGATGGTGTCCTCGGTCTTGATTGGGCTCACACCAACGCATTCTACGACGGTGGTGCATCCGATTCCAGGCGCGGAGGTACCGCTACTCCCCTTCCTACGGGCAAGCCCCGAGGTGAGCGTAGGGTCGATCAGGAAAGTTCTTCGACCCAGGAACGCCGACGTTGAAGGTCTGGCCGTCGCAGCCGCAATAGTAATGCGCAATGTCGCCCGTATAGGTGGAACATACGGTGAGGGGGGTGCTCACACAGCGGCCTTGCCCCGGCGAGCAGCCTGGGTCGAACACGCAAACCGCCCCGGTACCGATCATCATTGAGCAATCGTCATCGCTCTGGCACGGGGGGAGGCT
>PNBO01000030.1:0-4166 GCA_003136095.1 Myxococcales bacterium
GTGACGTCGACCTACCGTTCCAGCCCCTCCGCCAGCCCCCGAATCCTCCTCGACCTGCCCGCCCCGACCCAGCTCGGGGACCGCACCGCGGTCTCTCGGTGGGGGCGAGCGTGGTGGGGGAAGGGTTCTTCGACGCAGAGAAACCCTATTCGATTCACCTAGGCACCGGTCAGCTTGGCAACGGCAGCTTTGTAGGCAGTTCCACACCCGTGGAGGCGAGTGGACTCTGACTCGATCTGTGGCTAACCGCTGTTCCTGTGTCGGCTGGGGATCTTCCTGGTAATCCCCGCCGCGCAGAGCACGCAGGCCCAAACCCAAGGAGACACGATGCCCAAAGGTCCTCTCTCGAAATCCGACCTGATCCAAATCCTCGTCGAGAAGCACGCGACCAACCTCACCCGCAAGGACGTGAAGGGCATCCTTGAGTCCATGACCAGCATTGGTCATACCGAGCTGAAGAGGAATGGCCTCTTCGTCGTTCTCGGCCTCTCCGCGCCCTGCAACATGCGGAACACCTGCGGGTAGCTTGGGCTGCTTGACTCGCATCGGTGCCCCGTCGATACTTTGCCCTGCAATGCGCGCGTTCGGTGTGATGGGCGAGTGGCCGAAGGACTGGTCAAGGACGTGTGGCAAAGCCTGCGTTGGATTCCTGGGGTTGTGCTTGCTCACCGGTGCCTGCGGGAAGCTCGCCGGCCTGCAGGTGCGTGACGCCGGCCTGCACGATGCCCGTGCGTCTCGGAATGACGCCAGCGTGGCGGACGCCCTCGTGCCCGCCGACCTCGCCGTTGTCAGCGATGCTGCTGCGGACGTGGCTGCCTTGCCGGCCGACGCCGCCAGACCGGAGGCACCAGCAGACGCAGGCCCCGATGCCGCCGCCGATACCGGCACGCGCTTTCGGGCCGTGGCCCTCGGTGTGTCGGACATGTTGGCCCTGGAGAGCGACGGGGCTCTATGGGGCTGCGGTTCCAACGGCTATGGCGAACTGGGCGATGGCAGCTACACCACCAGCAGTACCCTGGTCCGCTCGGTCTCGAGCTACAAGTGGCAGACCATCGCGGCGGGCCAGTTCACCTCGGTCGGAATCCGGTCCGATGGCACGCTGTGGGCCTGGGGCCGGGGTGACTACGGTATGCTCGGCATCGGGAGAGAGATCACGACCTCGTTCCCGACCCAGATCGGGAGTGAGAACGATTGGCAGTCGCTGAGCGCGAGCGACTGGTACACCATGGGACTCAAGACCGACGGAATCCTGTGGGCCTGGGGTGATGAATCCTACGGCGAGCAGAGCTTCGATGGAGGCTCTGACTACCAAGTCTCGCCGACGCAGGTCTCGCCGGGGATGGTCTGGCGGGCTGTGAGCGCCGGCTGTAACAGCGCTTTCGCCATTCGCGGTGATGGCACCCTCTGGGCCTGGGGTGTGAGCGCCGCCGTCGGGTCCAGCGATGCATCGGCGTCGTCCCCCTCCGTCCCCGTGCAGGTCGGAACCGCGGCCGACTGGCAAGCGATCGCGACTGGCTGCTCCCACCTCCTCGCGATTCGCACCGACGGTACGCTGTGGGCCTGGGGTGACAACGACAAGGGCCAGCTCGGCGACGGCACCACCAACGCGCGCTCGGCTCCAGCCCAGGTGGGGGTCTCCACCGACTGGGTCGCGGCTGCCGCAGGTAGCGGCCACAGCCTGGCCTTGCGCGCGGATGGCAGCCTCTGGAGCTGGGGCTGGAATTCGTATGGCCAGCTCGGGGATGGCACCACCTTTGACCGCCATTCGCCCGCGCAGGCTGGCTCGCGCAACGACTGGGCGACAATCGCGGCCGGCTACTGGAACAGCGCCGCCCTGACCGCCGACGGCCAGCTTTTCACCTGGGGCTCGAACGCGGAGGGCCAGCTAGGCGACGGTCGCGGCCTCGACTACTTCGTGCCCGCCGCCATTGACATGGGAATGGCGGTCAAGCAGATCACGGCGTGGTACCATGCCGCCGTCATCCGTGCCGACGGCACCCTGTGGACGTGGGGCGAGAACGAGCACGGGCAACTCGGCGACGGTGGCACCAGCCCGCGCAGCATCCCCTCCCAGGTCGGGACCGGGACCACCTGGAGCGACGTTGCGGGTGGGTACGGCCACACCGTTGCCTTGCGCACCGACGGTACCCTGTGGAGCTGGGGTGATAACGGCAACGGTCAGCTGGGCGATGGCACGAATAGCGAACGGCATGTCCCGGCCCAGGTGGGCACCGACCGGGACTGGGCCGCTATCGCAGCGGGCGAGCAGCATTCCCTGGCGATCAAGAGCAACCGCACGCTGTGGGCCTGGGGCGCCATCGCTGCGCTCGGCACAGGGCAAGACACCGAGACGCTCTCGCCGCCTCTGCAGGTCGGGACCGGCGCTGACTGGCAGAGCGTGAGCGCTGGCGCCGAATACTCCATGGGCATCAAGCTGGATGGCACGCTGTGGGGCTGGGGCTACAACGATGAAGGCCAACTCGGCGACGGCACCACGACCTTTCGCTGGACACCAGTCCAGGTGGGGACCGACGCCGACTGGAGCACCGTTGTGGCCGGCATCGATCACGCACTGGCGCTCAAGCAGAACGGTACGTTGTGGGCTTTCGGCGCCAACTGGATGGGTCAGCTCGGGGATGGCACGGACCAGGCTCGGAGCGTCCCCGTGCAGGTCGGCAAGGCAACGGACTGGGCAAGCGTTGCGACCGGCTACGGTGCGTCGCTGGCGATCAAAAAGGACGGCAGCTTGTGGGCCTGGGGCGCCAATTCCCTCGGGCTGTACGGCAACGGCACCACAGCGAGCAGCTACGTGCCGACCCGAATCGGAAGCAACGGGGGATGGCAGCTCGTGACCCTGCGGTGGTACAGCGTCCTCGCCACGCGAAGCGATGGCAGCCTATGGGCCTGGGGTGAAAACGGGTCGGGAGAGCTCGGCAACGGCGACGTCGTCTATCGCAGCACACCCTTCCCGATCCCCTAGCAACGCACCCATCGTCAGGCGCAGCTCGCAGATGCGTAGGTCTCCACGCGCGTGGGGCGAGGGGCGCCTGCGAGCCAGCACCAGTGCCGGGCATTAGGGGGGGACCATAGGGCGAGTTGACATATCCTTCGATTATCGGACACACTTGCGGATGCGATTCGGTCAAGAAAAAATGGCGCTTGAACCGCCTATACTCAGGAACGCGGGCTGGGATGCCCCCAGACAAGGAGAATCCGATGAGGAGACTTGTGAGCACGTGTGCGCTCGCTTGCTTGCCCTGGCTCTCATGCGCCGGGGCCGGCAATCCGAAGGATGCGGACGATCACATTGCTCTGCAAGACGCGGATGTCCACGTCAATCTGCCCGACGTCCAGGTCACGCCCGTCGACATGAATCCCGCGAATCCGGGCGGCTGCCAGTGCAAGGTCATCAACTCGCCCTGTCCCGGTGGGAAATCGCCTTGCCTCGACTGCTCGGGCTCGCCGGCTTGGTGCTCGCAATGTCCAATTCCAACCGACTCGCCCCGGGCTTGTACGACCCTCTTTTTTCACTGCGACTACGACGAGGCCTGGTGCGACTGTGTGCCCACCGACGGTGACACGGGCGTCTGGTCCTGCGCGGCCTGTCCCTGCTAGGCCACCGCCGTCCGACCTTCGCTCACGGCCGCCGCGCGGACCAGTCGCCCAGTCCGGCCGAGGATTTCAACTCGACGAGTTTCCCCCCGACGGACTAGACCACGCGTTCGACGCTATCCAGGGGCGGAGGTACCGCTACTCCCCTTCCTACGGGCAAGCCCCGAGGTGAGCGTAGGGTCGATCAGGAAAGTTCTTCGACCCAGGAACGCCGACTTGGAAGGTCTGGCCGTCGCAGCCGCAGTAGTCATGCGCGATGTCGCCGGTATAGGTGGAACACACCGTAAGGGGGCTTCTCACACAGCGGCCTTGCCCGGGCGAGCAGCCTGGGTCGAACACGCAAACCGCCCCGGTACCGATCATCATTGAGCAATCGTCATCGCTCTGGCAAGGGGGAAGGCTCATGTAACTTTCGGGACCTCCATCCACGAACCGGGCGCAGACGTTTCCTCCGTAGCAATCCCCTCCGGAAACCGTACAGATGCAGCAGCCGCAACCATCACTGAATACGGCTCCCACCGGAAAGAGCCTGCCATCGTGGAGGCCACAGGAAG
>PNBO01000030.1:4246-5029 GCA_003136095.1 Myxococcales bacterium
AGGAGGTAACCCTGGGTATGGTATGGAGGGCTCTCGGCATGGAGAGGCGAATTGAGATGATCTTCGACATCAGGCATGCAGGGACATGACGAGGCGGCGCGCGGCTACTCCACCACCAGCCCCACGTTCTTGAAAACCTTCCCCCAGCACCACCAGTACGCCATGACCATCGTCCCGCCGACGACGGCGTAGACGAGCCATGCGTGCTGGGCAGGTGCGAAAAACGAGGCGGCTGGACCGACGAGGCCAGCGGGCAGACGCTGCCCAATTTCGTGACCGACGAGCTGCACGGGTTCATGTCATGTGGAATCTTGGGCCGAGGCTTCGCCCACCTTTACTGCAAGGGCTGCCGCGAATACCACGTTGTCGCCTTTAGCTGTAAGGCCAGAGCCGTGTGCCCGAGCTGCTTGGGCAGACGCATGAGCGCGGGCGCGGCGAATCTGGTCGACCACGTCCTGCCCGACGTGCCCATCCGGCAGTTCGTGGTCACCATGCCCTTCCCGTTGAGGTTTCCGCTCGCGTTTGACGGCAAGCTCCTGGGCCAGGTCCTGCGCATCTTCACGGACACCGTCGCCGGGTGGCGACGGGCGCGCGCGCAGCGCGCGTGGGGCAGGGGCAGGGCGGGTAGGCCCTAGCCCCGAAGGGGACCGCAAGCGTCACGTCGCGCGCGGCCTGCCCGACGGCGAGACCGGCGCCGTCACCGCCATCCAGCGCGCCAATAGCGATTTGCGGCTTTCACCGCACTTTCACACCCTGTTCCTCGACGGCGTCTACTCCCCCGAC
>PNBO01000318.1 GCA_003136095.1 Myxococcales bacterium
GGTCGGCTTGGTCCGGCTTCCCGGCGAAAAAGCCGGGGCAAGATCCGGCGGAGATTAGTGCCTTTGGCCCCACCTGAATAGGGGGTTTTGTGGGAGATGTCCGTCTATGAACGCTTCTGTGCTACCAATGGACCAATGGCGTCAGATCCTAACCAGTGGCAACTATGAGACTATTCTTTGACACGCATCGCGGTGAATGGGTTCGTCGGCGAGGCTAGACCGTGTCCGTTGGATACGGTGGGGTGTTATGATTTGCCTTTCTTGGCAGAGGGGACATGACCAAGACATCGAGGCTCGTCGTGGTTTGCGCACTGTCCGTGCTGGCCCTGCGATGCAGCATCAACGAGAGCGGGCTGGGCACGAAGTACGACGCTTCGGCGGGCGGCGCGCGGGACGCCGCCGTTGACCGGCCAGTGCAAACCGGCGGCGCCATCACCACGGGTGGTGGGGGCGGTACGGGCGGAATGGTTGCGAGTGGCGGCGTGACCGGCACCGCTGGCCGCAGCGGCGCCGGTGGTGCAGTCGGGACCGGTGGCCGCACGGGTACGGGTGGCGCGAGCGCCACTGGCGGCCGCACCGGCAGCGGCGGGACGGTCGGCACCGGTGGAACCCAGGGCAGAGACGCGGGCCCCGGTTGCTCGACACCGGATGCAGGCACGGGTTGTTGCTATCTCGACCAGCACTGCGCGAGTGGCCAGGCGTGCGTGGGCGGCGAGTGCTACACGAGCTCGCCACCCGGTGTCTGCAAATCGACCGCGGGACTTGCCGCGGGCCAGTGCTGGCGAAGCGCGGACTGTCCGTCCGCGACCCCCACGTGCCAGGGCGCCAGCGTCTGCCCGTGCGGAGCCGCTTGCTTCGCGGCCGACAAACCTGGTACCTGTCAGTAGCCGACGGTCGCCGCTCCGGTGTGCAATCGGAAACAGTGCGAGCTGGTGCCGGGGCGCCCGTGGAACGCGTAGGCCGTTGCCGTGCAACCACCTCGACAACGCGGGGCCTGCTCGCATCCGGCGCAGCGGCCCCCGAGCTGATCGGGTGCAAACCGGCGGTTGTAGGCGAATCGATTGGGGTCGTTCCATATCGAGGCCAGCGATTGCTCGCGCAGGTTGCCCTCGCTGCACGCGTCGGGCAGGGCCAGGCAACCTTTCACGCGGCCGTCGCTGGTCACGCCAAGGGAATCCAGCCCGGCGCGACAGCCGAGCCAGGGGCGCGGAAAGCCACCCTGGATGGTTCGCAGCTCGAGGTCGTCCTGGGTGCAGTAGCCGAGGTTGTCGGTGAGGTGGGGGCGTAGTCCCGATCGTCGCGCCAGGCGGCGAAGCACCCCCAGCAATTCGGGCATCATGGCCGGTAGCAAGGCGAGCCTCTGGTTCGCTTCCGCGCGGCCGATCGGCAGCGTCTGCTGCAATTGCCAGCCAAGCACCCCCGCGTCCTCCAGGACGGGGGCCAGGGGCTCCAGCTCCGACAGGTTGCCCTGGTTCACCTGGGTCGTCACGCCCACCTTGAGCCCGGCCTGGTCGACCCAGCGGATGGCGCGCACGGCCTGCTCGTAGCATCCGGGCAGCCCGCGCTGGGCGTCGTGGGTGGCCGCCAGGCCGTCCACGCTGATGGTCACCGCGTGGATGCCGCTCTCCCGGATCGCGAGCGCGATGTCCTCTACGAGGCCCTGACCGGAGCTGACGAGGTCGACCAGCAGGTCACGCGCGCGTGCCGCTTGCACCAGCTCGCTCCAGCCCGGGTAGAGGATTGGCTCGCCGCCCATGAGCGTGATGCGCTGGCAACCGAGATCCGCGAGCGCGGCGATGACCCCCAGCCATTCACCGTGGTCGAGCTCGTGGACGCGGGCCGCACCGGCACGTGAGCCGCAGGTCTGGCAGCGGCAGGGACAGCGCAGGGTCAGCTCCAGCACCGCGGCGAAGGGCGAGCGCCAGGGGATCATGCGCAGCCCCCGCGCGCCCGGTGCAGGCAGAAGGGATTGGTGTAGATACTGCCCGTGGTCCAGTAGGCCATCGTGGTGCAACCCGCGCGACAGAGCGGCCCCACCCGGCAGCGGGCGCATGGCCCGGCGAGATTCGCGGCGCAAAAGCGCGTGCTGTAGGCGAAACGCTCGGCATCGTTCCAGATGGTGGTCATCGCTTCGTCGTGCAGATCGCCGGCGTCGAACTCCGGCGGCAGCATGGAGCAGCCGCGCACCCGGCCATCGTAGGTAATGGCCACCGCGCGGATGCCGGCCTGGCAACCGGTCCACAACCCGGGGCCGTTCGCGTCGCCGCGCAGGCCCAGCTCGCGCTCGGTGAAGTAGCCGATGGTGTCGCTAACGTCGATCTGCGGCGCCTTGCCGTCCGCGCGCGCGGCGACGAGAAAAGCGGTCAGGGTTTCCAGATCCGCCGGGGCGATGACCAACGGCTCGGCCTGCTCGATCGCCCGGCCCATGGGAATGACGAGCTGGATCTGCCAGCGCCGCACGCCCAGGCCGGCCAGGTGGTCGCGCAGGGCCGGCAGCTCGGCAAGGTTACGCCGGTTGACCGCGGTGATGACCAGGGTTTCGATGCGCGGGGCGGCGCGCGCGATGGCCGCCACCGCTTCACGCCAGGGCGAGGGTCCCGGCCCAGGCCGCCGGCGGATGCCGTCGTGCGTGGCCTGCAACCCGTCGAGAGAAATCGCGACGATGCCGACGCCCGCGTCGATGGCCCGGTCGAGGTGCTCCCGATCGAGCAGGGTGCCGTTGGTGATGAGGGCGGTGCGCAGCCCCAGGCCGGCGAGGTCGCGGCAGATCTCGTCCCAGCGCGGATGCAAGAGCGGCTCGCCGCCGGTCACGTCGACGTCGTGGCAACCGAGCGCGGCCAGCTCGCGCGCGACCTCGCGGATTTTCTCCGTCGACAGCTCGCGAACCGAACCGTCGCCACACTCGTTTTCGCAGTGGATGCAGCGCAGGTTGCAGCGGCGGGTGAGCTCCCAGACACAGGTGCGCGGCGCGCGCGGCGCGCGATCCAGCGGGTGACCGTTCACACGAAGCGAACCCCGGCGTAGATGATGATGGGCTTGCAGATGAGCACGGCTCCCGACGTGTAGTCGACGCTAGACGGCGTGGTCACACAATCCATGCTGCTGGCGAAACACGACAGATCGTAGGAAACCGTTGCGCAGTTCGCGCCTGCCAGATCCTGGGCAATCCCCGTGCTCCACGATTCGCGCAGCTTGGCCAGGCAGGCGAGGACGCCGGCCTGAACCGTGCTGGAGATATTGCCCCTGCAGCTTTCGATGATGTCCTGAATGGTGACCAGGCCGCCATCGGGCCCGCTGGTCACGGCATCGAACGGAGATCGGGTATCAGGGATGTTCAGAATGATCACCCCGTCGGGTGGCGGACTTTTCGCATCGGCTGTGGCCGGCACTGCCGTGTCCGGCGCCACCGCGTCCGGCCTCGCCGCGTCCGGCACGCTCCCGGAATGGTGCATGGCCGAGTCCGTGCAGCCGACGCTCGCCACACCACCGAGCAGCAGCAAGAGGCCCAGCGCGGACGCGGACAAGGCCGAAGCCAGGCTGCGAAAGACCCCACCCGCCGTCTCGCCAGTCTGGCGCGCGAGGGCCGCGCGGATCTCGTCGAGAAGACCGGCGTAGCGGTCGGCATCCAGCACCTCGTTGTCGACCAGCGTTCCCGGCGACGCCGCCTGGCGCGCCTTGAGATCGCGGGCCAGGGTCTCGAGGAGCACGCGCAAGGAGGTCCAGAAGATGTCGCAGCTCTGCTTGGCAACCAGGGTGGTGGCAAGCGCGGCGAGGGTCTCCTCCGTGCTCGCCCAGGGCTTCACCTTCATGCCGCACATCTCGATCAAGAACGAGCGAATGCGCTGAATGGACGAGGGGATGATCAGACTTTCCATGCAAGCACCTCCGGTCCTGGGAAACTTCATTCTAGCGCAAACGTCCAGCCAGGCGGCGAGCAACGCCGATCATCCGCCGAGACGACCAGCCGTAGTGGAATGGCGCGGAAGGCCGCGAAGGTGCCTGCGGGGCAGAAATAGCGGCGCGGGAGCTTCTTTCTTCCTGGCGCAGCGGGCCGAGACGTGGCGAGCATCTCGCGGCCGCTTTTCTATCCGGGCGACCTCTAGTAAAAGGGCAGTGATGGCACATTTCCTAGGACTCGACTCCAGCACGCAGAGCCTTTCGGCCCTGCTCATCGACACCGACACGGGCAAGGTTGTCGCCGACCGCAGCGTGAACTTTGGCGAGCGGCTGCCGCAGTACAAGTCGCCCAAGGGCTTCTTGCCCAACCCGGACGCGGCCATCAAGCATTCCGATCCGCTGATGTGGGTCGAGGCCCTGGAGATCGTCCTGGCGGATCTGCGCAAGGCAGGTGTCGATCTGGGCAAGGTGCGCGGCATCAGCGGCGCGGGCCAGCAGCACGGCTCGGTCTACCTGGCAAAGTCGATGGATCAGGTCGGCGACTGGTCGCCGAGCGCGCCCTTGCACGAGCAGGTCCGGCCGCTCCTTTCGCGCCCGAGCTCGCCCATCTGGATGGATAGCTCGACCAGCGAGGAGTGCGCGGAGATCGCCGCCGCGGTCGGTGGCGACGAGAAAGTGGCGACCATCTCGGGCTCGCGCGCGACCTTGCGCTTCACCGGCCCGCAGATCCGCCGCTTCTACAAGACCAGTCCGGCGGAATGGCAGCGGACGGCCGAGATCCACCTGGTCAGCTCGTTCATCCCCTCGCTCCTCACCGGCAAGAGCGCAAACATCGATCTCGGCGACGGCGCGGGCATGAACCTGCTCGAATTGGCCACGGGAAAGTGGAGCGATGCGCTCCTCGAGGCGACCGCGCCCAGCTTGCGCGACAAGCTCAAGCCGCCCGTGGCCTGCACCACGCAGGTCGGCCAAATCGCCGGTTACTTCGTCAAGAGGTACGGGTTCACGCCGGGCACCAAGATCATCACTTTCACGGGCGACAATCCGTCGAGCCTCATCGGCATGGGCGCGAGCGAACCGGGCACGGCCGTGATCAGCCTGGGCACCAGCGACACGGTGTTCACCGCCATGGCCAGTCAGCGCACCGACCCGCGCGGATACGGCAGCGTGTTCGGCAACCCGGCCGGCGGCTTCATGTCGCTGGCCTGCTTCTCGAACGGCTCGCTGGCGCGCGAGGAGATCGCCAAGCGCTTCCACCTGACCTGGGACGACTTCGCGGCCGCCATCGTCGACAAGACCAAGCCAGGCAACGGTGGCAACCTGCTGCTCCCGTACTTCGTCCCCGAGATCACGCCACGCGTGCTCAAGGCCGCGCCGCGCTGGTTCGGCAGCGACGCCTTCGTGGCCGGAAAGGACGCCGCGGCCGCGGCGCGCGCCGTGGTCGAGGCGCAGGCCATCAGCATGCGTATCCATTCCGACTGGATTGGCGAGAAGATGCACACCATCCTGGTGACCGGCGGCGCCTCGAAGAACCGGGGCCTCTTGCGCGTGCTCGCCGACGTGTTCCAAGCGACCATCATGCCGCTCAGCGTTTCGAATTCTTCCGCCCTGGGCGGCGCCCTGCGCGCGGCGCAAGCCGTCGAGGGCCGCGCCTGGCAGGATCTGTACGCGACCTTCTCGCCCCCCGAACGCGCCCTGGCCGTGACACCCGACCCCAGCACCCGACCCACCTATGAAGAGCTTGCGAGAAACTTCGCACAGCAGCTAAGCCAAATTTGACAAGCCGACAAGCAAGTCTTGTCCTAAGGTCTCTGCCGCGGACGCTAGCGTCCGGTGGCCCTGCTACTACCGCAAGAGCTGCTTGCCCAACCCCATGAAAAGCGGCTAAAAGAGGTGTCGTCCTAGCCAATCGCGCAATCGCGCGGGAAGCACTCCGGCTTGGCCGGAGCCTCACCAGCGTGCTTCTCACTTCCAGTGAAAGGATCCCAATTCATGCCACAGCCCATCTTCGCCGGTATCGACGCCATCCCGTTCCAGGGACCCGAATCGCAGAACCCACTCTCGTTCCGTTTCTACGACAAGAATCGCGTCGTGCGCGGCAAGCGGATGGAAGAGCAACTGCGGGTCGCGGTCTGCTACTGGCACACCTTCTGCGGCGACGGCAAGGATCCGTTCGGCGACGCCACCTTCAACCGACCTTGGCAAGGTGACGGCGACAAGCTCGAGCTGGCCAAGATGAAGGCCGCGGCGGCCTTCGAGTTCTTCACCAAGCTGGGCAACCCCTACTACTGCTTCCACGACCGCGACGTGGCGCCCGAGGGCAAGTCGCTGGCCGAGAGCAACGACCTGCTCGACCGCATGGTCGACGTGCTGGCAGGCTTGCAGCAAAAGACGGGCGTCAAGCTCCTGTGGGGCACGGCGAACCTCTTCTCCAACCCGCGCTTCATGTCCGGCGCGTCCACCAACCCCGACCCCGAGGTCTTCGCCTACTCCGCCGCGCAGGTCAAGAAGGCACTCGACGTCACCCAGAAGCTGGGCGGCGAAAACTACGTCCTGTGGGGCGGTCGTGAAGGTTACGAGTCGCTGCTCAATACCGACATGAAGCGCGAGCTCGACCAGATGGGCCGCTTCATGAACCTGGTTTGCGAGTACAAGCACAAGATCGGATTCAAGGGCCCGCTCCTTATCGAGCCCAAGCCGCGCGAGCCAACCAAGCACCAGTACGACTACGACTCCGCCGCGGTATACGCGTTCTTCCAGCACTACGGGCTCAGCAAGGACGACTTCAAGGTCAACATCGAGAACAACCACGCCACGCTCGCCGGCCACACCTTCGAGCACGAAGTCGCGTATGCCGTGGCCAACGGGATCTTCGGCAGCATCGACATGAACCGCGGCGACCTGCTGCTCGGCTGGGATACCGACCAGTTCCCGAACGAGGCGGGCGAGATGGCGCTGGTCCTGCGCCACATCGTGGCCGCCGGCGGCTTTACGACCGGCGGCTTCAACTTCGACGCCAAGGTGCGCCGGCAGAGCATCGACCTGGCCGATCTCTTCCACGCCCACATCGGCGGCATGGACGTGCTCGCCCGCGCCCTGCTCATCGCCGACAAGATGATCGCGGACGGCAAGTTGCAAGGCGCGATCGACGCTCGCTACAAGGGTTGGACAGGCGGCCTCGGCAAGGAAATCCTCGACAAGAAGCTCGACCTGGCCGGGATCTCGGACCGCGTGCTCAAAGGCAACATCAACCCGAAGCCGCGTTCGGGCCAGCAGGAGATGCTCGAGAACCTGGTCAACCGGTACCTGTAGCGGCAGCAAGTCCCAGCGAAGCATCGAGCGGGCGCGATTCGTCGCGCCCGCACTAGTTTTGGACACACGGTCGGGCCGCCGCATCGCCGCATCTTGACAGCAAGTTGTTCGCACATCATGCTGTCATGATGCGAACGACGGTGACCCTGGACGCGGACGCGGAGCGGCTGCTGCGGAATGCCATGCACAGCCGCCGCAGGTCCTTCAAGCAAACACTGAACGACGCGATCCGCGCTGGACTCAGTACCAAGCCGCCAGCCAAGAGCCGTCCTCGCTTCCTGGTCAAGGCTCGCCCCATGGGTCTGCGTGCGGGCATCGATCCTACGAGCATGAACAAGCTCGCGGATGACCTGGAGGTCGATGCCGTGCTGGCGAAAAGCCGGCGGGGACCTCGCGAATGATCGTCCCTGACGTCAATCTCCTGCTCTACGCCTACGATTCCAGCTCGCCGTTCCACCTCAAGGCCGCGTCCTGGTGGCAGACCTGCCTGGCGAGCGGAGAGCCGGTTGTCCTGCCCGAGGTCGTGGCCTTTGGCTTCCTTCGCGTCAGCACCAACCCGCGCGCGTTTCACCACCCGCTGACCGCGACGGAGGCTGTCGCGCATGTGCGCTCCTGGCTGCAGCAAGACGCCGTGACTATCCCGGAGACCACGCCGGATCACTTCGAACGCGTACTGGCCCTCTTGGAAGCGCTCGGGACCGCCGGCAATCTCGTGACCGACGCCCAGATCGCCGCCACGGCCATCGCGCATGATGCCGTGGTGCACACGGCGGACGCGGATTTCATCCGCTTCGCGGGACTGCGATGGTTGAACCCACTTTCGGGCGACCGGCCCGCGCGCACACGTGGGCTGCGACAAGGATGATCTCGTTGCCCTGCCCCGGGCGCCGCAAAGGCGGGGCTACGAGCTCGGTGCGCAGACCGAGCGCTTGGTGGTGAAGCCGCTGAGGCCGATCTGGTAGTTCGACCCCGGCGGATGCCGGTCCGCGCCAAAGATGGCGATCTCGTAGGTCTTACCGGTGACGCGACCGAGGGAAACGGTGTGGAGATGGAAATCATCCGGCGACATGGCGGTCGGGGGCGTCGAGCTGGTCGGCGAGCAGGCAGTCGAGCCCGCCGTGACTCCGGTGATGTTCCCGGCCACGTCGAGACAGCCGCCCTCGGTGACCTGCGCATCACCCGGGCTGCCCGCGATGGTGACCTTGCCGGGCAGTTGCGGGTGGATGCCACCGAGATCGGGAACCAGCACACCGTTGACGAAGATGAAGAGATCGTCGTCACCGTAGAAGCCGAGCTTGATGCCGCTACGCGCGCAGACCCGGCGCCTCGTGGCCACTGCGAGCGACGTACTCGAGATAGCCGCCGCCGTAGGCATGAATGCCTTCGGGCACTAGCTCGAGCACGCGGTTCGAGAGCGCGGAGAGAAAGCGGCGATCGTGCGACACAAAAAGCATGGTGCCCTCGAAGTCGCGCAGGGACGTGAGCAGCATTTCCTTCGTCGCCAGATCGAGGTGATTGGTGGGCTCGTCGAGCACCAGCAAGTTGGGCCGGTCGAAGAGCAGGCGCGCCATCACCACGCGTGCCTTCTCACCGCCGGAGAGCACGCGGCAGATCTTGTCGATGTCGCCACCGGAAAAACCGAAACAGCCGCCGAGCGATTTCAGCGTCCCCACGCTGGCCAGGGGGAAGGCTTCTTCCAGGGTCTCGTACACGGTCTTGTCGGGATCGAGCAGCTCCATGGCATGCTGGGCGAAGTAGCCGAGGCGCACGCTGGCCCCGAGCGTGACCGTGCCCGCGTCGGCCGCGATCTCGCCGGCCACCAGCTTGAGCAGGGTCGACTTGCCGGCGCCGTTGACGCCCATCACCGCCCAGCGCTCCTTGCGCCGGATCATCAGATCGAGGTTGTCGTAGATGACCTTCGACCCGTAGGCCTTGCCGACGCCCGCCAGCTTGACCACGTCCTCGCCCGAGCGCGGCATCGGTGGAAACGCGAAGGTCAGCGTCCGGCGGCGGCGCGGCGGCTCCAGCTTCTCGATCTTATCCAGCTTCTTGACCCGCGACTGCACCTGCGCCGCGTGCGAGGCCTGCGCCTTGAACCGCTCGATGAAGCGGATCTCCTTGGCCAGCATGGCCTGCTGGCGCTGGTACGCGGCCTCGGCCTGCGCCTCGCCGAGTGCGCGCTGCTTCTCGTAGAAGTCGTANNGTGAGCACGCCGCCGTCGATCTCGATGATCTTGCCCACCACGCGATTCATGAACTCGCGATCGTGCGTGGTCATGAGCAACGCGCCGTCGTGGTTCTTGAGAAAGCCCTCGAGCCAGATGATGGATTCGATGTCGAGGTGGTTGGAGGGTTCGTCGA
>PNBO01000111.1 GCA_003136095.1 Myxococcales bacterium
CGCTCCGAGGCGCAATCGATCCTGGTGCGCGCCGGGGAGGCCGCGGCGAAGTAGAGCCCGCCATGTCGAGCCCGGTAGCATCCGCCGCCCCCGCCACCTTCGCCCCATTGGCGACCCAGATCCGCGTCGCCCTGGCCGGCAATCCCAACTCCGGCAAGACCTCGCTCTTCAACGCGCTCACGGGCGCGCACCAGCACGTGGCGAACTATCCAGGGGTCACGGTGGAGCGGCGCACGGGCACCTGCAAGATCGACCATCTCACGGTGAACGTCGCCGACCTGCCCGGGACCTACAGCTTGAGCTCGCTCTCGCCCGACGAGCGCGTCGCCCAGGACGAGTTGACCGCGGCGCCGGATGTGGTGGTGGTGGTGGCCGATTCCACCCAACTCGAGCGCAATCTGGTCCTCCTCGCGCAGATCATGCAGACAGGAGCGAATCCGGTCCTCTGCCTCAACATGGCCGACGAGGCGCGCGAGGCTGGGCAGAAGCTCGACCTGCCGCTCATGGAGGAGCTGCTCGGCTTCCCGGTGGTGGAAACGGTCGGGCATCGCGGCCAGGGCGTGGCCAAACTGAAGTCCGCCATCGCCACCGCCGCGTCCCGGCCAGTAAGGGCCGGCAGCCGTCTCGTGCTCGGCGAAACGATGGATCGGGCGCTGGCCGCCATTCGCCCGCTTTTGCCCAAGGAAGGCGAGCCCATCTTTCGCAGCGACTGGATGGCCACCCGCCTGCTCGCGGGCGATCNNGAAGCCGAGCGCCAGCGTGCGCGCCTCGAGGCGCACACGCGGGTGGACATCGCCGTGTTCGTGACCGAGCGCTATTTCGGTTTCGTCGACGGGCTGTTGCGCGAGGTGCGCACGGCCGCCTCGCGCGTGGACGCGCGCCAGCTCACCGACCGCATCGACGCCATTCTCGTACACCGCCTGCTCGGCCTGCCCATCTTCGCCCTGGTCATGTACGCCATCTTCTGGCTCACCTTCACGGTCGGCGAGGCGCCCATGAACTGGATCGAGGCGGGGGTGCACTTCCTTTCCGTCCACCTCGGCGCGCTCTGGCCGGAGGGCTCGACCTCGCTGCTGCGTTCGCTGCTCCTCGACGGCATCCTGGGCGGCGTGGGCGGCGTCATCGTCTTCCTGCCCAACATCGTCTTGCTCTTCGCCGGCCTCGCCTTTCTCGAAGATACGGGTTACATGGCACGGGCGGCGTTTCTCACCGACCGGCTCATGCATCGCTTCGGCCTGCATGGCAAGAGCTTCATCCCCATGCTCTCCGGGTTCGGCTGCTCGGTGCCCGGCATCATGGCCACGCGCACGCTCGAGAACCCGCGCGACCGCCTGGTGACCATGCTGGTGCTGCCGCTCATGTCGTGCGGCGCGCGCCTGACCATCTGGATGTTGCTCATCCCCGCGTTCTTCCCACCGGCCTGGCGGGCGCCCATGCTGTGGTTCATCTACGCCGTGGGCATCGCCCTGGCGCTGGTGCTGGCGCGGGTCCTGCGCAAGACCCTTCTGCGCGGCGATGACGCCCCCTTCGTCATGGAGCTGCCGCCCTACCGGCTGCCCACCTTGCGCAGCGTGCTGCTCAAGCTGAGCGAGCGCGCGGGGCTCTATTTGCGGAGGGCCGGCACGACCATCCTCGGGATTTCGATTCTGCTGTGGGCGGCAACGGCTTTCCCAAAGCCGACGAGCTACCGGGTGGATAGGGAAGTCGCGGCCCTCCCTGCGGGAGCATCGGGACCTACCCGCCACCCACCACCCCCGCTCGCTTCGCTCCCGCCCTCGACGGCCACGACCACGATGGCGCGGCGGTTGAGTGAACAAGAATTGGCGCGCAAGCGGGCAGCGGAGGATCTCGAGTATTCCGTCGCGGGGCGCATCGGCCACAGCCTGGAGCCGCTCTTCCGGCCGCTCGGCTTCGACTGGAAGATACTGACCGCCATGATCGGCGCCTTTGCCACCAAGGAAGTCTTCGTCGCCCAGATGGGCATCGTCTACTCCATCGCCGACGGCGAGAAGGGAACCGAGGGGCTGCGCGCCATCCTGGCCCGCGACTACGGTCCACTCGTGGGCCTCTCCATGATGCTCTTCCTGCTCATCGCGACCCCGTGCATGGCCACCGTCGTGGTCACCCGCCGCGAATCGGGCAAGTGGCGCTACGCCCTACTCCAACTCGTCGGGCTCACCGGCATCGGCTATGGGCTGTCACTGCTCGTGTACCAGGTTGGGCGCATGTTCATCTGATCGAGGAACACATCATGGAAACCATCATCGTCGGCATCATCGTTGGCCTCGCGGCGGTCTGGGCTGGATTCCGACTCTTCGGCCGGCGCAAGCCTGCCGTGTGCGCTTCGGGATGCACGGGATGCAGTTGCCCGAGCAAGCCTCAGGGACTGGTCACCCTCAGGCGGTGACCGTATCGCCCTGCCAAGGATGGGGTGGCGAGCACCACGAACCGGGCCAACCCAGCCGCGAGTTGTACGGCAATCGCACGCAGGTCAGGCCAGCCACTCGCGAGCCGGCAACGCGATGCCGCGTTCGATCAGATCCGTCCGCTCCGAGGCCGGCTGCCACCCCAGCACCCGTTTCGCTTTCGCGCAGTCGAAGCGCGCTTTCTGCGTGCGCGATTCCCAATCGTGGTAGCTCGGCAGGATGGGTTCGGGATGGCGCACGAGCACCTTGGCCATCCACTTCAGCATCGCAACGCCGTAGAAGCGAGCGATGGGCGTGTGCAGACGCTGCAACCGCAGATTCGCCGCCCGCTCCAGCTCGTCCAGGTACTCGTCGGCGCTCAGACACGGATCACCGACCAGATTGAACGACTCACCCTCGATGTTGGGGACCTCCGTCCCGGCGCAGAGCGCGCTGGCAACATCCTCGACCAGGACCAGCGGCAGCTTGTTGCGACCGTCGCCCCATACCTGGCAGACGGCGCCGTGCTGCCACATGCCGACGCCCCAGTGCAGCGGGCTGCCGCCCCTTCCAATCACGATGCCGGGCCGGAAAATCACCAGCGGCAGTCCCTGGTTCCGGTGCAGGTCGAGCAGGAGCTTCTCGGATTCGGCCTTGGCGCGCGCGTAGAGATTGCGCCGGTGGATTTGCGGATCGAGGGGCGTCCGCTCGTCGATGGTGCCGGCCCGCGCGCCCGCATAATAGGAATCGATGGTGCCGGTGTAGAGGAAGCGGCGAACCCCGGCGCGCAAGGCGCTCTCGGCCACCAGCCGGGTCATCCCGATCTCGTGCTGTTGATAGTCCGACCATGTCTTCACCTGGGCCCGCGCCAGGTGAACGACGCAGGCGATGCCACGGAGAGCGCGCTCCAGATCGGCGGAGTTGGCGCAGTCACCTTCGACCACCTCGACCAGCGGATGGAGGAGGTCCCCCGACAGCTTGCCCACGCCGCGCACCAGGATACGAACGGCCCGGCCCTTGCCGACCATCTGTCGCACCAGCTCTTGTCCGATGAATCCCGTGGCGCCCAACAGGAGAACCGACGGCTGGCTTGCGGCTGTCTTGGCCTCGGGGGCCGGCTGGCGCACCACCGCCGGACGGGCGGACGGCGCCGCCAGGCGGCCAATCTGCTCAGCGGTAGCCACGATCTCGCGGCCCAATTCCGGCGAGAGCCGGCGGTCGAGCGGACGGCCGAACGAAGCGTAAAAATCCTCCACCGCGCGTGCAATGCTGTAACCGTAGGGGTTGCCTTTGGCCGACTTCCGGACCTTCGAGAGCAAGTAGTTGCCGATGGTCTGGCGGGCTTGCGCCTTGAGCGCCCGCGCCTCGCCGTGCAGGGTGGCGTAACGATCGAAGTCCATCTCGCAGGGCCGGTGATGATGGACAACGTAGGTGTCGCGCTCGAAGTCAGCTGTGGCGCTGCACAGGGTGCCGCGCACGTGGATCTGGTGCTCGGCAAACCCCCGCACGAAGGAGAGATTGACGTCCACCGCCGTCTTCTCCCGGTAGGCGTGAATCTGCCAGCGGCGGAAAAAAGGCTTGCCGCTCGGTAGGTCGACCGCGTTCGAGGCCGTCACTTGCAGCGAATCCGGTTTGCCCACCAGGTCCAGCAGGTGGCCGATGGGGTGCGGCCCGATCTCGAGCATCACGTTCGCCGGCTCGCGCAGCATCCAAAGATCGAAAGGACCGGCGACGACCTGGCCCAGCTCCTTGTGCCAGGTGATCGTCACGTGATCGAGCGGACCGAAAACGCCGGCGGCCACGTCCCGACGCAGTTGCTCGTAGACCTGCGCGTAGAGGAAGTTGTGGCCCACGCCAAGGCGCGCCCCATGCTCCTGCGCGCACGCGATGAGCTGGTCGCACTCGGCCGCGCTGATGCACATCGGTTTTTCCAGGTACGCCGCCACCCCCGCCCGCAAGATGGCCATCGTTGCTTGGAAGTGGGCTTCCGGCGGCAACAGGACATGTACGGCGTCGAGCTTCTCCTGGCCCAACATGGCGTCGAGCGAGGCGTACACGGCCGAGGCGCCGAAGGTCTCGGCGCAGGCGCGCGCCCGCGCCAGCGAGCGATCGCACACGGCGACCAGGTGCGCGTTTCTCAGTGCCCGCAGCGCCTTGCCGTGGTACTCGGCGATGTAGCCGGCGCCCAGGAGGCCGACGCGGAAGGGGCGGGCCTCGCCAGCCGCCGAGGAGGTGTCGAGAGGTGCGGTAGTGGGGTGCGTCTCGCTCATGGTCCGTCCATCATCCCTTGTGTTCGATTAAGGTGGCGTCGCGCTTCTGCCACCGGGTGCGGTAATGATACTGGAGCATTCCGAGCAGCTCGGGAGACTTGCCGAGAACGTTGAAGAAGGCATAGAGCGACGCCTCGCGCTGCGACCAGCCGCGACCGCGACCGCGACGGTAGACGCGCAAACCCAGCGCCGGATAACCCAGCCAGCCCGCCAGGCTGAGGCCGAACGTGGGCGCCGAAAGCAAGAGCGACGCTCCCGGCAGCCCCAAGCCCCAGAACCAGATGCTCCGGCATTCGCGCTGGAAATGCTGGCTGGGCGAGGTGCCGTGCAGAGCGGCTCCCTGCGCGTAGGCCATGCCGGCGCGGCGAGCTCGCGTCCACCACTGTCCGAAATGCAGGATCGCCGCGTCGTGCCGGACCATGTCCGCGTCGACGGCCAGGATCTTCCAACCCGAACGGCGCAGGCGAAGACAGAATTCGTCGTCCTCCGCCGCCATGACCCCGTTGTCAAATCCCCCCACGGCACGGAAGGCCGCCACCCTGGCCATGAAATTGCCGCCACAAGCCTGGATGAGGCCGGGCTGGCGTTGCCATTCGAGGTTGCACAGGAGATTGTAGATCGATGCTTCCGGATCCCGTTCGCGCACGCGGCCACACACGGCCCCAAGCTCGGCCTGGGCCGACAGGGTTGCGACCCCGCGTGGGAGCCAGCCGGGGCACAACTCGCAGTCGCCGTCGAGAAACTGGACGAAGTCCAGCTGCGGACAGCGGGCGAGAAGCTGCGCGAAGCCCTCGTTGCGGGCTCGCGCCGCGCTGAGCGGCCGGGAGCCGTCGAGCTCATGCACGTCCAGCCCTTGGGAGCGAGCCCAGGTAGCACTTCCGTCCTGGGAGCAGGAATCGACGTACACGAGTGGAGCCTGTTCGGCGCGCACGGAACCCAGGCAACGGCGAAGCCGCTCACCCTCGTTTCGACCGATTACAACGATGCCGTGGCTTGCCATCTTGCCGTGAATTCCCGTGTGCGGCGCGGGTTCCTACATAGCACAGATGGCCGCGATTCGACTACGCGACCTCGGGGACCGGTTTCCGTTCCAGGCCCTCGGCCCGAAGGTCGCGCAGGCGGCGCGTGAGCGCGCCCGCGATGAAGTACGGATAATAGGCATACAGCCCGTTGGGAATCAGATCCATCGCCAGGAGCGTCAGCAGGAAGGCGACCCCGGCGACGACCCGCTGGTCCTTGTCGCCGGCGATGGTGGGCAAGAGCCGGCGCGCCCACAGCACGGGAATGAGCAACGGCGCGAACGCGGTGATGAACCCGACGATGCCGTTGATGCTGAGCCGGATGATCCAATGACCGTCGAGCACGGAGGTCTTCTCTCCCTCTTCGTCGTGGACCGCGTTGCGATCGTACTCGCCCCAACCGAACAAGATGCGGTCGCGGGCGCGCGCCAGCAGCGCGTCCTCGTTTCTGAAGCGAACCGCGAGGGAGTCGGCGCGGTCGGTTTGCACGCTGCTCACGGCCTCGAGAATACGCGCCACCGGAAAGATCCCGGACAGGCGCAGCACCGGGTAGAGCACGATGGTGTACGCCAGCAGCGCGGCGACGAACAACTGGCGCTTGGGCCGGGCGAGCACGAGAAGGGGAATTCCCGCCAGGGCGAAGACGATGGCCCCCGTGCTCTTGCACGCCACCAGGACTAGGAACTGTATCCAAGCGAGGAAGCGAACCGGCAACCCGACGAGAACATGGCGATAGCGGGCGAGGAGAACCAGGCTACAAGTGGCGGCGAGGAAGAAGCGCGCCAGGGCCAAACCGTGCGACATGAAAACCATGGGGCGATAGCCGCCCCAGCGAATGGTCTGCAGGAACTCGTGTTGCGCGTAACCGTAGATCCAGCGGTGCCACTGCGGGCTCATGCGCAGCTCGACCATGGCGAAGGGAATATAGACCAGCCCGGCGACGGCCAACCCCGCGAGCAACTGATCGAAATCCTCGGGCTTGCGACAGAGCGCATAGCCCAGGTAGAGGGGCAGGAATGTTTCCACGAAATTGGCGATGCCCATGAAGCAGCCGTCCTTGAGAGTCAGCCCCGGGATGAAGACCTGTCCGTTCGGGCCGAACACCAGCGCATCGGTATTGGTCAGGCCGGTGGCCACCCCTCCGGCCAGAAGCAACAGCGCCAGCACCACGATCCAGCGCTGCTTGGGCAGCTTCGTGACCCGCGCCGGGCAGCGCAGCAAACAGGCGATGAAGATGCACAGGTAGGGCAGGTTGTGCTTGTCGAACAAGGGCATGAAGGGGACCTTGAAGCTCACTCGCTCGGGCAAGAACATCTCGGCACCCAAGGCCGCGACGAGCGCCGCCTGCACGGGGCGCAGAAAGAAGAAGACGCCCACCATCGCGGGAATCGAGAGAGCCAGGGCTACGATGGCGATCGTGCTGCTCACGACAAGGCCAGTTTTCCGAGGGGGCTTGTCTCGTGGCAGGCGCCCGGCGGGCGCCCGCGCGGACAAGTAGCGTCACGATAGCGCATGTCGTCGCCGGTGTCAGGGGAATGGCATGTCGTACGACAGCCATTCCCTTTCCTGCCGGCGCTCATCGAGCTAGCCACCGTTCTGTCGGTAGTGCGCGATGGTGTCAAGCATCCGCTGGGCGAGAACGCGGGCGTCGAAGGCGGTCTCCGCGCGCCGCCGGGCGTTCTGCGACAGGCGCTCCCACAAGCCGGGATCGTCGTGGAGCCGAGCCAGGGACTCGGCGATGGCGGCCTCGTCTCCCGGCTCGGTGAGCAACCCATCGACCTCGTTCGCGATCATGTCGACAGTGCCGCCGATGCGCGAGCACACCGTCGGCAAGCCGCTGGCCATCGCCTCCATGACCGCGACCGGCGACGCCTCGCCCATCCCACCGATGCTCGGCAACACGAAGACATGCGCCTGCGCGAGCAAATCCGCGATCTCGGTCTCGCCCAGGCTGCCCAGGAACCGGACGTGAGGTTCGAGGCCGAGTCGGTGGACCTCCGCCGCGATGGCCGCGCGATGCGGCCCGTCCCCCACGATCGAGTAGCTCGCGGGAATTCCCCGATCGACGACCCGCCGAATGGCGCTTAGCGCGTGCGCGTGCCCCTTGGACAGATGCAGGCGGCTCACGGTCACAACGTGAAAAGGCGACTTGGGCGGCCGGACCGCGGCGGGGCGGAACCGATCCGTGTCGACGCCCATGATGAGGGTGACCGTGCGGGATTCGGGAATGCCGACCCGCTCGATGAGCTGCCGCTGCATCGGCCGCGCGGCGGCGGCCACGAAGAGCGCGCCCGCCATTTTCTCGGCGTGGTGGCCGCCGTACCCATCGATATCACCATGCAAGTGGAGACTGTACGGTGGGCCGCCCATGCGACGGGCCATGGCCGCAAGGTGAGCGGCATCGCGACACGAATGGACGTGCAGGTGATCGATGCGGGTGGCACGAGCGAAGCAGGCGAGGTCGGCCGCGCAGGCGGCCAGCACCAGGTGTTTCGCGGTGGCCCGGCCGGGCCGGCCGAGGGACCAGACGTAGGCGAGCGCCGCCCCGACCTGGCCGTGCGCGAGCCGATCGAGAATCGCCCGGCCGCGCGGCGGAAAGAGGTAGTGCGTTTCGGCTACCGCCGCGTGCGCAAAACGATGTGGGCAGTCCTCTTTGGGGCGGCGGGTGGAGATGAACGTGACTTTGGCGCCCAACCCGCGCAAGGCGAGAGCCTCGCGCCAGAAGAACACATGCGTCTGGGCCGGAAACTCCGGGATGAGGACACCGAGATGCATCGAGCCTTGTCTACCCGTCCCCTGGGTTGTCTGTCCAGCGCCCAGGTGGATCGCGATTGGGAATGCCGCTAAGCTGGCCGGCATGGTGCTGCTGATTCCGCTCGGATACTCGACCTTCGGCGTCCCCACGGCGGGCCGCGCCGGCGAGCCCGTCGCCGCGCCGGAGGCAAGTGCCCATGCGTGACACGCGCGCGGGCCGTCGGCGCATGGCGATCGGAGTCCTGGCGCTGGTAGCCGGCACTGCGCTCGCCACGGAGGCCACGCGCGCCGCGCACCACAAGGAAGACAAACGCCCATCGCCGGCCGGCGAGCCCGCCGTCCCGCCAACCAGCCGCGCCGTGACCGGCTACGCCGGGCGCAGCGACCCACGTTCGCCCATCGGGTACAACCTCGACTTCCCGGGCGACTGGACCCGGCTCCGTCCCTTCCTCGATCTGATGCACGACGCGAGGCCTTGGGTCGGCATGTGCGCCGCGGCCGACCCGCATTGCGACGGGTACCAGCACCTCGTCCTGGACGCGCAAGGCTGGCCTCGCACCCTGCAATACCGGGACAACCCCAGCCTAGCATACGACCGCGCGGAATCCGTATTCTCGTCGGTGAAAGGGGGGCCGGAGGTGGGCAAGGTCTTCGTCCTGACCTGGGAAGGCGCGGGGAAGATCGAGCTTTTCGGCGGCGAGGTGATGACAGCGGACGCCGACCACCGTCGCATCACCTTCAAGTTCCTCGGTGACAACACCATCGTCCGCATCCTGCGCACCGATCCCCAACACAACGGCAACTACGTGCGCAACGTGCGCGTCTTTCGCCAGGATTTCGAGCCGCTCCTCGTCAAGGGCGAAATCTTCAATCCCGAGATGCTGGCCTACTTGCAACCATTCGGCAGCCTGCGCTTCATGGACTGGATGTTGAGCAACGATTCCGAGGAACGCCCGGCACGCTGGTCCGAGCGGCCGCGGCCGGAGATGTTCCCTTGGATCCGCCAGCCGCTCGATCCGGCCGCGCCCTGCGACACCGCGATGGCCTCGGCCTGCCGCCGTATCGGCGGCTATCCGGTCGAGGTCATGGTCGAGCTTGCCAATCGCCTGGGCGCGAACCCGCATTTCAACATGCCCTATCGCGCCGACGACGACTGGATCGGCCAGTTTGCGGCGTACGTGCGCGACCACCTGGCGCACAACCTGCGCGCGACTGTCGAGTATTCCAACGAGATCTGGAACTGGGGCTTCCCACAGGCCGGCTATGCCCAGCGCGAAGCCCGCAAGCTCTGGGGGAGCGAGGGCTCGGGATGGCTGCAATTCATGGGCATGCGCGCCTCGCAGATGTGCCGTTTGTGGAAGGGGGCTTTCGCGGGGCAAGCGAAACGCGTTCGTTGCGCGATCGCGCCGCAGACCGCCTGGGTCGAAGCCGCGAACGCCTCGCTCGACTGCCCGGCGTGGGTGGCCAAGGATTCGTCCCACAACCGGCCGTGCCACGAGGGCATGGATGCCGTGGCCATCACGGGCTACTTCGGCGGCGATCTCAACAGCAAGGGCAACGATCCGGTACTGCGCGCGTGGCTGCGCGAGGGCGAGAACCAGGCCCGCGACCATGTCTTCCGCTATCTCGAGAAAGGAGAGAGCGGCGGGCTTTTCGACGACGAGGGCAAACCGCTTGGCGACAGGCCAGGCCAGAGCGCCGTGACCACCATCGAGCTGTTCAAGCGCTGGAAACCCATTGCCCGCGAACGGGGCTTGGCCCTCTACGTCTACGAGGGCGGCACCCACTTCGGCCGCGGCGAAGGCGAGTTACGCCGGTTTCTCGCCAGCGTGGCGAGCGACGAGCGGATGTTCGTCCTCTATCGTCACGTGCTCGACGAGTACCGCAAGGCCGGCGGCACGGTGTGGAACGCCTGGGGCTGGCTTAGCGAGAACGATGCCTGGAGCAACGGCGAATCGCTCGCCGACCACGCCAACCCCAAGTATCGCGCCCTGCTCGACTTCGCCAAGGCCAGCCCCTGCTGGTGGCCAGGCTGCGAGCGAGCGGGGCAGTAGGCTTCGCTCGTCATGGACGAGTCGGACCAGCACGACGCGGGCATTGCGGTGGCCCTGCCCATCGACGGCACGCTGGACCTCCACACCTTCGCGCCACGCGAGGTGAAGTCCCTCGTGGCCGAGTACCTGCGCGAATGCCAGGCGCGCGGCCTTCCGCAGGTCCGCATCGTGCACGGCAAGGGCACCGGCGCCTTGTGCCGGCAGGTCCACGCCGTCCTCGCCCGCTTGCCCGAGGTCAGAAGCTTTGCCCTGGCCGGCGAAGCGGGCGGCGGCTGGGGCGCGACGCTGGTGACCTTGCGACCTGCGGGCTAGCCCCGCCCGCACCGGCCAGCGGTAACGATCGCCCCTGTTCTCGCGCCATTTCGCGCGCTAGGTTTCGACCATGCGCGATCCAACCTCATCCTGGCGCAAGCGTGGCTTCCTAGTCCTGGTCTTCGCCGCGGCTTGCGGCGGTAGCTCAAGCAAGCACGTAGGCGACGGGGGAACGTCTCCCGGCGACACCGGCCAGCCGCCCGACGCCAACGCAATCCCCCCCGCTTCGCAGTTCGCCCAGCTCTGTGCCCAGCGCAAGAGCGACCTCGCCACCGCCATGTGCCCGGCCGGCGACGCCGAGTGCGCCGCGGGCTGCACCTACTTCTTCTCGGCCGCCACCGGCAGCGACAGCCTGGACGGCAAGGCCGCCGCGCCGAGCGGCGGCAGCGGCCCCTGGCAATCACTGTCCAAGATCCAGGATCTCACGCTGCAAGCCGGCGATGTCCTCTGCCTGCGCCGCGGCGACACCTTCCGCGGTGGCGCCCAGGTGCCCTACGGCGTGCACGCCGCGGCCTCGAATCCGATCGTGATTCGCGGCTACGGTCCAGCCGGCGCGGCCAAGCCGGTGGTCAGCGGCTCCAAGGTGATTCCCGCGAGTTGGACGGTCTCGTCGCTGTCGCCGAAGATCATGCAGGTGAGCCTGGCCGGGACCCTGGCCCGCGGCCCCACCTATCAGCATGGGGGCAAAAGCTACACCCAGCGCGAGCGCGTCTACCAGCTCTTCGCGGCCGGCCAGCCGCAGCGGCTGGCAACCTTCCCCAATCCGGGCGAAGGACCGTCGGTGGTTCAGGGCCTCAACCTGCCGGGCGGCCACTACAGCCTGATCGACTCGGTGCCGAGCTCGACGCAAATTCGCGACAGCCGGCTGCCCACCCGCAACGCGCTGACCGGCGCCAGCATCAACTGGACCGGGGCGCGGTTTTACTATCGCCGTATCCGCTGGATCATCGACGCGCTCGACGTCACGGCCTTCGATGCGGGTACGCAAACCCTGACCCTTTCCGATGCGCCCGCTTGCGCCACCAACAACTGCGTGGGTTGGGGCTATTTCCTTGTCGACCACCTGGGCGCACTCGACGCTCCGGGCGAGTGGTACTACGACGACGGCGCGCAGCTCCTCTACTTCTATCCGCCGGCCGGGATCGAACTCGCGAGCACCCCGATGGAGGCCTCGGTGTACATCGCCGACGCGCAACCGCAACCTTGGGTCGCTGACAGCTATCCGCCCGATTTCGGCTACACCACCGGGCTCGATCTGCAGGGCGACAGCGGCTTCCGCGTCTACGGCATCACCTTCCAGTACTTCTCGGGCGAGGGCCTGGGCTCCCTCGCCAATATCGCCTCGAACTCCTCCGACGCGCCGGAGAGCACGACCGAGCTGCGCGTCGAGGGCTGCACCTTCAACTACACCGGCCCCAGCGGCGTGGGCATCGCGCGCTGGGGGGACATCGCCGCGGTCGACGGCAACAACCGCATCGCCGGCAATGCGTTCCTGGGCCAGACCAGCCAGGCCATCACCCTGCAGACGACCCAGAGCGAGGTCGCCTGCAACACCGTCGACGACATCGGGTTGCTCGAGCAGTACCCGCGCTTCGGCATGTTCGGCAACGGCCTGGCGCCCAGCGAGCACGGCATGGCGATCTATCTCAACTCCGACCGCATCAACGCCGTCTACAACCGGGTGCAACGCACGGCGAGCGCCGGCCTTAGCTTCGGTGGCGCATCCAACACCGTGGCCAACAACTTCATCCGCCACGCCTGCTACACCAAGTCCGACTGCGGCGGCATTCACACCTACACTTGGGACGACAGCACGGGCTTCCCCTCGCCGGGCATCACCGGCTCGGCGGTGCTCAACAACATCGTCCTCGAATCGCTCGGCTCCTCGGAAGGCGACGGCGATGGCTACGAGTCGCCCATGGCCCAAGGGTTCTTCCTCGACTTCGGCTCGCACGACTACGTGGTCAAGGGCAACGTCTCCGCGCTCAACACCAGCACCGGCATCCTGCTGGCGCGCAATCGCAATGTCACCGTCGACGGCAACCTGCTCTACGCGAACCTGCAGGACAACGATTGGGGCTATCCCTACAGCCAGCTGCAGATGGAAACGGAATACCCTCCCACCAACGCGCAGATCAGCAACAACGTGATCGCGGCGGTGGCGCCCCTGCAGGTGCCGATGGGCATGCGCGGGGTGACGCTGGCCCAGGCCGGTACCTTCGCGAACAACACCTACTTCGATCCCTTCGCCTACGACGCCATCACGGATCGCGCCCTCGACAACTACCTCATCTTCGTCGCCCCGGGCGACGAGTCGACCCGGGTGGGCTACTACCTGCGCGACTGGGTGAAGGTCTCGGGCGAAAACCCGGGCCCCGGCGCATCCTTCTACTGGCAAGCCGACCGGGTGACGCAGGAGCTGTCGGGCAACCTGATCAGCAACGGCACCTTCGACAGCGGCGTCGGCGGCTGGACCAAGAACGACTGGGCGGCCTCGTCGTTCACCGCGGACACCCATCCGGGGTTCGGCCCGAGCCTGCGCTACGATCGCAACGGCGCGACCGGCGGCGGCATCGGCGCCATGAGCAACACCTTCGCGCTCGAGGCGGGGCAGACCTACTGGGTGCATCTGTGGATCGCGCCGGCCGATGGGGTCACGGTGCCGCTGCCGCCCGCCATCAACCTCGGCAACCCCGACGAATGGACCTACCTGCCCTGCGACAAGGTTCGCGAAGTCACCTTCCTGGCCCAGCCCACGGCCAGCCAGAGCAATGCCCTGCTGGAGTTCACGCCCTACCCGACCTACGGCGACCGCTTCTGGATCGACGACGTGGTGGTGAAGAAGGTGGTGGCCGAGCCCTACGACCAGGGCACGGCGATCCGGTTCGACGAGGCTCTGCCCACGGGCGTGCGCTCCTTCCTCGCCTACAACGACACCGACGGCGATCAGCCCCTGAACCTCGGGGCCGCGGCCTTCGTCGATCTGGCGGGCGCCCGCCACACCGGCACGATTCCCGTGCCGGCCTTCGGCGCGGTCGTGCTCATTCCGGAAGCGTTGGCGCAGAATCCAACGAAGTAGCCGCCACGGCGCCTTGACTAGGTGCAACTGACGAATAGGGCGGGCTAGCTTGGCGCGCGCAAAGCTTGCAGCACCGCCGCGAGATCGGCAGGCAGCGGCGAGACGATGTCGAGCTGACCACCTTGCGCCGGGTGGGGCAACCGCAATCGCGTGGCGTGCAGGAACAAGCGGTGCAAACCGTAGCGCTCGCGGAACAGGCGGTTGTGCTCGCCCTTGCCGTAGTTGACGTCGCCGATGAGCGGACACGAGATGTGCTTGAGATGCCGCCGGACCTGATGCAGGCGACCGGTCAGCGGCCGCGCCTCCACCAGGCTGTAGCGGCCGAACACCTCGCGGCGAACGATCATCGTCTGGGCGGGAACCCGCGGCGCGTGCGTGTCCTCGCCGGGCGGCAATGGGTGATCCACCAGGATCTCCTCGGGAGGCACGCCACGCACCAAGGCGAGATAGGTCTTTTCCACCTCTCCCGCCACAAACGATGCGCAGACCCGCCCCGCCATCTCCGCCGACAAGGCGAAGAGCAGCACGCCACTCGTCGCCCGATCCAGGCGATGCACGGGAAAGACCCGGGCGCCAATCTGGTCGCGCAGGCGAAGCAGGGCCACATCGTGCTCCCGCGCCCAGCCACGGTGAACCGCCAGCCCGGCCGGCTTGTCCACGGCGATCAGGCTCTCGTCACGGAAAAGAATGGTCAGGGCGGTGGGCACGGGAGAGAGAATAGCTGGATTGTCCGCACGGCGTTCGCAGACAGGTGACCAGGAACCCGGCCAAGCCACCGCGCCCGAGGCTCTAAGCCGCAAATGCCTGAACGCGCCCCGTGAGTGGATCTGGCAGTGGGTCTTCCCGGCGACTCGGACCTACACGGAGCCGTCGACCCAAGAGGTACGCCCTCACCATCTGCACGAGACCGTCATCCAGCGGACCGTGCGCAAGGCCGCCGTGGCCTCGCAGATCTCGAACCCGGTCACGCCGCACACGCGACGCCATTCGTTTGCCACCCACATGCTGGAGGCCGGCTGCGACATCCGCACGATCCAGGAGCTTCTGGGCCACCGTGAAGTGAGTACGACAATGGTCTACACCCACGTTCTGAATCGCGGCGCCGGCGGTGTTCGTAGCCTCCTCGACCGCTGAGAAGCAGCAGCCTTGCTGCGTTTCGATATCGTCTTATCCACCATCCCGCGCCCAACGATTTCCAGGTGCCGGGGTCTCATCCGGATCACCGTAGGTGCCAACCTCGCGGAATCGCCGGGCTCCGGTCTTCCGTGCCACGTGACCCCATCGCAGGGATATTGGGGTAAGCTCTG
>PNBO01000297.1 GCA_003136095.1 Myxococcales bacterium
AATTCTTCGTGCTTTCGCTTCCGCGACATATTGCCGAAGCTCGGCAATGCATTCGAGCCCCAGCGTGCTTACCATCACTGCAATCTCGGTACGTCCGGTTCTTTCGGCGGTCTGTCCAGCGAGGGATGCGGCTGTGGGAAGGCTCGCTACTAGCCACTTGGGGCTCGGCTTCTTCGTGAACTCAAGGAAGGCCATCGCCCTTTCGTGAGCCCTCTCGAAGTCGCCTCGCTTCCACGATCGGAAAACACGACCACCGAACGCTCCAACGCGCCCGGCGGTGATCATCGCCTTGATGCCCGCAAGTAGTCCCAAGATGATCCGCATTATCACGCCACATTGTCTCTGAGAATAGTCTGCCGCCCATAAAGCCGTTGCAGCGGACGCAGTCGCCGCAGGGAAATTGGAGTAACATCAACGAAGCGTTCGTGCGGCGCCCGCGCCGCTGAACGGCAAGGCGTTGGGCGGACCATGTGGCTTCTGCGATGGCTGTGCGAAATGCCCTGGTCACGCATATACTCAACCTGTGCTTACGGCGTTCCGCGGTCGGATATTTCGCCTGCTCGCATTCTGCGTGTTCGTGCTGACGTTCGGCCGGGTGCAGGTGAATACGACTGGGAGCGCGACCGTCGACGGACATGGGCGCGACGACACGAATATCTCCGCCAAGGAGGGCACACGGTAGTGAGTGTCGAAATCGTCCGCCGCGAGGACCCGCATGCCGGGTGGTGTGGCAGGGGTCCTTGACGATCTGTCGAGGCCCCTATGCCGATCGAGGCGTTGACGGACCTACTCAGGTGAGATGATGTCCACGGTCGGAAAGTACGTCCGATACCGCCGTGGATCTCTCGTCAGGATGCGGAAGCCCGAAACCGCAGCATGCGCGCCAATGTAAAAGTCGGGCAGCGGGGACGTTCGCTGACCGCCGCGACGTCGATACTTTAGGAACGTCTTGCCAGCCAGAAAGGCCGCCTCGTAGGGCAACGGTTCCCGCCGGAATGTGTTGCTGGGAATCGCCTGCTCAAGTTGCTCGATCCTTTCGAAGCCGATCGACACCTCCGCGTAGATGAGCGCATTGATCGCCAAGGGCGACTCGTTCGCCGCTGCTTCGAGGGCCCGTGATGACCAGTCCGCCCACGTCGGGTCATCCGTTGCAACATCGAGAAGAATGTCGCTGTCGACCAGGGTGGGCTTCATCAGAGCCGCCGGGTCAGTGCGAGAATCTCGTCGGTGCTCATCTTCACGCGCGCACTGCCTCTCAGCCGCGCCACGACGCTGGCGCCCCTGCCGGTTGCACTTTTTGCGGGGATCTTCACAAGCCGCACAGTATTCCCGTGCACCTCGAAGTCGACCTCCGTTTGCGGCAGAATTCCGAGCTTATCTCGGACCTCGATCGGGATTGTCACTTGCCCTTTCACCGTAACTCGCATGGTATTACTCCTACCAGTAATACTACGACAACCGCAGCGGCGCTGCAAGGTCATGAAGACGCGGTGGGCCGTCGAACGGGCCGTTGAACCTGTCGGTCGGCCGCGGACGGCCGCCCGCAGCTTAACGCAAGAGCGTTAGAACCTATTTCGTTAGGGCGTGACCGAAAGGTACAGTAGCCCGTGGAACAAGTCGAAAAATTGCACACCCGACGATTTGGCTGCCTTGTTGTTGCTGATGAAAGCCACCGCGCGCGCCGCCAGTTGGAAGCTGACTGATGCCCTATGGGCCAGGATGGAGCCGCTGCTGCCCAAGCGTCCGGCGCATCCGCTCGGATGTCACCGCCCGCGTGTTCCCGACCGCGACGCCATGGCGGCGATCCTCTTCGTGCTGCGGACCGGCTGCCAGTGGAACGCCTTGGACGCGACTGGGATCTGTTCCTGCTCGTCGGCGTACCGCAGGTTTCGCGAGTGGCTCGGCGCAGGCGTGTTCCACGAGTTCTGGCGTCAGGGACTCCATGCCTACGACGATGCGAAGGGCATCGATTGGAGTTGGCTCTCCATGGACGGGGCGATGACCAAGGCCCCTCTCGGGGGGGAAAAGGACCGGGCCGAATCCTACCGACCGCGGCAAGGACGGGACCAAACGCAGTCTCCTCACCGATGGCGCGGGCGTTCCCGTCGGCCTCACGGTTGACGGCGCTAATCGCAACGACCACAAGCTCATGGCCGAGACCATCGCCAGCATCCCGGTGGACCGGCCTCGGCCCACGCGCGCGGAGCCCCAGGGGCTCTGTCTGGACAAGGGCTACGATTACCCCGAGTCGCGCTCCGTCGGAATCACAGCAGGCTTCACGCTTCATCTGCGCAGCCGAGGTGAAGAGAAGAAGGAACTGGAATGCAAGCCTGGCGTGAGAGCGAGACGCTGGGTCGTCGAACGCACGCACGGTTGGATGAACCGATTTCGCCGTATCCTTGTCCGCTGGGAGATTCGAGAGGACACGTACTTCGCCATGCTCCACTTGGTGTGTGGTATCGGCATCCGGCGTGCCGCCGGCCTACTGAAATAGGTTCTTAGCCAGTCACCGACGTGCGCGGGGTGTGGAGTTCGATCGGGAGGACCCGCGCGAAGCGCGCAAAGTCCGTATCCGTCGTCAGGATGCCGAACCCTCGTCGCGCAGCTGCGGCGCAGATGAGGTAGTCCGTGTTGGAGCCCTGGATCCCTCTTGCTCGGCATTTGTTGAAGAAGGAGGCGGCTTCCTCGTAGTCCTCAGCTTCCAGAAGTACGTCCGGGAACGCACGAAGATGGCCGCGCAGCGTTTCGAACTGCTGGTCCGCTCGGACGCCTGAGAGAAGTTCCTGCCTGACAGCTCCCAGCATGGCCGCCCGACCCTCCCGTACCAACTCGGCAAGTTCCTTCGTCTCGGCGCTAGGCGATGACCGCTGTCTGCGAAGCGCAAGCGACCAGACCGAGGTGTCGATGATGATGTTCATGCGCGTCGGCGCTGCTGCTTGTAGTCGTACTTCGGATCAAAATCGACCTTCCCAAACAGGTCCAGGATCCGCGCTTGCTTCCGCCGCTGGACGTACTCCACCAGAGCCTGCGTCACGGTGCCCTTCTTCGTTCGCTGGCCTCCGACTCGGACGGCCTCGTTCAGCAGCCGGTCNNCCATGTGTAGAAGTCTACACATTCGTAGCCTCCGTGCAATGAGCAACCGGGAACATGGGTGACACTTTTGGGGTTTAGTCTCTGATGATGTAGTCGCGTTCGTCGATGCGGCCGAGGAGGACGTTGCAGAAGTAGATGGACCAGATGCTATCGACCATCACCTACGGCCTTCG
>PNBO01000270.1 GCA_003136095.1 Myxococcales bacterium
TCCCTCAAACCGTTCGGCGCTCTAGAACCTGCCGGACCAGTGCAGCGACAATCCGCCTTCGGGGAGCACGTTCACGGCCACGTTGTCGGGTTCGCTCGCGCTCGGACGCACGAACATGAGGACGGCGCCAGTGACGACCGCGGCCACACCCACCCCAATCAAGCCGTACGACAGATAGGCAAGGGGCGTGGCGTTGCTGCACGCCGATTCCGCGGCCGACTGGTGTCCCTGCTTGTATTCCGACCGGCAAGTGTCCATCTGGCCGCGCGCCAACACGTTGCTCAGCACGCCTCCGAGGACGAGCACCGCGCCGCCTCCGGCCGTAAGCCAACCCAGAGTGCGATACTTCGTCGACCCCCGCTGGCCGGTCGTGCTCGACACCCCGGGCTCGGACGTTGGCGGCCCCGGCACCATGGCCATATCCGGAAACGATTCCTCCTGGGTCTTCTCCATCAGGTGTTCCAGGGGAGGTTCGTTCCCGCTCCCGCCCAGCCCCTTGTCGCTATCGCGCACCTTGGCCAGACGATCCTTCAGAGTCTCCACCCTCTCACCTATCTCCTTGGCGTCCTTCGCGTCCGGCACCAGCAGCAGGTACTGGCCGAAGCTCGCGATGGCGACCTCCAGATCGCCGGTCTTTTCCGCGAGCTGGCCGATGTTGTAGGCGGTGAACCCGTGCGGTACGAACATCAGCGAACACTGGTAGTCCTTGATCGCGGCGACATCGTTGCCCGCCTTGGCTTCCGCCTCGCCCCTGGCAAACCACTTCTTGGCCAGCATCCGCCGCAGGCCGGAATCCTCCGGAGCCTCCGTGGGGCATTCCTCCGCGCGCACGGAGCTGGCGGCGAGGAACACGGCAAGGACAGTGGCAACGCGTTTGATCATCGTTCAATTCCCCAAAGGAGTTGGCTGCACACGCATAAAGGCCGCTGGTTGCGTAGGCGGGGAGAACCCACAACGTAGTATTTTGTCACCGCGACGCGCCTAGATTCAACAGGCATTTTCGTTCGCCGGCTGCCGGGAGGGAACGCTCGGGCTACCTTGCCGGCCCCGCTTCCGCCAGGGCGCGCGTCACCAGGCGCTCGTACACCTCCAGGGGCTCCACCCCGCTCACCAGGTAGCCATTGACGAGAACCGCCGGCACTTCGGCGATTTCCGCCTTTTGGGCCGCCTCGACATCCCGCTCGACCACACTTCTGTGCCGGTGGGACGCGAGCGCTGCGCGGAAGCGCCGGCCATCCACGCCGAGCTGGCGCGCCAGCCTTTCCAGGTTGTCGCGCCCAAGCCCGCCCTCCGACTGGGCCGCGAAGAGGAGGTCGTGGTAGCGCCAGAACGCGGCGGCCCCCTTCTGCGCGAACACCTCCTGCGCCGCCTCGGCGGCCAGCGCGGCGTCTTCGTGGAAGACCAGCGGGTGGTTGCGCCACACCAGCCGCACGCGGCCGGCGAACTCCTTTTCGATCTCGGCGAGTTTCGGCAGGAGCCGCAGGCAGTGCGGGCACTGGAAGTCGCCGAAGATCTGGATCGTCACCTTGGCCCTAGCATTGCCTTTGCTCGGGTTGTCCCGGGTAGGCCCATCGACCGTCTTGCTCTCGATCTCGTCGGGCGCCTCGGGGGTGTTCGTCATCGCCGCGTAGAGATGCGCGCGTTCCTGCCCNNGCAGGGAGTCCCGCGCACCTCCAGCTGCGTGGCCAGTTCCCAGCTCCGGTCGAAGGTGGCCTGGAAACGGTGATCGGCGACGGCTGCGGCCACCTCGAACCACGGCAACCCGAGGCGCGCGGCGACGGCCTTGAGGGCCGGCTCGTCGAGAACATCCCCGGTTTCGACGATCGCGTCGTGCGCCCGCCAGAAGCCGTCCGGGCCTTTCTTGACCGAGGCGAGCCGGGCGAGCACGGCGGCGGGAAGGGCCTGGCGATGAAATGGCAGCGGATAATCCTTCCACACGATGCGCAGGTCGGAGCCGTACTTCTGCGCGAGAGCGGCCAGCGTGGTCTCCCAGGTGCTTGCAGTATGGGCACTCGAGGTCGCTGAAGAGCACCAGCGTCACCAAGGCGTCGGCGGGGCCCCGGGCCGGATCGTCCCGTTCCACCGGCACGCTCCACGTCTTGCTGTCCGCGGGCTCCGGTTGCGGCGCCGTCTGCCGCAGCGGGTCCGCCGCCACGACGTTGCGGGCGCACAGCCTGGGATAGACACCTCGGGCGGGTGTGCCGGCGGCGAGCAAATCCCGCGCGGCCGCGAGCTGGTCGTCGATGACGGCGCGGAAGCTCTTCACGGGTTGGGCTCCGACCAGCGCTACGCCGTTGATGTGAAAGACCGGCGTGCCCCGAACCTCGAGCCGGCCGGCCAGCGCCAGGTCCTCGTCGATCTTCTCCTTCTGCCGCCTGGCCGCGATCGCTTCCGCGACGCGACCACGCTCAACCCCCGACGCGACCGCCCACGCCAGGTAGTTCTCGGCCGAGAGACTGTGCTGGTTCGCGAAGGCGAGGTCGTGGAACTTCTCAAACGCGGCGTATCCGCCCAGGGCAAAGACGGTCATGGCCGCCTCGGCCGCCGGACGGGCGTTGGGGTGGAACGGCAAGGGCAAGTTCTTCCACACCAGCCGGAGCTGCTCCGGCCCATAGGCGCGCTTCAGCTCCGCGAGGGTCTCGCCGACGTGCGCACAGAACGGGCACTCGAAGTCGCTCCACTCGACGATCGTGACAGGTGCGTCCGGGCTGCCCCAGGTTGGATCCCGGTCGGTCACCGGCACCGCGGCCTTGCCGTGGTCGGCAGCCGAGTCAGCGGCGGGCGCCCTCTCGGGCCCGCGCTTCCGTGCACAGGGACACTCGCGTCCCCGCGCGCCTCCACCCACGCGTCCCGGTCCCGGGGATACCCCACGCCCCTGCCCCGCGGCACAGCCGAGCAAGATGAGTCCCACGCAGGAAAAGCTCCAGGGTTTCATGCGGGGAAACGTCTCACCAAAGCCCGAGCTGGACGCCGGAGGTTGTCTTTGCGGCGGCCGATTCCGCACTGCGCACCCAGCGCGGCGTCTCGTCGTCGCCGGGCAAGCCCACGAGCGTCTCGTGCGGACGGAACGCGGCCTTGTAGCGTAGCGACTGGCAGTCGAGCACGCAGTAGCCGAGATAGACATGCCGCTGGCCGTTGCCGCGCGCGAGCTCCATCAACCTGAGGATGTTGGCGATCCCGGGCGAGATGCGACGGTAGGTCGGATCGTAGAAGCAGAAGATCGCGCTCCAGGCGCGCGGCGTTTCGTCGCAAATCGATACCATCATCAGGCGGCCGTCGGCCTCATCGTCGTAGAACGCAACCTCGCGCGCGAAGGGCGTGGCGAAGGTGAATCGCAGCCAGTAGTCCTTGGCGCTGAAGGACGCGGGCTCCCAGCCACGCGCCTTGACGCGATCACGCTGCCAGGCGTGGAAAAGCGCGAGGTGCGCCCGATCGAAAATCGGCTCGCGGACCACGGCGCGCAGGTGGCGGGTGCGGCGCTGCACGCGTCGCTGGCTACGGCTCAAGGTGAACTCGCCGGCCAGGATTCGGGTCGACAGGCAAGCCTTGCAGGTTTCACACGCGGGCCGGAACCAGCCGGGGCCGAAGTGACGCCAGCCCCGATCGAAGAGCTCATCCGCCTCACCGGGCGTCACATCGAGCAGCACGCGATGTTCCAGCGACGCGGGCACGCCAGGTAGGTATGGACACGGGCGGACATCCTCCACACTACGATGAAGAAGGCGGGCCATGCACCGCAAAGCATGGCAGATCGAGGCCGCCCTGCCCAGTGGCGAGTGGCAGCAGGGAGGCAGCTACCCCGCCACGGCCACCGTCAGCACGTGGTTCGCCTCGCGCCGCCACAGCACGCGAAGCAAACCCGGCACTGGCGGAGCGGGCGCCTCGACGCACACCTTCACAGCCAGAGGCCGCCAACCGGCGGGGCATTCGAGGAATGGCTCCCCCCGGAGGTCCACCACAATCCCGCGCGTGTCGAGGCGCAGGCCGAGGCCGAGAAGCTTGAGCACGGCCTCCTTGGCGCTCCAGATGCGGGCCACGACCTCATCACCGGCTTCGCCGCTCGACGCCGCGAGCTCGGCCTCGCCGCTCGTGAAGAACTGCCTGACCAGGGCTGGATCGCGCGGTTCGACGGTTTCGATGTCGGCCCCGATACGTGCACCGCGGTCCTCGGGCGCGGCGGCCAGGCCGACTTCGCTCCGATGCGAGACGGAGATCGGGAACTCCCATTCGCCCCTCCCCTCGACGAGCACGAAGGGCTCGCCCGAGGACCGGTTGAGCACGCTGATGCCAGTCTCCGCCACGGGTTGCGGCCCGCTCATCGCACGCACCAGGCGCTTGGCCGCGGCCCGGCCCAGCAGCCACTTGCGCCGCCTGGGAAGGAATTCCATCCCCGCGAGGATCGCCTCCTCGCGCGGACTCAGGAAACCCGGCCAGGCCTGGCCCGAGTCGAGCCACGGGTACTCACTCGCGCGGACCAAGACGTGGCGAAACATCAACCCGCCACAGAGCGGAACGGACCTGCCTCTTCCTCGGGCAGCGTGTTCGGCATGCGGGACGTGCGATAGCCCTCGATCTCGACGTGAACCCGTCCCTCGCCGTCGCGCACGCGCGCGCCGAAGACCAGGCCGTCGGCGCTGGCGGTCACTTCCGCGACCAGGGGGCCGCCGCCCGCGGCCGGGTCGCGCACGATCACGCGATCGACCCCAGCGGGTAGACCAAGCTGTCCGCTGTGTCCAATCTCCCACACCCCGGCGGTCTGAAAGCACAGCTCGATGAGACGCGGCCCCACCAGGCTGGTGTGGCTCGCATCGGTCGTGTCGAGCGGCAGATCCCCGGTCATGATACCGATGACCTGATTCTTGCCGGCGGCCTCGACCCGGTCGAGCACGCGGTAGGCCGGACCGTGGAAGTACACGCGATAGATCGCCTCGCGCCCGATCTCAGGCTCGGTACGATCGAAGGCCTGCACATGGCAAGGTTCGAGCGGCGATGGAGCAAGCAGAACCACGCCGGAGAAGTGCAGCTTCTCTTCCGGCTCACGACCCACGATGTTCTGCACCGAGGAGAGCGTCGCGTACACGCGCACGCGTCCGTCAGCCCCTTGCCCTGGCCCTGGCGCGGGCACGGCGCGCGCGCGCACGATGAACGGCCGCGCCTCGTTGCGGTAGTACTTCATGGGCGCGAGGAAGCGCAGGTCTTCCAGGCCCACGACGTGATGGCTGGGCACGAGCAGCCACGCCGCCTCGGCGAAGGTCTCGATGCCCATCACACCCGGCAGCACCGGAGTGCCGTCGATGGCGTGGTCGTGGAGGAAGGGCTCGACCCTGGGATCGAGCTTGACCTCGGCCACGAGCCCGTCGTGCAGGTTGTGGCTGATGTGCGTGAAAGGCAGCGGCAGCGACTTGGCCTTGCCGCGCGCGGCGAGGCCGCCCTCGCTGTCGAGGCCGCCGTCTGGATCGACAGGCTCGAGCAGGATGCCCAGGCGCCGCCCCACGACGGCCTCGCCCGAGTAGCCGCAACGAAGGGCGTTGCGGATCACGGGCAGGCCCTCCGCCGGATCGAGCATGTCGATCCCGGCGCGCTTCATGATCTCGGGGATGCTCCCGCGCGTGGCCATGCCGATGCCCCCCCACGCGGTCCAGTCGAGCGCGATACCGAGCGCGTTCGGCCGTGTGGCAGCCCACCAGCTCACGGTCTTGCACATGAAGTCGTTGCCCGCGGCGTAGTCGGCCTGGCCGGCGTTGCCGAAGCGGCCCGCCACCGACGAGAAGACGACCAGCGCCCGCAAGTCGACGTCACGCGTGGCCGCCATCAGATTGAACAGGCCGTCGGCCTTCACGCGGAACACGAGGTCGAATTCCTCGACGGGCTTGCGGTCGAGGGACCGGCTGCGTTCGAGACCCGCCGCGTGCAAGATCACGTCGAGCTTGCCGCTCTGCTGGCGGATCTCCTCCACCACGGTCTTGACCGCGCTGGCGTCGAGCACGTCGACCTGCCGGTAGAAAGCGCGGCCGCCCGCTGCTTCCACAGCGCGCAGGGCTTCGAGAATGCCGGCCTGGCGCTCGAGATCGAAGAGTTTCTCCTCGACCTGCGCCGGCGTGGCGCGGCCCTTTTCCGCTTTCAGGCGCTCGAACACGTCGCGCTTGGTGCCCTCACGATCCTTGACGACCTTCTCCAGTAGTGGCCGCTCGCTCTCGGGCGGCATCTGGCGCGCGTCCAGCAGATAGAAGGTTCCGCGCGAGGCGGCCGCCAGATCGCGCACGATGGCCACCGTGATGGCGCCAGCCCCGCCGGTGACGGCGAACACCGAATCAGGGCCGAGCGCGAAGGGTGACTTGACGTCGCTGGGCACCGCGGTCAGGACTTGCACGCCCACGGTCACGCGCAGGCCGCCTTGGTAGCCGATCTCGATCGCGCCGGGGTCGCGCTCAGCCTCGTCGAGCAGGGCGCGCGCCACGCTTTCGCCAGGCATGTCCTCGGGAAAGTCGACGGCCTTGACCATCGCCAGGGGCCGCTCGCGCTGGGTGGCCTTGACGAACCCGACCACCGCGCCACCCAGGGGATTGCGTGCGCCGCCTGGGCCGTACCCATGGTGGCCGCCCATGCGCGTGGCGGCGATGAGGAAGGCTCCGGGATTGGCGAGTGCGTCGTAGAGGCCACGCACGGCCCCGTGCAGAAGCAGCAAGCGATCGCGGTACTGCTTGCGGAATTCCACTAGGTCGATCTCGCTCAGCGAGGGGCAGGGATCGAGCGAGGCCAGGAAGTAGATGCCGGTGGTCGGGCCCTTGGCGGCCCACTCGCACAACTTGTTTTCGATGTCCGCGCGCTCGGGGCGAGCATCGATGCGCAGCACTTGCACGGAACGGCTCTCGAGCTCATCGCAGAGCAGGCGCCCGGCGCCCTCATGGTCAGCGACCACGACGACACGGCTGCCCTTCCCAAGGTGCACCGCAGTGCGCTTGCACGCGGCCAGCGGCGGCCGCAGGGTCAGCATCGGCCGGCGGAGCACGCCGCTCTCGAAGGGATTCGCCTCCGCGCGGGCGGGGGCCGGCGCCGCTGCGGCCGGCGAGGGCGCAAGCGAAGCGAGCGGCGAGGGCGCGAGCGAAGCGAGCGGGGGTGGTGGGGGGGGGGTAGGTCCCAAAGTCCCCGCAGGGGGGGGTGGTGGGGGAGGTGTTGGTCCCGAAGTCCCCGCAGGGGGAGTCGTCACGGCTTCGACCGACGGTATGGCTGCGGGTGTGGCCTCAGCAGGGGACGTGGGCGCTTCGCCCGACAGACTCTGCTTCACGAAATCGATCACGTGGCGCAGCGTCGGGTAGTCGCGCAGCTTGAGGTCGTCCTTGCGCGGGATCTTGAACTCTTCGCGAACCATCGCGAAGACCTCGGCCTGCTTGACCGTGTCGACTCCGAGATCGGCCTCGAGATCCAGGTCCAGTTCCAGCATATCGCTGGGATAGCCGGTCTTGGCCGCCACCATGCCAATCACTTTCTCGGCAATCTCGTCGCCCGGCATTGTAGCCGTGGTGGTGGCCGTCGAGGGCGCGAGCGAAGCGAGCGGGGGTGGCAGGGGTGGTGTAGGTCCCGAAGCTCCCGAAGGGAGGGTCATGGTCGTGGCCGGCACCGTCGTGGCCGGTCCCGGCACCGCCGCCGTCCCCCGGCCCTGCTCGACAAAGCCAATCACGTGACGCAGCGTCGGGTAATCGCGCAATTTCAAGTCATCGCGGCGGGGAATACCAAAGGTCTCACGCACCATCGCGAACACTTCCGCCTGCTTGACCGTGTCGATCCCGAGATCCGCCTCGAGATCCAAGTCCATCTCCAGCATATCGCGCGGATACCCCGTCTTCTCCGCCACAATGCCCAGCACCTTCTCAAGCACTTCGTCGCCCACGGCCGGTATCGTGGCCGTGGCCGTGGCCGTGGCCGTAGCCGTGGTCGTGGCCGTGGCCGTGGTCGTGGCCGTGGTCGTGGCCGTGGTCGCGGTCGTGGCCGTGGTCGTGGCCGTGGTCGCGGTCGTGGCCGGCTTGCTCTCCCCGCCCCTACCCTGCTCGACAAACCCAACCACATGCCGCAGCGTCGGGTAGTCGCGCAGCTTCAGGTTGTCCTGCCGCGGAATGCCAAAGGTCTCGCGCACCATCGCGAACACTTCCGCCTGCTTGACCGTGTCGATCCCGAGATCGGCTTCGAGATCCAAGTCCAACTCCAGCATATCGCGCGGGTAGCCGGTCTTCTTCGCCACGATGCCAAGCACCTTCTCAAGTACATCGTCGCCGGAGATCGGAGCCGAAGCCTTGGCCGTCGAGGGCGCGAGCGAAGCGAGCGGGGGTGGTGGGGTTGGTGTAGGTCCCGAAGTCCCCGAAGGGGGGGGTGGCAGGGGAGGTGTAGGTCCCGAAGCTCCCCAAGGGAGGGCCGTGGTCGTGGCCGGCACTTCAACCGGGCCCTGAACCGTGGCCGACACTGGCACCGCAGCCGACACTACCGTCGGCGTGTCGCCGCTGGTGACCGCACTCGGCCCCGTTCCAGGAACCCAACGCGACTGCGCCGGCTCGCGCGCGGGCTGGCCCTCGTCCTTGACACGCAAGGTCCGCTGCTGGACTTCCAGGCTGGGCTGGCCATAACCCGACACCTCGGCGAGCCAACGATCATACGTCGCCTGGTCGGCGATGCGCTGCTCGACGCCGTGCACGCGGCGGAGGAGCGACATCGCGATCTGCGAGCCGAAGCCCGCCGCGAGCCGCAGGGCGAAGCGCACGGGGTAGCGCCCGCCCTTGGAGAGATTGAGCGTGCCGAGCTCGGGATCGGGCTCCTTGAAATTCGGCACCGGCGGGACGATCTGCTTTTCCAGGATCTTGACCGCGACCGCGTCCTCGACGCCCACTCCCATGGGGTGACCAGTGAAACCCTTGGTATTGGCCACGACCACGTCGTTCACCGACGCGCCGAAAGTCCTGCGCAGGGCGAACACTTCCGCGGCGGCGCTGCCGCCGCGCGCGGGGGTGTAGGTTTCGTGCGAGATGAACGCCATCTCCTTGGCCATGGCATGACGATCGAGGCCGTGCCTGCGCTCGACGCCGGCGACGAGCTTCTCCATCACGCCCTCGATGTGGGTGACGTCCAGGCGCGACCCATGGAAAGCGCTGTTGGCGAATTCCGTGCCCAGGAGCTCGACCACGCCGCGCATGCCGCGCTCGCGGACCGCGTCCTCGGACTCGACGACCAGCGCGCACGCGCCCATGCCCATCAGCATGCCGTGGCGGCGGCGATCGAACGGCAGGGCGGCTTCCTCGACCAGGTTCTGGGTCGTGGCTGCGCCCGTGGCGAGGAAGCCGGCACCCATCCACTCAATCAAATTGTCCGAGGTCAGCTCGTCGGCGCTGATGATCACCACACGGCGGCAGCGGCCCAGGCGAATCCAGTCTTCCGCCATGCCCACCGCCACCGTCGTCGACGCGCAGGCCGAGTTGACCTGGACGTTGGGGCCGCGAATGCCGAGCATCTCGGCAAACTGGGCATGTCCCATGGCCAGCACCTGGAAGATGAAGCGGCGGTCGAACTGGTATTCGGTCTTGTTCTCACGCGCCTCATGGAAGCGCGTGACCTCGCCGACCACTTTGTCGAAGCCGGGGAAGGCCGAGGCGAAGATGACGCCGGTCTCGTCGGCCATGGCCAGCGGCAAACGCCAGCGGTCGGGCAGGTAGCTGCCCGTGGTCGTGCGGCGGTAGTGGCGCACCAGCGGGATGCCAGCGTCGCGCAGCGCCTCGATGCCGGCGCCGATGGCCAGCGCCGTGGTGGTGTCGAAGACCTCGGTGCGCTCGGTGGGCACGCCGAAATCCTTGGCCAGATCGAACGCGCCCTTGCGCGCGGCCAGGCGAATGACCTCGTCGGTGGAGCGAATGGGCTCGAGGCTCGGCTCGCCGATCTCGCGCTTGTGCAAGCGAACGATGTTCTTGCCCAACATGCGCTCGCGCAGCTTCTGCGGCACCGGCTCGATGAAGGATTCGCCGGCCAGGATGCGGTCGACGTTGCCGTCATCGAACACGCGGCGGCTCTCGCCGGGCAGGCCCAGCCCGGCGCCGGAGATGACGATGGAGCCGCCCCGCGCAACCGGCGCGGGCGCGGCGGCGCGGCCGGCGCCGCCGTAGAGCGCCATACCCTCGTCGAGAAAGCGGGCAAAGAGCCGGCCCAGACCCTCGTAATCCGTCTGGCCGGACTGGGCGGAAGAACGTGTGCGATCCGTACTCATGGCGATGGCAGCTCCATAGGGTGGCGTGGGATTCTCGCTTCCGACCGCGACACGCGTGACGGCGGCGGTGGTGCGAATGTCCGGGACACGGCGCAGGTGCTCGGGCCGAGGAATGCCCGCGGCGTAGAGGCCGCACATGGCATCGTGGAACGAGCGCACGCCGCCCCGCTTCGGGTGGTTGGTGGAAAGGCAGAGGACGTCGGGCTTGTCCTCGAGGATGTTTTCGGCCAGGGCTTGCAACGCGCGCTTGGGCCCAACCTCGACGAAGATGCGCGCGCCCTCGCGGTAGCAGGTTTCCACGCCCTTGACGAACTGGACCGACGACGCCATTTGCTCCGCCAAGCGGCGGCGAATGGTCTCCATGTCGTGTTCGGGGTAGAGCTGACCGTCGATGTTGCCGACCAGCGGAATGGCGGGCGGCGCAAGCTTCATCTCGCAGATGGTGCGATAGAGCGCGTCCGCGGCCGGCGCCACCACCTTGCTGTGAAAGGCGTGCGACACGGGAATGATCTGCGCGGTCATGCCCAGGTTGTTGAAGAACTCGACGGCGCGATCCACGGCGTCGCTGGCGCCGGCGATGACCGTCTGCTTCTTGCTGTTCATGTTAGCCGGCGTGAGATAGCCGCCAATCTCGGGTAGGCGCCGCACGATCTCCTCGGTCGGCCCCAGGACCGAGGCCATCTTGCCCTTGTCGCCAATCGACACCGATGCCATGGCGCGCGCCCGCGCGCTGACGGCCACCAGCGCCTCGGAGAAGTCGACCATGCGCGCGCCGACCGCGGCCGCCCATTCGCCCAGGCTGTGCCCCATCACCAGGTCGGGGACCACGCCGTGCTTGCCGAGCAAGCGCATGATGGCGATGTTGGTCGCGACCATGGCGGGCTGGCAGATAGTGGTGTCCTTGAGCGCCTCCTCGGCGGCCTCCATGCCCGCGGCATCACCGGCATCCTGGTAGACGTAACTCGTGAGCGAGCGGCCGAGAATCGGACCCATGGTGCGGTCGGCTTCCGCGAAGGTTTCGCGCACGATGGGATCGGGCACGTCGGCCAGCATGTTGACGTACTGCGAGCCTTGGCCCGGGAAGAGGAAGGCTACTTTGCCGGCCGGCCCGCGGCCGAAATGGATGCCCTTGGTCTGCAGGATGCGCCACTTGCGCGCGTCGTTCTTGTCGAGGGCTTCGCGCGCGGCCTCGCCCTTCTTGGCCAGATCGCTCGCGTCTTCGAAGGCGATGACGAGTCGGTTCTCCGCGCCCAGGAAGTCCGCGCCCGGTGGGTCGTGGTCGGGGAGCTTGCCGGCCTTGGCATCGGCCATGGCCTGGCCCAAGCGCGCGCGGAGGACGCCCAGATCCGTACCGCCCAACGCGAGCATGCGTCCGAGCATGGGAGGCCGCTGGGGTTGCGCCAGGGTGGCGCCGCTCGAGACCTGGACCCCGCTCGCCGGCGGCACCGCGGCTGGCGCCGCCGGGACCTGCACCATGGCGGGACGGCTGGTCAGCATGCCGGGAACGTGCTCCTCGACGACGACGTGGAAGTTGGTGCCGCCGAAGCCGAAGGCCGAGACGCCGCAGCGGCGCGGCGCGAACGACGGGCGCTCCCAGGGCCGCGCCTGGGTGTTGACCTCGAACGGTATCTTGTCGAACGGGATGGCCGGGCTCGGCACGTCGCAGTTGATCGAGGGCGGCAGGATCTTGTGGTGGCAAGCGAGCACCGCCTTGAGCAGGCCCGCCGCGCCCGCCGCGCTCTTGAGATGGCCGATCTGCGACTTGACCGAACCGAGCGCGATCTTGTGCTTGATGGGCGTTCCGTCGAGAAGAACGCTCGCCGCACTCTCCATCTCGGAGACATCCCCTACGCGGGTCGAGGTGCCGTGACCCTCGAGCAAGGTCATGGTGGAGGGATCGAGCCCGGCGCGCTGCCAAGCGCGCTGAATGGCCAGACGCTGGCCGATGGGGTTGGGCGCGGTGATCCCCTTGCCCTTGCCGTCGCTGGCCCCCCCAACGCCGCGAACGACAGCGTAGATTTTGTCGCCCGCCTTCTCGGCGTCGTCCAGGCGTTTGCAGATGAAGAAGGCGCCGCCTTCGCCCATGACGAAGCCATTGGCTCCGGCCGAATAGGGACGCGATCCGTCCGGCGAGAGCGCGCCGATCTTGCTGAACTTGACGAAGGTGGTGGCGCCCATGTTGCGGTCCATGCCGCCCGTCAGGGCCACTTCGTAGTGGTGATCGACAAGGCTGTCGATGGCGGCTTGCACCCCGGCCAGGGTCGAGGCGCAGGCGGCGTCCGTCGTGAAGTTGGGACCACGCAGATTGTAGACCGCGGCCACGCGCCCAGCGACGATGTTGGTCAGCTCGCCCGGCATGGTGTCCTCGGTGGTATCGGGCAAACGACGCGCGATCTCGGCGTAGAGCTCGGCCAGAAGCGCCTCGCGCGCGGACGCGGGCAAGGCCTTCCAGGCCGGGGTGTCGCGGATGGCATGGGCGTACTCCGGAAAGGAAAGGCGCAGCACCGTCTCGTAGTGGCGCTCGCCGCCCATGGCGTTGCCAAGAATCACGGCGGTCGATTCGGTATCGAGTGATTGGCCGGGACGGGTCGCGTCGCGCAGGGCCTCGCCCGCGCAGAGGAGCGCCCACGTCTGCCCGACGTCCATGGCCGCAGCCACGCGCGGCGGAATCTTGAGTTTGGTCGACTCGAACGTGATGCCGCGCACCCAGCCGCCGATCTTCGAGTAGGTCTTGCCCGGCGCCTTGGGATCGGGATCCCAGTAGTCCGCAGCACTCCAGCGATCGGGGGTTACGTCCGTGATCGAGTCCCGGCCTGCCATGACGTTGCGCCAGAAACTCGGCGCATCCGGCGCGTCGGGCAGAATCGCGCCCACGCCAATCACCGCGACGGCGCGTTCGGCCGGATCTCTTGTCCAACTACTCATCTACGTTTTTCCTCCAGATTCGATCACTTGGGCCGAGGCAGGCGCAGCCTCCCGCGCGGCCAGGCAACGATATCATTCCACGCGCAGGCGTCACTGCGGCCTGGCCGCATCCTGTTCCGCGACCGCCCTGGCCACGGCGTCGAGGTCGGCCAAGAGTCCTTTGGCCGCGGCATGGATGGCGCTCCCCTGCAGGCCGCGCTCGAAGTCGGCCATGGCCCCGTCCTCCACCGCGTCCATGCCCCGGACCAGACGCACTGCCCCGGCCAGCACGTCGAGCGCGGCCTCGCGTGCGCTGATGCGCGACATCGCCTTGAGCGCCTTGGGCGCAAAGAACGGCGCGTATTTTTCGGCGCCACGTCCCGCAGCGTAGAGGGCGAAGTTGGCCGCGATCTCCGCCCGGGTCATCAGCTCGCCGAGCTGGAAGAGCACGTGCTGGTGGCGCGTCAGGCGCCCGACCCGGCAGCGCTCGGTGGTCTCGAGCACCGCCCGCACGGCCAGGGACGCCACGTCGGCCCCGACCTGTGGATCCTCGCGGTGCAGGCTGTCCAGCGAATCGGCCATGCGGCGGTAGAAGCCGCCGCGCTCTTGCAGGTGAACGCGCCAGCGATCACGCGACACCGTCCACTGCATGATCTCGCTCGTGCCCTCGTAGATGGTCGTGATACGCACGTCACGGCGGATCTTCTCGACCTCGTATTCCTTGGTGTAGCCGTAGCCGCCCAGGGCCTGCACCGAGGCGTCGGCCGCGGCACAGCCTTCCTCGGTGGCGAAAAGCTTGGCGATGGCGCCCTCCGTCTGCAACTCGGGCTCGCCGGCGTCGAGGCGGCGGGCGACCTCCTCGATGTAGGCGCGGGCCGCCTCGAGCTTCACCACATGAGGCACGATGAGCTTGTCCATGTACCCCGGCTTCTCAGACAAGGTGGATCCCGCCTGCACGCGCTCGCGCGCGTAGCGGATGGCCTTGAGCATGGCGGCCACGCCGCCACCCAGCCCGAAGGCCGCCACCATCAGACGGGTGAAACCGAAGACCGACTGGGCGTGGATGAGGCCCTTGCCCTCGACGCCGCCGATGAGGTTCTCCTTGGGCACGAAGACGTCCTCGAAGACCACCGGCGAGGTATTCGACGAGCGGATGCCATGCTTGTTCTCGTGCTTGCCCGGCAGGAGCCCGGCCGTGCCCTTCTCGACCAGGAAGAAGCTCGGACCGTCGGGGGCCGCGGCCAGCACCGAGTAGAGCTGGGCGTAGCCGCCGTTGGAAATGAACTGCTTGGTGCCGTTCAACTTGTAGCCCAGAAGCTCACCGCCGTCGAGCACGCGCTCGGCCTTGGTGCGAATGGCGGACAGTTCGCTGCCCGCAAGCGGCTCGGTCACGGCATAGGCGACGATGAGTCCCTCCTCGCCAATGCGGCGCAGCCAGTGCTTGCGCTGGTCCTCGGTCGAACCCACTACGATGGGATCGGTGCCGAGAAAGATGGCGAGAAAGGCCGTGGCCACGCCGAGATCGAGCCGCGCCATGTCCTCGGACACGCGGTACACGTCATAGGCGGAGCCGCCGAGCCCGCCCAGATCCTCGGGAATGAAGAGCAGGTGCAGGCCGATTTCGGGTCCCAGCAGTTCCTCGACGAGACCCAAGGGAAACTCGTCCTTCTCGTCAAGATCGAGACGAACCTGGGCCGGCAGCTTCTGCTTGCCGAACGACCCCAGGGTATCGAGCAGCATCTGGAGCGATTCCTTGTCGAGTCCTGCGTTCTTCATTTCGTCTCTTGTCTCCTGCCCGGATGCTTCATCGGCCGGGTCCTCCACCCGCGGGGCCGACGATGCTGGCATAAGCTGGACCAAAAGCAAAACAGGGATCGACGGCGCGTTCCGTCGACCCCTG
>PNBO01000433.1 GCA_003136095.1 Myxococcales bacterium
GTTGTTCATGGTCGAGCTCTGCAACACCGAGCTTTTGACCTCGCCATTGGCCGCGATGACGAACTGGACCGAGATGCGCCCGGACAGCGCCGGATGCCTCGTCAGCTCCTGTTCGTAGCAGTACTTCACCTCGTTGCTGTGCAGGCGGATGATGCGGCGGATGATCTCCNNCCGCCGCCGCCTTTGCCGAGCGTACCGAAGTTGCCGACACCGATGGTGCCGACGCCGGTCCCGCCGGCGCCGTTGCCCGTGCCAATGATGCCAAGCACGCCCGTGCCGTACGCCTGGGCGATTTGGTTGTCGATGAGCCCGCCGAGCAAGTTGACCGCGTCGTTGCCCACGGCCGTGTCGCGGCCGAATACCGAGGCGGACCGGGGTGGAGGCGCCTGCTTCAGGAGGCCTTGGATCGACGGCGTATCGGCTTGTTGGGTTGGACGCTTGCCACTGTCCCGTCGGCCCAGGTGAACGTCCTCGGCACGCTCGGGCGCGGGAATGCCCCAGCGGGCGTAGTCGGCCGTGCTCTCCAGGACCAGGATCGAGGTGAGCGGCGTGAGGACGCGATGACGTTCGCCCTCCTCGGTATCGCGACCCGCGGTGGCGGCCACATGCGCGCGCGTCCACAGCGCCTCCAGCTCGCGCGCCTCGACGCGCGGCAGCCGGTCGGGCGCGGGACCCACGAAGCGGGCCAACCAACGCGTCTCACCCGTGACCGTCTCGAGCGCGAAGAATCGCTCGGCATTGTCCAAGGCCAGGTCGGCGGGCGTGCGCTGCAAGAGCGCGAGGATACGGGCCACCGCCTCGGTCGTGTTGGTCCAGGGCAACGACTGACCGCCGGTCAACGCCGCCGCATCCGCGATGGGCGTGGCATCGCCGCCGACCACGACCAGGCTCTGTCCGGCCTGCTGCATCTCGCGCAACGGCGCGGCCAGACCGTCGCCACGAAAGCTATCCGCGCCATGTCCCAGGAAAACGATGGCATGGGCGTCCACCGCCCGAGCCCGCGCCGAGGCCACCCGCAACGCGCTCTCCAGATCCAGCGCGCCGGCCGAGGGGATCCCATCCAAGTGATCGAGGGCCGCACGCGCCTCGGCGGGGGGCGCGTTCTCGGCCACCGCCGCCACGGCCCAGTCAACGGCCAGCAGCGTGACGCCCGTGTCCTTGGGCAAGGCAGCGAGCAGCTGTTCGAGCACGGCACGTTGCCGCTTGCGCTCCGGCGGAGGCATCGCGCGCGACGTCTCCGCGGCCAGCACGAGGCGGGTCGGTCCCGGCTTGCGTTCCCGCGCTGGCGCAACGGCGTACCCAAAAGGCTCTCCCGGCCCGCGAGCCACCGCTGCGGCGCCCAGCAGCCCCTCTGTCACCAGCGGCAGCCAGGCCCGCCCCAGCGTGTCCACGGCCACCCCATCGACGGTAATGCGGGACGGTCGCCGCGCATTGCGGCCCTCGTGCGCGATCACCGGCACGCGGTACCACAGGCAGCCGTCGCGGCTCGCGGTCGGCTCGATCCACTCGATCTCCAGGACGCGCCGGTCGTGCTTCTCCACCGGGAAGACGGTCGCATCGATCCACTCGGGACCGTTCCACGTGATGAGCGCCGGATCGCGGCGCCGCTCGGCGATGCTGCGGTAGATCTCCCGCGCGCGATCGCGCGCCACGAACGCGCCCTCGACAGCGTCGGCGCCCACGTGCAGCACCGCCCGTGTGACCGCCGCCCCCGGCGGGACGGGTAGCCGCATGACCGCCTCGACCTGAGTCTCGCCAGGGTTCGCCATCGTGATCCAAAGATGGGTCCGCGTCGTCTGCGCCCCCGTCTTCACCTGCACGACGAAGTCCTCGAGCTTCAGCTCTTGCTGCCCATTGCCCCCCTGCACACGCGCGAAGAACCGCGCCTGTCCCAGATCCGGCTCCCGTCCCGGCGGCCCCCCGCTCGGCCACGCCCGCCCGTTGCCCCCGTCTCCAGAACCATGGCTCGGCGGCGCGCTGGAGACACAAGCAGCCGCGAAGCAAGCAAAGACCAGTGCTCGGTACATGTGAACACTGACCGCTGGCGGAGAAAAAGGTTCCGGGAATGCGCATGGAGGCGGGGCCGAGGGCGACGGCTGGCGACGCAGCAGCGTAAGGAGGAGCCGGCGGCGATGAGGGCAACGGTCGCCGCCGGCCTGTTCGATCCAGGCGCGGAGTCACGGCAATGGGTCATGCACGCGGGGGATTCGTCCGGTAGCGATCGCTTGCGAGCACTTGTCGTTAGGACGAATATATCAGCAGCGCGAGGTTCACATGCCAGACGAGTTGGACGCCCTAGTCATTGAGATCTTGCGGAGGACGCAGTCGACGGTTGCGAACCTGCGCGAGAAGCTGAAGGCCGAAAGCGACACGCGGCTTTGGGAGGGCCTGCACGGGGTCTTCGCTGAAATGAAGCAAGTCCAGGATGCTGTTCAAGGCCCGGACCTGTCCGTGCTGGGCACCAGATTGCTTTCTTTCCTTCCGTCGCCGCTGCCAGTCTCTCTTGCTAGAGAGAGCGACCTGCCGAAGCAGTTGCTGACGAGGATAGTCGCAGTCTCCATCTATCCGGACGTCTGTGGAATGCCGGTGACCCCTCAACACATAGCGGCAGCAATCCGTGAGCTTGCCGCCGGGTGCATCACGATTCGGGTCGTGACATTCATTCGAGGAGTCGTGCCCGCAGATCCCTTGCCCGTCGGCAAGACTGCGATCCTTCTGCCGAGTAACCTCGTCAAACTATCTCCCTTCCGGCTTCGGATTTCACATGACGCGCGGGTGAACCACGTCTTCTCCCACTCCGTTCTCTTTTGTGATGCTCGCTTTCGCGCTGGGCAATGCAGCGATGACGATATGCGGATTGCACCGGGATATGACATTCTCCAAGCAATGCGTTTGGCATCCACTGAACGTCTGCGGTACTGCGGTTCAGTTGCACAAAGCGGGTTATTCGACCCATCGATTTATCAGGGGGCACCTTGGAGCGTTACTCCCGTTTTCCGCTCGTGGCCAGGTTCCGAGGGCAGAGGCGCGGAGGGAGCTATTATCTTCACACCCCAACACGTCGAGGAGACGCAGCACTTGCTACCCTTTGTCGAGAATGGCCACCACAGGCTTTCGATCCCTATAGGACGGTTCGACTTGTCGATGAGACGGCCCGACCAGAGGGAGCGCCTTGTCGACTTAGTGATTGCAGCGGAATCCCTACTAGCGAGTGACTACCAGGATGGAAATCTATCGTACAAGCTGCGGATGCGTGGCGCGCGGCTGCTTGCTCAACCAGAAGACCGGCGGCGGAAGTGCAAGCAACTGGGGCGTGTCTATGGTCTCCGCAGCATCGCCGTACATCAAGGAAAGTCCGCAAGGGAAGAGAAGGCACTAGGCGTTGAAGTCGAAAGCCTTGGCGAGGACGTGAGAAACCTCATTCGACACTGCGTTCGCATCGTCGGAAGTGGCAGAGAGGATTTCGAGCATCTACTCGACCACGCATTACTGGGGGTCCCTGAGGCTGCACGCATCATCGACTCATCCCGTCCCTCCCATCCACTGGTCCAATCGGTGACTGAGCACGATCTGTTCTTCATGAGGTATCCCCCAGTTCCTGGTCTGTCGGGCGCCCAAGCTGTCCCGCCAAAAGGTAGCGACAACTGAGAGTTGCTCATCATTGGCTAGTGGAGTAGCGAGACGCCAACTCGGCTTGTCGGCAAGAGGAGCACGAGCGCATACCCACCGTGGCCAGCTTGAGCCTTGCCGCCAGCGCGGCCCAACCGCCTCACACTCCAGCCCCCACCAGCGCCGCCACCGCCCAGTCGTAGTCGGGCCGTGTCCCATCCCAAAGCGGCGTGTTCGTATCGGCGCCCAGGTCGAGCCCCTGTTCTTCGGACCATTCGTGCAGTAATGTCAGCGCGTCTTCGCTAGCTTCTCGCGCCGGCACCGCTGGCACCTCTCGTCCGTCGGGTGCACGGAAGCGCAACTCCCCATCCGGGGTTTGCTCGACCGACCAGCCGCCCTCGTGGACCAAGTGGTGATGGTGCGTGCACAGCAGGGAAAGGTTGTCCACGCTGGTTTCGCCCCCGTGTAGCCAGTGCCGGATGTGGTGGGCGTGCAGGAAGCGGTTGTGGGTGCAGCCGGGAAAGGAGCAACCGCGGTCGCGCAGCGTGAGGGCCCGGCGTATTGCCGGCGGAATGGACCGCGAACGATGCCCGATGTTGAGCTTCTCGCCGTCTCCACTGACCGCAACCAGCCCGCAGTCGCACGCGACCCGNNACCATGACTTGGAAGCGCTCGCCACCGTTTCCGAAGGCCGTCTTGCCAGCCAGGTAGCTCTCGGCGAGTGCGACGACCCCATCCGCGCGGGAAGGAAACCCGGTCGACAACGTTTCCGCGGAAGCGTCCGCATGCGACTGCGCGTGTCCCACTTCACGAGCCCGGTCAATCGCGCCCATGACGAGGTCGGCCTCGTCAGGCGACAGAATGACTTCCAGCTTGACCATGCCGCCCGGCAAGTCGCGGCGGCGCACACCGCGTTCGGGAGGCGGCAGCGCATTGTCGGCGGTCATTGCGGTTCGGTAGCCGCGGCACAGGCGCTCGAGCTGGGCACCGGTGGCGTACATGGCGGCGTCGAGCAACTTGGCCTCGGTCTCGGGGGCGGCCAC
>PNBO01000128.1 GCA_003136095.1 Myxococcales bacterium
TTGCACATGGGGGCGTATCGGACCCTGTGTCGGATCTGCAAGGACGCCGAGCGCTGGGGCGCCTTGCGCGAGGCCATCGCGACGCGCGAACAGCACCTGCCCGACGTCAAGCAACGGATCGAGTTGCTCTGGCAGACCATCGAAATCGACGAGGGGCTGCTCTACGACCGCGAGCATGCCACGGCGACCCTGTCCAAGATCATCGAGCTCGACCGCGGCGACCTCAAGGCCTACCGCATCCTCGAACGCCACCATGCCGAGGCCAAGAAGTGGCGCGAGCTCGACAACCTGCTGCAGACCGAGAGCACGCTGGTCGCGCGCGGCGACGTCGCGGACGTCAAGGCCCGACGGGCCGACCTGGCGCTGGCCCATTTCGACGACGCCGCCGGGGCGCTGCACCTGGTGGCCGAGATTCTCGCCCTGGCGCCGGCGCACGCGCAGGCCGTCCCGCTGCTCGAGCGGTTGCTCGAGGTCAAGGCCGAACGGCATCGCGCGGCGGCCATGCTCGACGCGCTCTACCTATCCAGCGGCAACTGGACACGGCTGGCGGAGATCCTGGAGATCGAGCGCGAGGTGGCCGCGGGCGCCGGCGCTGTCGCCCTGCTCATGCGCAAGGCCGAGTTGCAGGAGTACAAGCTGGGCGCGCCCGCGCAGGCGCTCGACACCTGGCGGGCCGTGCTCGACCTCGACGCGCACGCCGAACCCGCGCTGGCCGAGGCCGAGCGGCTGGGCGGCTCGCTCGGCCGCCACGACGACCTCATCGCCTTGTACCAGTCCCTGGCGGACAAGCGCGACCCCTCCGACCTGGCGGGCATCGCCGACCTGCTCTCGCGCGCGGCCCGCCTGGGCATGGCCCACCTGGCCGATCGCAAGGCGGCCATCGCGGCCTGGCGCCGCGTGCTGGACCTCGACCCCAGTAATCCCGACACCGGCGGGCCGGCGGCGGAAGCGCTGGAGAATCTCTACACCGAGGTCGGCGACATCGCGGGGCTTGTGCATGTGCTGCGCGTGCGTGCCGACTGGCCCGGGGACGTGGACGAGCGCGGGCGGCTCCTCCTGCGCGTCGCCGACCTGCAAGAGAACCGCCTCGACCTCCTGGACGTGGCGGTGGCAACCTTCCGCGGTTTGCTCGACGGCGAGGGCGAGCCCGTCCTCCGCGCCTTCGAGAACCTGGACCGCATCTATCAGAAATCCAACCAGGCGCGCGAGCGGGTCGAGTTGCTCAAGCGCTGGCTCGACCACCTCGACGTGGCGGCCCGGCACACCATGCGCTTCCAGATCGCCACCATTGCCGAGAAGGAGCTGTCCGACCTCGACGAGGCGGTGGCCTCGGTGCGCCCCATTCTCGACGACCTGCCCGAGGATCGCGAGGCGCTCTCGACGCTGGCCCGGCTCTACCAGATCCAAGGCGTGCCGGCCGAACACCTGGAGATCCTCGAACGTCTCCTCAACCTGACCAAGAACGACGGCGAGCGTATCGATCTGCTGCGCCAGATCGCCGGCCTCCTCAAGGGACCACTCGCCCGCCCGGCCGAGGCCCTCGACAAGTGGCGCGAGATCCTGCGCCTGGCGCCCAAGGACCCGGCCGCCATGGCGGAAGTGGAAGCCCTGCTCGGCGCGGAAGACCACAGCCTGCGCTTCGCCGCGGCCGAGACGCTGGAGCCGATCTATGCCAAGGCCAGCGATCACGCCCACCTGGCCGGCATCCTGCGCGTGCAGATCGCGCTGGCCGAGGATGGTCATTCGCGCGCCGGGCATCGGGCCCGGCTGGCTGCCCTGGAGGAAAACCAACTCAAGGACAAGAAGGCCGCGTTTGCCACCTGGGCCGACGCCATCAAGGACGCCACCAGCGATCCCGAGCTGGACCGCCTGCTCGACGCCTACGAGCGGCTGGCCACCGCGCTCGGCGAGGACACCATCCTCGATATCATCGACCTCTACCGGGCCATCGAGCCCGACATCCTGGCCGAGACCACCCGCATGCGCGTGCAGCAGACCATCGCCAAGCACGCCATCAAGCTCGGCGATCTGCCNNGCACCTCTTCGACGTGCTCTTGCGCCGGGCCGAGCTGGCCGGCAACGAAAAGGCCGAGCTCGGTCTACGGCGGCGGGCGGCGCACCTCGCCCGCAAGCTCGCCCGTCACGAGGAGGCCATCGCGGCGTGGGAGCGCGTGTGGGCCCTGCAAAACACCAACAACGAGGCGGTGGCGGCGCTCGAGGCGCTCTACGCCGAGCTCGGGCGCTGGGAGGATTTGGCCAACCTGCTCGATCGCCGGCTAGAGCACGGCGTGCCCGCCGGGGTGGCCATCGACTTGCGCTTCCGGTTGGCCGAGATCCAGCTCCAGCAACTCGCCAATCGCAGCCGCGCTCTCGAATACCTGGGCACGGTTCTCTCGGGCGAGCCCGACCACGGCGGCGCCATCACCATCCTCGAGGGCATGCTCTCGGATCCCGAGGTGGCCGTGGAAGCGGCCAACCTGCTCGAAGCGGTGTACATCCGGCGCAACGCCTGGAAGGAGCTGGTCGGCATCGATAGCTTGCGCCTCAAGTTCAGCGAGGATCCGGCGCTGCGCCTGGCCTGGACGCAGCGGATCGCGCAGGTCTACGAGGAGCAGATCGAGGATCTCGACGAGGCCTTCAACTGGTACGGCCGGGTCTTCAAGGAACGTCCCACCGATCCCGGGGCGCAGGAGCAGCTCGTGCGCCTCGCGCCCAAGCAGAACCGCTGGCGCGACCTGGGCCGCCTGCTCGACGAGTACCTCGACGACGAATCGGCCAACTCCGACGAGGTCCTGGCGCTGGTGCGCATCGCGATTCGCGTCTACGACCAGGAGCTGGGCGACCGTGACAGCGCTCGCCGCTACTACCGCCGCTACCTCGAAGCCCTGCCGGGCAATCGCTCGGCCAGCGCGATCTACGAGGAGGCCCTCGTGCGCTGGGAGGCGTGGCGTGAGCTGCGCGACCTGCTCGACGAGCAATCGCGCATCGTCGACTCGGCCCCGGACAAGGTGGCCTTCCTGCATCGCAGCGCCGGCTTGAGCGACGAGAAATTGGCCGAACCCGCCGCCGCCATCGACGCCCTGCGGACGATTCTCGACCTCGAGCC
>PNBO01000371.1 GCA_003136095.1 Myxococcales bacterium
CATTTCTTTCGCTTGGGGTCGCGCGGCTGCACTGGGCTAGCCCCCCACCGATGACATCGGCATGGCCACGGCAAAGGCACCCGCGCCGCGCTTGCGGCCGAGCGCGACATGGAGGGCGGCGGCGATGCGCTCGTCGCCACCGGCATCCGTTGCGCGCAGTAGGCCCATGATGCGGATGTAGTCGTTGCGACCCAGGCAGCCCAGCAGGCGACCATCCGCGGTCAGACGCAGGCGGCGGCAGCCGGCACAGAAGGGCTGGCTGCGAGGAGAGATGAATCCCACCGTGCCGGCAGAGGCGGCGCCATTCACGCGCCAGCGACGGCTGGAGGCGCCCGGGACAGGTGCCTCCGGGGTCAGGTCGAAGGCCCTTGCCAGACGCTCGCGGAGCTCGGCCGACGGCATGAACCAGCGCCGGTAGTCCGCGGTGGCGAGCCCGGATGGCATGAGCTCGATGAAGCGCGGTTCGCAACCGCGAGCGAGGGCGAAGGCGACGAGCGCCTCGACCTCGTGATCGTTGATCCCGCGCATCACCACGGTGTTGATGCGAACCGGGCCCAGCCCCGCCGCGCATGCTGCTTCGATGCCATCGAGGGTGGGCGCGAGCTCGGCCTCCTGGGTCAGGCGCGCGAAGGTGTGCCGATCGAGAGAATCGAGGCTCACGTTGATGCGATGAAGGCCGGCGGCGCGCAATGGCCGGGCCAGTGCCGCCAGCCGTTGGCCGTTGGTGGTGAGCGCGAGGTCGGGAAGCGCGAGCTGCCCCAGCGTCGCGACCAACGCGACGAGGTCCCGGCGGATCAGGGGTTCGCCGCCCGTCAATCGGACTTTCGCGACGCCCATGGTTTGGCGTGCTACTTCCACGAAGCGAACCATGTCCTTGGCTTGCACGACGTCGGACGGCGCGCCTGATTCGAACGTGGGCCGGGGCCGGCAGTAAAGGCAGTGCATCTGACATCGTTCGGTCACGGAAATGCGCAAGGTCAGCCGAGGCGCGGTGGGCGTTGTCATCAGGGCAACCTCCGCCACGGGCGAAAGTCGACCAGCGTCGAGGCGACGATCTCGCGCACGCCCGAAGGCACGACGATGCTGCCGTCGGCACGCGCGGAAGCGGCCAGATCCGCCGAGCTGTGGTAGGGCACCGGCGCGACCACCGGACTCGCCGCGGTCCACGCCAGCCGGCCCGGCAGACGGCGCTCGGGTCCGAGCTCGCCGGTGATGTTCACCTGCAGGCGTGCGCGCACCAGCGGCTGGCAGGTTTCCTCGGGAAAGCCCGCCATGCGCCGCAATGCCGGCAGCACGAATTCGTGGAAGCAGATGACCGCGCTCAAAGGGTTACCTGGCAGCGCGAAGATGGGCTGGTCCCCGGGCGCCATCGCGAAAAGGAAGGGTTTGCCCGGCTTCATGGCCACGCCGTGCGCGATGGTGCGCGCGCCCACCCCCTCCGTCGCCGCGGGCATGAAGTCGTAGGCGCCGACCGACACACCACCGCTGGTCACCACGGCATCTGCGGTAGCCAGGGCCACGCGCAACCTGCCCACGATGGCCTCGGGGTCGTCGGTCACGCGGTCGGCGGATACCAGGGCGAAGCCTCCTTCGCTCAGCGCCGCGGCGAGCAGCGGTCCATTGGCGTCGCGCTCCTGGTGGCTGCCAACGGGCGCTTCAGGAGGTTGCAATTCACGTCCGGTGGTGAGGAGCGCCACCCTGGGTTTCCTGGCAACCCTCACCCGGGTGCTGCCGACCGCCGCGCCCAGGCCGATATGAAGGGCGCCGAGGACAGTGCCGGCCGGCACGAGCTGGTCGCCTCGACGGGCATTCTCGCCCGCGCGCCAGAGGTTCGCGCCCTTGCGCTCGGGTCGCTCGAAGGTGACACGACCGGGGCCGGCCGCGCGCGTGTCCTCCAATTTGACCACGGTATTCGTCCCCGGAGGAAGGTTGGCGCCGGTGTAGATGCGGACGCATGCGCCTTCCTGGATGCTCGGCGCGGCGGCCGAGCCTGCGGCGATCTCGCCGAGGACGGAGAGCGTGACGGGTGCGGCCACCAGATCCTCCGCGCGTAACGCGAAGCCATCCATCGCCGAGCGATCCACGGGCGGCAGGTCGCGATCCGCGTGGATCGGCTCGCGCAGCACATGCCCCAGCCCATCGGCGAGGGGCAGGTCGACGACGGGTGGGGCGGGCAGTTGCGCCAGGATGGACAGCCAGGTTTGTTGAGGCGTGAGCAAGCCGGATTCCTTTCCAACCACGGGAGGCACGAACCTTTCCCTTCGTACCCTGTCGGCCGGCCGCCCATGAGCCGCGCACGGCTGCTAGGTCGCCTGGCTCAGAATCGTATGGGATAGTGGACTGTCGGTGTCTGGTATCGCCTTCCAGCCTATCGCTCGCGCGGAGCAAGGCAAGGAGAACCTCGCTCACCAGGAGNNGACTAGGCGAAACGAAGGGGGTATTTCCGCGTCGAAGAACCCTTCCCCCACCACGCTCGCACCCGCCGGCGCGGCCACCGCGGGTGCCGCGAGGCGGATTCGGGGGCTGGCGAAGGGGCGGCAAGGGGAGGTCGACGTCACGCGGGATAGTCTACTCCGGCACGCCCTGTCCGGGGTCGCCGCGCTCAGTTGAGCCAGTCTTCCACGTCCCGCGTCTCCCGGTCGGCTGCCGGCGGCGGGCGTGCCGNNAGAAGCTCGGCCCATGGGATGTAGTTCGACTTGCGGCGTGCGACGAGAGTATGCCGCAGTAACGCGTGCGGTGCCGGCGTGGAGCTTCGTCGGTGACATTGACCAGCGAAGCATGGGGACTCCGAAACAGTCGGGGAAGGCGAAGGCGTCGAGGTCGCGCGCTGTCCGAAGCTCGGGCTGCTACTTC
>PNBO01000288.1:0-597 GCA_003136095.1 Myxococcales bacterium
CATTCCGCCCTGTCGCAGACCGTGGACCTCGATGCCCAATCGAGCAAGCTGGGTATCGCCAAGGGCGGTAGCTATTCGATGTACATCTTCTTCGCCGAGCGCCACCCCATCGCCTCCGATTTCGTCGTCGAAACCACCCTCTCAGAGCTCGGCACCTGCTACTAGCCGCGTGGATGCGCGAACCCGGTTGACGGATGCATGCGGGGGGGCGAAATTCGTGCCTTGCAGGAGGCACCATGAAAACCGCCGCGCCCCAGGTCCATGGCAGTGTGTACACGTTCACTTTCGGCGACACCGTCTTCGCCGTCGACGCGGCCACTGCCGGTCGCATCGCCGCCTTTTCCCTCGCGGGCAAGAACGTTCTGACCGCCGCCAAAGGTCCCGAGGACAACAACTGGGGCTCGACCTTCTGGCCCAGCCCGCAAAGCGCCTGGAATTGGCCGCCCCCCGCCGAGATCGACCCCGGGCCCTACGCGGCGCGCGTCCAGGGCACGAGCCTTGTGCTCGCAAGCCCCACCTTTCCCGGGCTCGGGCTCGCCGTGACCAAGCGATTCTCCGTTGACCCCGACAAGGCCATGGTCAAGGTCGAGTACGGCA
>PNBO01000288.1:610-4005 GCA_003136095.1 Myxococcales bacterium
GAGCCGCGGAGGGGGCCGCAAGAGCTTTTGCGCTTGCAGATGCACGCGGGCGTGGCCTGGCTGGCGTCCGTGCGAGTGCCGGCCGGCCCTGACCAGAAGGTCTTCGCCGACGGGCATGAGGGCTGGATCGCGCATGTCGCCGGCGATCTGCTTCTGGTCAAGGCATTCTCCGACATTTCGCCCGCGCAGGCCGCGCCCGGCGAGGCCGAGATCGAGCTCTACACCGACCCAGGGCGGACCTATGTCGAGGTCGAAAACCAGGGGGCTTACGTGAGCCTCCCCCCAGGGGCGGCTTCGACCTGGCCCGTGCGCTGGTTCCTGCGTACGCTAGACCCATCGGTAGCGCCACAGCCGGGTAATGCCGAGCTGCTGGCCATCGTACGAGGACTCGTCAAAGAGGGTTAACTCATGCGGGCACGACATCTGCTTGCGCTCGCGGCAGTTGTCGCGGCATGCAACTCGACTTCGACGTCCAAAATTACGGGGTCCGGTGGCGCGGGCGGGGCGACCGCGGGTTCGGGTGGCCGCGGTGGTTCGGGCGGTGGTTCGGGCGAAGCGACGGGAACCGGCGGCGCGACGGCGACCGGCGGCTCGACCTCGACGGGCGGCACGACGACGACGGGCGGCACCACGGGGTCGGGCGGCGTCGCGGGTACGACTTCGTCTGGTGGCACGGCCGGCGGGGCGACCGGGACGGGCGGCACGACCGTGACCGGCGGCACGACCACCCCGCGCAGCGACGCGGGGCCTGACTCGGGCAGCAAGCTCGACGGTGCGGCTGGCGGGACCTCCGGGGGCGGCAGCGGCGGCACGGGATCGGGCGGGGCCGGGGGCAGCGGCGGCACGCGCGCCGATGCGGGTCCCGACGGCAGGCCTGACCTTCCCGTGGACACCGCAAGGGAGGCGGGGTCGGAAAGCAGTGGCAACGACGCCGTCACCAGCGACGGCGTGCCCTGTCCGTACAACGGGCATGTCATCTACACGCTCGCCCAGAACGTCAATCCAACCACGACCGAGCAGCAGGCCTACATGCTCATCACCACCGCCATGGACCAAGCCGTCTACTACTACAACTGCTACACCGACATTACCAAGAAGCTGAATGTCTCGTACGACACGAGCGTATCGACGGCCGATGGCAACGTTAACGGCTCCATCCGGTTCGGCTCTGGCACGCAGTACATGGTGAACTACACTGCCATGCACGAGATCGCACACACCGTCGGCGTTGGTCAAAACGCCAGCCCGAACTGGCTTTCGTTCGTGAGCATCCCGGACGGCGGCTCGAGCGGTCCCTGGACAGGCGCGAATGCGACTGCCGAGCTGCGAGCGATCACGGGAGATGCGACCGTCACCTTGACCGCCGACCACGACCACTTCTGGCCCTATGGGCTCAACAAGAGCACCGATCCGCACGCCGAGCCTGACCTCATTGCGCACTGCCGCATGGTCATGGCGCTACGCAAGGACCTGGGGCTGCAGTAGCCCTCACAGCACCACCCAGCGCCGCGGCAGGAAATACTCCTCGTACATGCGCATGGCGTAGCGGTCGGTCATGCCGGTGATGAAGTCGGCCACCGCGCGCGGGAGCTCCTCGCTGTCGGGCACGCCGCGCGGCCAGTGCTTGGCGTGGAACTCGTCACTGTGGCTCGTGAAGTACTCCCACAGCTCGCGCACCACCCGCTGCGCGCGCTCGAACTCCCCGCGGATTTCTGGACGTTCGTAGACCTGGGCGTAGAGGAAGTCACGCAGGGCCATGAGCGCCCCCAGCACCTCGTCGCTCATCTCGATGTGGCGTTTCTCGTCGAGACGCGAGGTGGCGACGACGTCGGTCACGAGCCGGCTGATGCGCGCGCTGTGGGTACGGCCGAGCACCTTGAGGACGTCCTCCGGCACTTCCGCCAGCTTGATGACGTGGCCGCGGATGGCGTCGTCGAGGTCGTGGTTGACGTAGGCCGCGATGTCGGCCACGCGCGCGATCTGACCCTCCAGCGTGGCGGCTTCGTGGTCGGTCTCGCTGGCCAGGACCTTGCCCTTGCCCTTCGAGTGGCGCAGAATTCCGTCGCGCACCTCGGCGGTGAGGTTGAGGCCGCGGCCGTCGTTCTCGAGCACGTCGACCACGCGCAGGGACTGGCGGCCATGGTGGAACCCGCCCGGCATCAGCTTGGCCAGGATGCGCTCGCCCGCATGCCCGAACGGCGTGTGCCCGAGGTCGTGGCCCATCACGATGGCCTCGGTAAGCGATTCGTTGAGGCGCAGGGCGCGCGCGATGGTGCGCGCGATCTGCGAAACCTCCAGGGTGTGGGTCAGCCGCGTGCGGTAGTGGTCGCCCTCGGGCGCGAGGAAGACCTGGGTCTTGCCGGCCAGGCGGCGAAACGCCTTGGAGTGCAGGATGCGATCACGATCGTGCTGGAAGATGGGGCGGACCGGGTCGGGTGGCTCGGGCCGCTTGCGACCCAGGCTCTTGCTGCTCTTCTGTGCGTGGGGCGAAAGAACCTTGTCTTCGTCCGCTTCAAGTTGCTCGCGAACCGTCATGGCGTTCTTTCTAGCATTGCGCGGCCGAACCGGGTGGGGAGCCTGCGGGCTGTTTCCACGAAGTTTCCTGCCAGTTGCGCCCGTGGCCCCGAGGAGTTTCCCATGGGCTAAATATCGAGCAAGTGCCGGAGAACACCTTGCGACAGTCCATGCGACTCTTTACCGTGCAGGGAGAAAGGAAGATACGTCATGAAGACAATGCACGTCGGGCTGGTCACGGTACTCGTTCCGGTTCTCCTCTGCGCCGGATCTGCCGCTCAGCGGGCCTTCGGGGAAGTCCCGAGCGAATCCGCCGCCGCGACGGCGGCCGCGCCTGCCCCTGGCCCCGACCTGGCCGCACGCGTCGCGGATCTCGAAGCCTACATCAACAACACCGCGCCCAAGACGCTCATCGCGCCCGGCCCGGGACACAACGGCTGGATGATGACCTCCTCCGCGCTCGTGCTCTTCATGACCTTGCCCGGCCTGGCGCTCTTCTATGGTGGGCTGGTCCGGCGCAAGAACATCCTGTCCGTCATCGCTCAGTGCTTCGGATGCGCCGGCCTGGTGACCATCCTGTGGTGGGCCTTCGGCTACAGCGCCGTGTTCGCCAGCAGTGGATCGGCCAGTGGCGCGTCGATTCTGGGCTCGCTGAAGTTCGCCTTTCTGCGCGGCGTGGGCTCGGTGCCCAACGCTGACTACGGCCCGTGGGTTTCGCAGTCGGTGTTTGCCATGTATCAGATGATGTTCGCCATCATCACACCCGCATTGATCGTGGGCGCCATCGCCGAGCGCATGAAGTATTCGGCGCTCATGCTCTTCATCCTGGGCTGGATGCTCCTCGTGTACTTTCCCCTCGCGCACATGGTGTGGGGCGTCGA
>PNBO01000180.1 GCA_003136095.1 Myxococcales bacterium
GCCGCCCGGCCAGCACGAAGCTGGCCACGCCAAGCGCGAGCACGGCGAAGTAGGCGAGGAGGTAGGGATTGGACAGGCCCGCGAGGGCGACGAAATCTCCGACGGTCTTCAGCTCGCCGATGTTGGCGCGGTAGATCCCCGTGCTGCCGAGCTTGTGGAACTGTTCGAGGGGCAGGCCGATCGCGCCCAGTCCGTAGGGACTCACCCCGCAGGCGAGTACGGTCGCGGCGCTGGCCAGCGCGAGGAGCTTGCCGGGCGGGCGGGGGACGGTCGTCGAATTCGGCCACAAGCGTTCATAGACCAGCCCGACCCAGTACGCCGCCAGGACGAGCGGGCCGAGGACGAAGAAGCCATGGCAGTTGACCCAGAGAACCTGCATCACCGGCAGCAGCCATAGGCAGCGCGGCCACGCCGGCGCGCGCGCCAGCACGGTGAGGAAGCCGGCGAGGAAGAGCAGCGAGGCCAGCTCTGGCCGCTCGCACAGGCGGCCGGAAAGCATCACCACCGTCGGCAGCCACGCCACGACGACGGGCCAAGCCCGGGCGCCCTTCGCGCGCGCGGCCAGGGTCAGCCCGACGATGGCGACGCCGGAGGCGGCCTTGAGCAAGACCAGCGCGCTCGCGCCGCCCGCCCGGTAGAGCAGGGCGAGAAGGATCTGAAACAGCCAGTAGAGATCGATCCACGGCCGGGTCGCGTTGGTGTAGGTGAACCAATCGACGCGCGGAACCGCGCCGCGTTCCAGGATGAGCTGCCCGGAACGGATGTGCCACCACACATCGAAATCGCCCATGGGAAAGCACCCGAGCAGGAAGGTCAGGGCGAGCAGGGCGGCCAGCACCAGGCGCTGTCTGGGCTCGCCCCGCGCGCCGGCGGCGCCATCGGTCACGGCTGCCTCCGCCGGCCGGCGAGCCGGATGCACAGCAGGACCCACAGCGCGCGCAGGCCGTCGCGGGGTCGAACCTTCTTGCCCTCCTGGAAGGTGCGCGGCTGGTAGTGAACGGGGATCTCGTGGATGCGGTGGCCGGCCTGGAGCAGGCGAGCGGTGAGCTCGGGATCGAAGTCGAAGCCATCGGCGGCGAGCGTGATGCCGTCGAGCGCGCTCCGGCGAAACGACTTCATGCCCGTGGGCTCGTCGGTGATGTGGCTGCCGAAGAGCAGGTTGGTGCAGGCGCTGAGGGTGCGGCCGCCCAGGTAGTAGTGGAAGTAGATGCAGCGGGCCTCGCGGCCGAGCAGGCGGGAGCCGAACACCACCGACACCGCCGGATCGGCGTAGGGCGAAAGCAAGGCAACGTAGTCGGCCGGATCCCATTCCAGGTCGGCGTCCTGGATGAGGATGATGTCGCCCGTTGCCGCCGCGAGGCCGCGGCGCATGGCCGCGCCCTTGCCCTGGTTGTGCGGCAGCGTGACGAGGCGGGCCTTTCCCGCCATGCGAGCCACGAAATCGGAGGCTGCCTGGGCGGATCCGTCGGTCGAGCCGTCGTCGACGAGGATGAATTCGCGTTCCATGCCCGCGGGCAGCGCGGCCGCGGCCACGCGGTCGAGCAGGCGCGCCAGGGTACGCTCTTCATTGAAGAAGGGCGTTATGATGGAAACCAGCATGGGGATCAACCCTTGCGCAGCATCCACAACCACTCGGGGGCAAACGGATCGCGGAAGAGGATGGCGACCGTGGTCACCAGGAAGGCGAGGCGCACGGCACGCACCATCGGGCGGCTGGCGGGCGCGGCAATCCACGCGGTCGAGATGAGGATGTGCCAGTAGTAGAACTCGCGCAGGGTGAAGGCGATGAACCCCAGCCAGGCGAGCGAGAGGAGGTCCAGCCAGGCGCGCGAGGCGATGAAGGCCAGGGCGCAGACCGCGAGGACGACCTCGAGATTCCAGCCCTGGGCCTTATCGTGGGGCGAGGATGCCGACCGCAGCGGGTTGTTGATGTAGACGTGGCGTAGGGATTCCCAGTCGAGCCAGAAGGCGAGAAGGGAAGCTGCGGCGCACAAGAGCGCCACCCCGATGGCGACGTAGTGCCGGGGGCGCAGGCCGCGCCAGAACCGGTTGCGCAACATGCTCCCGAGAGCCCATAGCGCCCAGGGTGCCTGGAAGAACGCGCGAAAGTGTAGCAGCGCGGCCACGGAATAGGCGACACCCGCGGTGAGTCCACGACGTCTGGCGAGGTAGCGGGCGCACACCACGAGCGGGACGATGGCCGCGGCGTCGTAGAACCCCTCCAACGTCCAGTACATGACGTGCGAGTAGACAAGGAAACCCGCCAGCCAGTCGATGCCGCTGCGCTTGCCCTCGAAGTAGTTGAGGAAGAAGAAGAAGAGGGCGGCGTGGGCTAGGACAATGAACCAGCCGATCAACATCCGGCACGCGCCGGTAAGAGACAGGCTGGTGTAGTGGTAGAGCGCCGCGATCGGCGCGACGAGAAGCATGTCGCCCGGCGGATACATCCGGGTCTTCTGCGACCAGCCGATGGCCAGGGGCTTGTCCTTGGGCCAGCCCGGCACGTAGAACACCCCCCCCGTCATGCTGCCGCCGGCTCGGACGTCCGACGGGGCGGCATCCAGCTCCTCGGATGTGAGCTGCCGGAACTTGTTGGCGATGGGGACGCGCCAGATGTCGAGCCTCATGCGCGGGAACAGCCGGGCTGCGTTCATGTGCGAGAAGTGGTCGGTGAACCTGCCCTTCGACAGATCGCCCCAGGGATGCTCGTATTTGCGAAACCCGTTCCACAGCGACCAGCCGAGGAGGGAGACCAACGTGAGCAGCAGGGCCTTGCGCCGTGCGGACGTCAGCCGCCGCAGCCGGCGCGGCAGCATGGCCGCGAGGTCATCGCGGAATCTGGTCAGTTTCGAACGGAGCACGAGGACAGACACTAGACGAAGTCGGCGGGGGAGTCGACGGGTTGCCGCCTGATCTCGTAGGCGGGATCACAGAGCCGCGGATCCTTCCTGGCACCTCGAACCGAAGCAGGCGGATGCAAAAAGGGCCGTGGGATGTGATCCGCACGGCCCCTTTTGGCTAGCTCGCGCCAGCTACTTGATGGCGATGCTGAACTCGTCCTCCTTGAGTCCGGCGCCGCCGCTCCAGATCTCGAAGCCGGCGAACACGTCCGTCAGGTACCACGAGCTAGAGAAGGTCTGGGTGATGCCGTTGGAGCTGTCGGCCTTGCTGACGGCGTCGGTGAAGAACGCCTTGAGATCCCCCGAGAAGCTCTGCGTGGAGCTCTTGGCCACGTAGGAGATGACAGGACGGCCAGCCGGGTCGGTTCCCGTGCTGGTGTTGCCGCGGGGACCCGCCCAGACGTCCCAATCGATCCCGGCGATGGTCGCCGAGCGTACGCTGCTGCCGATAGGTTGGCGGCTGCTGGGCTTGTAGAGCCAGAGCATGATGAAGCCCGAGATGGCGTCATTGTAGCTGCCGGAGGTGGGAATGCTCTTGGAGAACCAGATGTCGTATGAGGCGTTGAAATCGCCGCTGCTCTTGCCGCTCCACTTGAACGTGCTCTGCGCGCTCTGGATCGCGCTAATCGCCGTCGGCTGCTTGCTCGGGAAGGTGTCGTCCCACGTGACGAATGTTCCGTTCAACGTCTGGCCATTGCCGCCGACGTAGAGCGACGGGAACGATGCTGGCGCGCTGCTGCCGGTGCCGTTCATGGCGTCGACCGAGAAGCTGTTGCCGGTGAAGCTGAGCTTCTGGTAGGTGGTAGCCTCCTGGCCCCAGTTGTTGTTGTTGACGATGTACTTGTGGCAGTCCTTGCCGTCGGTCACCGCCCGCTGGGTCGAGGCGTCCGTGTCCTTAGTAGTGTCACCTTGAAGCGCGGATTGGCCAACCGTGCCGGTGCGCGTGCCACACGCGGCCGCCGGACCGGGCGCGTCCGCGGCGCTGGTACCCGGTGCGAAGCCAACGACCGTGATGTCGTACGGCGACTTCGAGGTGGTCGTGCCCGGAACCAGGAAGGCAACGGCATCGAAGGGCTCGTTCTTGTACGCAACCGGATTCGTTGCGCCCGGCCAGCATTGCGTGTTGAAGCTGCTGAAGGGGATGAAGCTCGGCCCCTTGGTGTCTGTGATGGTTGCGCACCAGCGGTTGGTGGGGTCGCCGCCGCCCTTTACGCCCTGGATCTGAATGCGGAAAGTGACGGGGAGCGTAGTCGCGCTCCAGTTCACCGCGATGCCGGTCGCGCCGCTCGGGATGGTCGCAGTGGGCGGGCCGTCCTTGGTTGCGGAGTTCGGGTCGTTCGCGCACTGGGTGGCGCCCTTGGTGCTGTCGATCGCTTCGTTGATGTTGAAGCCCAGCAACGCCACCGCGTTGTAGTCGTTGAACACGGTGCCTTTGATCTCGTAAGGCCCGCCGTTCGGCGTACCGCTCGTGAAGTCGACGGGGGTGACGCTGGTTGTGCTGCCGGTAACGGGGGTTACTCCGGTCGGGCAGTTGCTCGAGCAGTCCTTGCCGGTCCACACGCAACCGTGCCAATCCGCCTTGGTGACGTTCCAGTCGGCCGTGAGGAAATAGCCAGGCGGCCGGCCGCCGGTGCTGGTGCCGCCCGCGCCACCTGCGGTGGTGCCGCCAGTCGCGTTGCCACCGGAGCCTCCACCGGAGCCGCTCACGCCGCCGCTGCCGCCGCCGGAGCCACTGGAAGTACCGCCGGAGCCACCGGAAGTACCGCCGGAGCCACCGGAATTGCCGCCAGAGCCGCCCTTGGCGGTGGTGCCGCCGGAGCCGCCGGAATTGCCACCGGAGCCGCCGGAATTGCCACCCGAGCCACCGGAATTGCCGCCGGAGCCGCCAGAATTGCCACCGGAGCCGCCCTTGGCAGTGGTGCCACCGGAGCCGCCGGAATTACCACCGGAGCCGCCGGATTGGTTGCCGCCGGAGCCGCCGGATTGGTTGCCGCCGGAGCCACCGGATTGGTTGCCGCCGGAGCCGCCNNCCGGATTGGTTGCCGCCGGAGCCGCCCTTGCCTCCGCCAGATCCGCCATTGCCCGAGGTGACCGTGGCGGGCGCGCAGGCTACCAGGGCAATGGCCAGGCCGGAAACCAGCAAAACGCGCGGGGTCAAAGAGAAATGGGTCGGGGTCTGGGCCGACCGGCTATGGTCCTTGCGGGCGGCGCGGAACTTGGTTGAGAGCATGAATTACCTCCGGGGACAGGTGAAGGGCCAATATGTATACCGCACGTGTGGGGCATCCGACTCGGAAAATCAAGCAATTGACGCGGAACCGTATGCGCGATCTCACGCCCGTCGTGCTGGCGGCGAGCGCGAAAAACGACGTACCTCTGACACCTGAGCCACAGTCGATGGGAAGCTCACTGCAAAAGGTCCATGTATACTTCTGATGTCTCGCTTGCCGCCCTTGCGCCCAGGATGCCAAGGCGACCCGGTTTCGAGGTGTGAAATGAGTCATTTCAAGTCGATGACCTGGAACCCCTGGGCGGGTTTCCCTGCCCTTCGGCCCCCACCCACCACCCCCTCGCCGCTCGCTCCGCTCGGCTTCGCGCGCTCTGGCTCCGCCGAACAAAGTCCGACTGCGCCATCGCGACTGGGATTGGTGGTGCTTCTGCTCGCTGGCGCCTGCAGCAGCACCTCCTCGGGTGGCGGAGGGGGCGCGTCAGGCAGCGGCGGGACACCGGGATCCGGTGGCGCGTCGAGCACGGGTGGCATAGTGGGTTCGGGTGGGACGCTGGGCTCGGGGGGCACGGGCGGAGTGACCGGCACGGGCGGGGTCACCAGCACGGGCGGTGTCACCGGCACGGGCGGAACGACTGGCACAGGCGGCGCGACCGGCACGGGCGGCGCATCTGGCACGGGCGGCGCGACCAGCACGGGTGGGGCGAAAGGCGCGGGCGGCACGACTGGCACGGGTGGGGCGAAAGGCGCGGGCGGGGCGACGGGCACGGGCGGGATGTCCGGCACGGGCGGGACGACCGCCGCAATCGACGGCGGGTCGGCCGGGCTGCCCTACAAAGGCGTAGCGAGCTGCACGTGCGCCGAACGCACGAGCCTGAAAGTGTCCTGGTACTACAATTGGACCGTGAGCCCGGACAATTGCACGACGGGCGGCGAATTCGTGCCGCACTATTCGAACCATCCAAACAACAACCCAACGCCTATGGACGTGTCTAATCAGATCACGAAGTTGGTCAACGCCGGCTACAAGTACGTGCTCGGATTCAACGAGCCCAACAAGACCGACCAGGCCAACATGACCGTCGCCGCCGCCATCGCCCTGTGGCCGGCGATGACCAGCAACCCGAGCATCCTCGTGGGTAGCCCGGCGACGTCGGCCGACGGGCAATCGTGGTTCACGGACTTCATGAACCAGGTCAGCACGAATGGGCTGCGCGTCGATTTCATCGCGCTGCACTGGTACGGCTGGAACGCCGGTTCCTGCGACGCCAAGGCCGCCAACCTGGAAAGCTACATCAAGTGGGCCGAGAACATTCCCGGCAATCGGCCGCTCTGGCTGACGGAATGGGGCTGTATGAATGCTAGCAATCCCGACGTGGCGACCGTGCAGGCTTTCTACACCGGCGCCGTTGCGATGTTCGCCAAGCACTCGCGTCTCGAGCGCTACGCGTGGTACCAGTGGGACACCAATAACGAGCTGACCAATGCCGACCACTCGTTGACGACCCTCGGCACGGTGTACGCCTCGCAGCCGTCCACGCGATAGTGCGCCGATCTCGTCAGTCTTTTCACCACAGAGGACACAGAGAGCACAGAGACGGATGAGGAAGGGAGGGCTCGGATCTCGGATCCGGAACCCTTCCTTTCCGGGCTCTGTGTCCTCTGTGTCCTCTATGGTTCAACCCCTTATCTCCGACAGACAAAGAGGGTCGCCGACAGAGGCGGCAAGCGGTATTCCAGGCGGTCGTTCTCGATCTCGACGACGGGGCCGGAGCGCACCTCGGCCTTGCTGCTGTCCAGGGTGTAGACCTGGGCCTTGCCGTAGCCGCCGCCGCGGATGTCGAACTTGCCGTTGAAGGTCGCCTGCTGATCCTTGTTGATGGCGATAATCGTGAGCGTGCCGGGATGCTTGGAATCCGTGGCCGCGTAGATGCTGGCCTTGTTGATATCGGCCCCTGTGGCGACCACCGCCGTGTCGCCATAGGCGGAACGCTTGCCGTCGTAGTTGCGGTAGAGGTGGAACGCCGCCTTGATGTACGGGGGCAGGGCGGTGTTGCCGGCACCGTCGCCCCAGTAGGCGGCCAGGTACACGCCCTCGCGGCCGAAGATGCCGAGCACGTCGGCCTGGGCCAGGCCGCCCGAGATGTGGTCGCCGACGCCGTAGTTGTATTCGGTCATGGCCAGCTTGGTGCCGGGGTAGCGCTCGTCGATTCTTTCCAGCAGCCACGGGATGAGGCGGATGGGCTTGCCCCACTTCGAGGCGATCCAGCTCTTCTCGACGTACGTCGGGTCCCATAGACTACGCGGGGCTTGCAAGCGGGCAGCGACCGTCTTGGGCGAGATGTCTTTCTCGATGATGCGCTTACTGCCCTTGGCTTCGGGATACCAATGGACATCGAGCGCGTGCAGCAAGCGGCGATGGTGCTTGGCCTCGAGATACTTCATCGAAGCCAGAAAGAAATCCGTGTAGGTGCCGTATTTCTCGTTGTGTTCCTTGGCGTCGGGGGCATCGCTCAAGCTCATGAGCTCGGACCAGCCGAACATGTTGGCGCCCAAGGTCATGGCGCTCGGGTCAATCTGCGTGATGGCGCTGGCGATCGCCTCCGTGCGCGTGATGATCTCGTCGTAGCGGGTCTTCTGCGGGTGCACGCGCGGGTGCGTGCTCGGCCACAGCGCCGGCTCGTTGTCGAGCGAGTAGAACTTGATACCGCCGTTCTTGGCTTTGCCCAGCTTCTGCACCAGGAAGCTCACGAATTCGTCCTGGTAGACGACGCCGTCGGCCGTGTCGGGCGACAGGGTGAAGGGCCCAGGCTTCTTGGCCAGCGAGCGCACCCAGCGCTTGCTCGGCGCTTTCTCGCTTTCCGGCACCGAGCCAGCCTTGTCCGCCACCACGTAGTCGACTAGCGGGATTGTCACGATCGATTCAATGCCCGCGGCGCGATTGCCGCGCGCGAAGTCGAGATACTGCGCGCCCGGTAGCTCGCAGTCCGTGTAGCCGAGCGAGGTGCACGCCCACAGGTCGCTCGAATGCTCGTAGTCGCTGCCGGCGTTGCTGGCGTCGATTTCCCAGTTGTAGGCGGTCTGGCGATTGCCGCCGGTGCGCCGCACGGGAGCGCCGGTGTCGTCCTCGGGCTGCGCGTTGATGCCGTAGACGTACGGGCTGATGGGACGGATGACCTTGCCGGGCACGACCTCGAACTGCAGGTCGCCGCCTTCCTGGTTGTCCTTCTGCACGGTCTGCGCCACCTTGAGGGCCGCGGCCAGCTCGCGCTCGCGCCGGCGGTCGACGGCCATGGTGGCGGGCAGCGCGCCGACCTGCAGCTTCTTGCCGAAGTTTTCGACCTTGATGCCGCCGAGCTGGATGATCTGCCGGTCGTAGCCAAGCCGGAAGATCATCTGTGCCTCGCCGGCGGCGTACTTGCCGGCCGAGGCAAAGCGTACCTGGACCTTGGACCAATCGGCGCTGCCTTGCACCGGGTACGCCACCGACTTGGTGTAGGGCGATTGCGCCAACTCGAACACGAACTGGGTTTCGCCCACCGAGCCCGGCTGCGGCACCTCGGTACGCAGGAAGAAGGTGGCCAGGATGGCGTCGCCATCCTCGACGGTCGCCGCGATCGGCGACTGCAACTGCACCGCCCACTCGTGGCCGGTCTCCTCCTTGACGTCGGCGCGGAGGGCGTCGGAGAAGGGCATGCCTGCAATGGGGATCGTCGTGAGCTCTACCTTGGCGACGTCCGAGCCCTGCAACTTGAACGCGGCATTGCCGGCGGCGCCGACGAGGTCGGTACGCGGCAGGTTGGCAATGCGCGCGTTCTTGGCGCCGAGAGCGGCCGTCGAACCGGATGCCGTCTTGCCAGGTCCGGAGGCAATCGATGCGGTGCGCTTGATGCAGCCGCAAGCGAGCAGCGCGAGAAGGATCGAAATCGTGCAGGAGAATCGGGGACGCGACATGGGGCGCACACTAGTCGGTTCGCGCCCTTCCGGGAAGCGCTAGGGCTTGCATTCGAGGAGGACGAGGTCGTCGATCCAGAGATCGTAGGTCTGACCGGGGCCGATGGTCCAGTCGATGGCCACCAGCTTACCCGGCGTCACCGATTTGGGCCGGGGGGCGCCCCAGCCGGGCTCCTGCTGGACGTCCGCGAAGAGGACATCGTACTGTCGCCAGCCACCCGTGAGGGTCAGGTCGGCGCCGAAGTGGTTCCAGCACGAGGTGCAGACCTTGGCATCCGGATGGGTGTTGACGTCGCCGATCTTGAAGCGTACCTGGCGCGTGGACTGAGCCCCGGTCTTGGCCTTGAACCCGATGCCGGCGTACTTGGAGGCGTCGTAGAGCAGACTCTGGCTGACGAAGTTCACGCCGACGCCGGCCCCCCAGTTGTCATCACCGCTGCCCGAAGTCGTGATGCCCGTGAAGTGCATGGCGACCTCCGAGCCGCCAGCGCCGCCGTCGTCGGGCAACATCGTGACGGTGGAGCCGAAGTTGTCCTTCTTGGTCCACCAGTAACCGTCGCGGCCCGCCATCTTGGTGAGCTGGGTGTTGCCGTCCTCGAAATCGTCCATGTCGCCGTCGTCGGCTACGCGCACGCCCTTGGGACAGCTCTTGACCGCGCCGGCCGCCCCACTGGCGGTGCTCGTCGAGTCTCGGCGAGTTTGCGAAACTCCGATGCAGCCACCGAGGAGAGCCAAAACGAGGAAGGCGGCAAGACGCGGATGGGAGCATTTCATTGTGGCCTGACTATAGGATCGCGACGGAGAACCACAAAGAGGTCATGCACGTCGTGCTTGAGTCGGTCCCAATCAGTCGAGTAGAAGGGGTCGCTCATGGAACGTCGACCGTCACCTGCCAGGCCGACCGCGGCCAGGCGGTTCCCATCCATGCCGTGGAGCTCGATGTGCGCGCTCCTCCCCGCGCTTCTCGGCGCCGCCGCTCTCCAGTCGCCGCTCGCTCTCGCGGCCGAGGAGCCCTCGCCGGCGCCGGGTTCGGCCGGGGTAGCCGAGGACGAGCCGACCGCGAAACCACCGGGCGACCTCGAGCCCAAGGAGGCGGAGGTTCCCCCGGCGCAGTCCATCGCGCCCAGCCCCACGCCCGTGCCGAAGGACGCTCTCGATGACCCCGGTTACCTGCCTGGCTACCGGAGCTATCCGAGCCTCGGGTTGTCGTCCTTCGCTCCGCTCGTCGGCGGGTTGCCGGGTGGGATCACGCCCTCGTTCATGGCGCCCATGCCGCCGGGCCAGTGGACCCTGCGCTGGAACGGTTACTTCAGCGCCTCGGCCCAATTCAGCAGCAACGATCGGCTGCAGACCTCGGAGGGCCAACACACCCTTATCTTCCACGCCCCGCCCGCCACCATCGAGGAGTACGCGTCGTTCGACAGTGTGAACGCAGTGCCCGGTCACTGGGTGCAGATGTACTTCAAGTACGGCAATCGCGACGTCACCGCCGTGGTCATGCTCTCCACCTGGAATCCGTCGGAGCCCACGACCTACTACCAGATCGGCAGCGAGAACTTCCTCAACAGCGTCTACTTGGACTTCAACATCCCGGAGGTCATGGCCAATCTGAAACTCTCTGCCCGCACCGGGTACTTCTACAACAACTACGGACAGCTCGGGCAGTACGGCCTGGGGATGTACCAAAACCCCATCGCCGCCATCATTCGCGGCGTGGGCGGGACGTTTACCGGCGAGTACGAGCTGTCGCCGAAGTTGACCGTTTCGCTGGAAGAAGGGTTCATGGGCAATCGCAATGGCAAGGCGCCGAACGGCCTGACCCGCCAGAACCCGAATTACAACACCGACCCGACCTACCCGGCCTCGTACATCGAGCACGTGCACCTCGGGCTGGCTCGGCGGGGCGCCACCACCACGGTCAAGGCGCAACTGCACACCATCCTCAACTGGGCCATGGACGAGCGCCCCCAGGTCAGCACCGACAACATGGTCACGCGCGGGATCGACGAGTCCTACATCCGCGACGCCAAAATGTCCGTGTACGCCGCCGACATCACGGTCAGCCACCCCGGCTACGGCCTGCTCGCCATCGCGGCGTCGCACGTTGATGCCAGCTACGCCTACACCTTGAAGGGCGTGCAGACTTTCGGCGGCGAGGGGCAGAACCTGACCGACCGTTGGCTGGGCGACGAAACCACCGGCACCGGGACGGTGAACGTCGTGGCCTTCAACTATACGGGAACCCTGGGCCACATCCTCGCCCATCCCGCGCCCTTCGACCCCAATCGCGCCGACCTCATCCTCAATGCTGGCGGCGTGTTGGCCAACAGTCACAGTGCGAATCCCCTCTTCAACGACCGCAACCGCTGGAAGGCCGGCCTCGACCTTCTCTACGTCCTGACTTCGTGGGTAGGCGGCGCCGTGCGCTTCGATTACGTCTCGCCCAACTCCCACGACTCGGCGGAGAACTTTTGCGTTCTGGCGCCTCGCCTCGTCTTCAAGACCAACTGGACCAGCCGGGAGAACATTTCCGTGATGTATGCGAAGTGGTTCTACGGATCGCACAGCCATGCGGAGTACAGCGCGGTATTGGTTCCCAGGCTCGACGATCAATTGTTCGCGCTCAACGTGAACATGTGGTGGTGAAACCATGCTTGGACCTATCAAAGCGGAGACAATCGTGAAAGACACGTTCAGGATAGCTGTCCTAGCCCTGGTCGCGGGTGGGGCGGCCGGCCCCGCCTGGGCCGCGGACGACCTGGCCAAGACCGCGGGCGAGGCCGCGGACATCTCTCTCGGGCTCGATCCGGCGACGCCGCAGACCGCGGCGCTGCCCGGCGGCCTGACGCCGGCCTTCGGTCAGGCGTCGATGAACGAGGGCGAGTGGCGCTTCGATTTCCACGGCTTCTTCACCGGCCCGCTCAACATCGGCTTCAACACACGCCAGGATCCGCGGCCGGGCCAGAGCAGCACCGTGCTGCACACGCCGCCTGTGGTGCCCGATGACCTCGAGACCTTCTCGCACACCGGCGTGGTGCCCATGACCTACGCCCAGATCAACTTCTCCGAGGGCAACAGCATCATCACCGCGCACATCAACCTGCTCGCCCGGCAGGCCAACACCTCGACCAGCTTCCTCGAGCCCGCTTCCCAGCTCGGCATCAACGATGTCTTCGTCGCCATCACCCCGCAGTGGAGCCCGCGCCTGCGCACCGACATCTTCGTCGGCGCCTTTACCAGCCGTTACGGCGCCACCGGCGAGTACGACGAGGGCCGCTACGGCACGCCGCTCATTGCACGCATCAACGGCGCGGGCGAGCGCATCTCGGTCAAGCTGTCGCTCGGCAATTTCCTGTTCATGGCCGAACAGGGCATCCACGGCCAGACCAATACCGCGTCGGCCAGCACCACGCCGGACGTATGGAATGACTTCGCCGATCCCAACGCCGGCTCCACCTTCGTCAGCCACGGTCACCTCGGCGTGGGCTACCGCCGCATGGCCACCCTGGGCCTGCACTACATCCGGGCGTGGAGCCAGGACGACCGCGGGGTTGGCGGGCTGGCCCCGGAAGGCAGCCTCGATATCTACGCCGCCGATCTGCGTCTCAGCCTGGGCCGCTTCGGGCATCTCTACCTGGCCGGCGCCTACGACGACGCGAAGTACGTCGGCACCTTGAGCCGCATCATCAGCGTGCTCAACACGCGCGGCGGGCAGGGTCTCATCGACAACTATCTGGGCGGCCAGGGCAACGGGACCATGCTCACCGTGGGCGGCCAGTACGACCTCAGCGTCGGCCGCCTGGTCAGCTATCCGGTCCCCTTCTCGGGCGATGGACCGGATCTCTTCGTCAGCCTGTTCGCCATGATCAACAAGACCGACAGCGAGTACTCGTACATGTCCCGCACCCGGACCAAGTTTGGCATCGAGGGCACCTACAGCCTGCTTTCCTGGCTGGCCGTGTCCTGTCGCTACGACCAGGTCAATCCGGACACCGACTACCGTTCCTACTCCTTCGCCGTGCTCTCGCCGCGCATCATCCTGCGCACCGACTGGCTGGCCACCAACCAGATCGTGTTGCAGTACTCGCACTGGTTCGACGGCTATCTGACCACGGTGCGCGTCGGTGACCCGCCAGTCGAGGACGTCTCGGTCAGGCCCGATACCGACATGGTTTCGCTGTCCGCCAGCATGTGGTGGTAGCAGTCCCCGCGGCGACGCCAGCCATGCAGTCAGCTTCCCATCGCGGAACTGTGATCCGCGTCGCCGGCGAACTTGCAATCGCCAGCCCGCCGTAGGCTAATTCGCCTCGATGGAACCTGCCTTTGCTTTCGCTCGGACGAGCGCGTTCGTCGCGCTGTCGATCCCCGCCACGTTCCTCTTCATGCCGCTCTCGTGGGCCCAGAACACCGGGCCCGCTCCCTACGCGCCACCGCCGGCAGCGTATTCCCCGGGGTACGCGGCGCCGCCGCCGGCCGGGTATCCGCCGGGAGCCTACGCGGCGCCGCCTGGACAGTACCCGCCAGGCTACTATCCACCGCCGGGAGCCTACCAGCCCTATCCGCCGCCCGCCGAGGAAGCCCCGCGCGTCGATCCCCCGGCCACGGCTACGCACTTCGGCGTCGGCTACAAGATTGGCAACGGACTCGGCTTCCTGGGCGGCGATCTCATCGTCTCGCCAATTCCGCACGTGGTGCTCGACCTGCAGGCCAACACCTTCAGCGTCAATACGACTTCGGGTACCGCAACCGGCTTCGGGCTGGCGCCGGCCCTGCAGATGGACATCCGAGAGCCTGGCCGGTCGACTGCGTACGTCGGCGTGGGCTACGTCTACGCCAAGCTCTCCCTCGACAACGTGACGGCCTCGGCGAGTGGCATGTTCATCAACGCCGGCTACGAGTGGAAATGGAGCTTTGGCATGGGGATCCTCCTCGGCGGCGGCGTGTGCTACCTGGGGAAGATCCAGTCCACCGACGGCACCACGACCATCAGCCGGGACGCGCAGATCCTCCCCAACCTCGAGTTCGGGTTGCGCTTCATGTTTTTGTGATTCTTCACCACAGAGGACACAGAGAACACAGAGGGATCGGAAGAAGAAAGGATTCGGAACTGGGATCCGGAAACCCCTTCTTTCCCATCCGTCTCTGTGCCCTCTGTGTTCTCTGTGGTGAAAATCCGAAGCCTTACCCGGCCACGGCATCGACGAGGAACTGCACGGCGGGGGCGGGGGGGGCGTCGCTGGCGCGGCCGGGCCAGAGGAGGACGGCCACGGCGCGGGTGAGCAGGAGCAGCTTGCGCGCCTTGCTGGTGTAGGCGCGGGTCGTGACCGAATCGTAAGCGTTGCGCGCGATGACGCGGCCGATCTCGGCGTAGATGAGGCGAGCGGCGCGCACGCCGAGCCGGCAGTCGCGCGGGTAGAGGCGCATGCCACCATCGGCGCGGTGGTAGAACGTCTCGGCCAGCGCGAGGGTGCGCCTGACCACGGTGGCCAGGGCAGGGCTCGGCGCGGGTCGCGCGACGAGGCCGTCGGCGTCGAGGCCGGCCTCGGCCAGCCAGGTGAGGGGCAAATACACACGCCCGGCGCGCGCGTCCTCGCCCACGTCGCGACAGATGTTGGTGAGCTGCATGGCCAGGCCGAGGTCGCAGGCGCGCGCGAGCAGGCTCGGGGAACGCGCGCCGAAAACCAGGGTCATCATCACACCCACGGTCGAGGCCACGCGCGCGCAGTACGCCTCGAGATCCTGCTCAGTCGCGTACCGGCGCCGCTCGGCATCCCAGGCGAAACCCTCGAGGAGGGCGGCCGGGACTGCCCGCGGGATGCCCAGCTCATGCACGAGGTCACAGAAGGCGCGGTCCACGGGATCCGGATCGGGCTGGCCGGCGTAGATGCGATCCAGTCGCGCGTGCAGGCGCAGGAGCGACTGGCCGGCGTCGGCTCCCAGGTCCACCGCGTCGTCGGCCACGCGACAGAAGGCGTAGAGCGCGGCGGTGCGGTCATGCAGGCGAGCCGGCAGCATGCGCGAGGCGGCCACGAAGCTCTTCGAGCCGCGCGCCAGGATGTCGTGGCAAGCGCGGATATCCGCCCGCCGCTCCTCCTGGTTTCGCACCGGCGCTCCCATCAGGTCCTGGGGCTCTCCCTCATCGTGCCACGCGGAGGGTGGGGGGACACAGTCGCTCGGCCGTCAGGGCCAGGAACGCCTCGACATCGGGGCGGCCGGGGCACTCGGGGACGGATTGCATGGCCCGGTCGAGCAGCTCGTCGAGCTTCTGGCCCGCGCCCTCGATCCCCAGCTGCGCCACCACGCTCGGTCGGCGCTTGTCGCCGTCCTGGTGGATGGGTTTGCCCAGCCGCCGCGCTTCACCCAGCGCATCGGCGAGATCGTCAGCGACCTGATAGGCCTCGCCGAGCAGTCCCCCGGCCAGGCGCCAGGCTGCGGGCTCGGCCCCACCGGCAATGGCGCCGGCCACCGCGGCCGCCTCGAAGAGGGCCGCGGTTTTGGCGTGATGGTAGGCGGCCAAGTCGACGCTGGACTCGCTCTCCCAGGCTTGCCCGGCGGCGATCCCGGCGGGCGCGCCCGCGGCGCCAGCGAGGACGGAAAGGATGGCCGCGGTCTTGGCCGGGCTTGCCGTCACCAGGGCTGCGACCGCGCGGAAGGCCATCACGATCAAGGCATCCCCGACCAAGATCGCGATCTCCTCGCCGAAGCGCTTGTGCAGCGAGAGCCGCCCCCGCCGCATGGCCGCGTCGTCGAAACACGGCAGATCGTCCTGGATCAGCGAGGCGCAGTGGAGCAGTTCAACGGCGACGGCCGCCGCATTAGCCAGCGCCGGGTCCGGATCGCCACACGCCCGCGCCACCGCCAGGCAGAGGCCCGGACGAACCCTGCCACCGCCGGGAAACACGGCATAGGCAATGGCCTCGGACAAACGCGGGGGGCACGGGGCGAGGGTGGCCTGCGTCACGGCCTCCTCCAGTGCTGCCTCGATTCTGGCCTTCGTGTCCATGGGCGGCGAAGCGCCTACTATGCCTGATTTTTCCGCTGCCACCGCCAACAACCTGGCATCGGGTCATGCCCAAAGCCTCGCCCGCGCGATGCGCCAGCGGGTCACTCATTTTCTTGACTCTTTCTCCATTCGGCTCAACCTAGCGGCAGTCCAATGGCTACCCAGTTCAATTCCAAGTCAGGCAATCCCAAGGGCGCCAAGCCGGCGCCTGCACCCGCAGCCAAGGCGGCCGCCCCGACCAAGCCGGTCAAGGGTCCCGGCCGCTACGAGCCGAGCCAGGAAGAGATCGGAATCCGCGCTTTCGAGATTTATGTCAGCGAGGGCTGCCAAGAGGGCAGCGATCTCGACAACTGGCTGCGCGCCGAAAAAGAGCTGCGTTCGCAGGGGCCCCGCTAGGGTCAGGCCTCGTAGTAAGGGGCGTGCCGCCCTGCGCCGGTCGGTTGCCCTTCGGGGGCGGCGTCTGTGGTGACGCTGGGGCGTCTTCCTTATTCCGCGGTGAGCGCCGTCGGGCAAAGCCCGTCGGTGCTCGCGCGCTCTACAGCACTGGCAGTCGCCATCGCTAGCAGCCCGCACAGGGTGAAGAGGGCGGGCTTGGGCGAGGAGATCTCCGCGCCAGCAACGGCCATGAGCAAGAGTCCCCAGCCGGCCAGCCGCGATCTGCCCGGCCCCCAGAGACAGCTTGCGGCGCCTGCGCCCAGGCAGGCGAAGGCCGCGATGAGAGCGCCCGAATAGACTCGCTCGGGCGTCGAGGCCAGGCCGGCCAGGTCGATGCGCAGACCGTAAAACAGGGCCGCTTGCACCAGGTCGAAACGCAGCTTGGTCGCAGCGACCCCGGCGACGGCGAGGATGACGCCGCTGCCGATCGTGATGGCGGCCCGGGCTCGGCTCCACGGCCAGGGCGCCACGAGGAGCGGCGCCGCGATCATCGCGATCAGGGTGAGCGCATGGGCCAGCCGGGCTAGGGCGCCGGGGTTAGGATTCGACCACGCCATGCGCAAGGAGAAGAGCGCGAAGGCCTGGATGACGATGGGGACCGCGAAGAGGGTGATGCCGAGCTTGGCCCGCCAGGGCCGGTCGCCGTGCCACACCCCGAACGCGAGGAAGAAGGCCAGGAACCCATGGCTGATGCGCAAATGAACCAGGTACTGTGGGGCCAGGCTCCACAGTACGCCGATGCCGGCCAGCATGCAGAAGAACAACCCCACCGTGCTGACCGTGATGCGCATCGAGCGCGGGAAGATCTGGTCCGAACCCAAGGCGAAGAACAGCGCGGCCACTGCCAGGACGAGCGCCAGGATCCCCGACAGATTCGAGGCGAAGAGCGCGACATCCGCCAACCAGCGGTCGGTCGGGGTGCCATTCTGGGTGGGCAGGAAGACGGCGCTGGCGACACGATAGAGGACCAGATCCGCGAACGCGGCCAGGGCGAGCAGGGCGGTGAGGTTCGGCGCGGGTAGCTGCCTTCGCATCGTGATCCCGCCGCAGTATATTCCGCCCGCGGCGCTTGCGCGGGTCGCCCGCGCGGAAATTTCGTTGTTATGGAAACCCTGGGAGGGTTTCCAATCCCTTCGGCCCCTGCCCGCCGCCCACCACCCCGCTCGCTACGCTCGGCCTCGCGCGCTGTGGCGGAGGCACGACGGGTCGCGGCCGAAGGCCGCGAGGGGCAGGGTGGGTTGGGTGTGGTCCCTAGTGCCGACGAAGTCGGCGGGCAGAGCCCGGCTGCGCCAACGCGACTAGAGTGATAGATTCCTCCTGACGCGCGACCCGGTTCGGAGCGGAACCAGCGGCCGAGCGTCAAGGGACCCACCATGCACGGCGGTGAAGACTACCTCGCGGGGCTCGCGCAGATTCACACGCGTGAGAGCCTCGATGACCGCCGCTCGCTCTGGCGACAGGGCATGGCCAGCCTGGCGGCGGCGGCTGCCGACCAGCAGCCCACGCCGCTTGAAGGCCTGGCCACCGACCAATTGCTCGCCAGCCTCCGCTCGGCCCTGGGCGCGGGTCTGGTCGACGATCTTTCGTTTCTCTCGCGGCCCGATGCCGCGGCCGCCCTCTTCGAATTGGCCGGCGCCTTGCCCCCGAGCCCGGAGAAACGCGAGCTAGGCCGTCGGGTGCTGGTCGCCCTGCACGAGGGCGACGCGGCTACCTTTGTGACCCTGGCCACCGCGCTGGCGCTGTCCTCGCCGCGCGCGCTCGGAGGCCCCCTGATCCGTGCGCGTGTTGCGCTCTCGTTGCGTTTGCCGCTCTCCTCGGTGGCGCATGTGGACGGTTTGGCCCTCGCCTTGGTCTCGCGGCCAGAGCTCGAGCGCGACTGGCTGTCGGCGCATTCCATCGGCGCGTTGCCGGCGCGGCGGTTGGCCGCCCGCCTGCTCGAGCGGGCGGCGCGCGAAGCGGCCAGGCGCGCCAAGGAGGGCGACGACAGCGGGATTCGCGTGTTCGAACGCTCGACGGTGCGCACGGCGTGGAGCCGGCTCATCACCGATCGCGAGTCGCTGGTCTGGAGGCACGTGGCCGTCGCGCGCGGGCTGTTGGCGGTCGCGGCGCCCCTGCGGGCGGCCGAGATCCAGCGCGATCTCTCTCCTCGGTTGGGCCCCAGCGAATGGCGGCGGGCCGCCACCTCCCTGGCCGCCACGGTCGCCCACGATCCGGGCACGGCCTTGCCCGCCTGTTTGAAGCTGCTGGGCAGCGAGCTGCAGGAGCGCGACAACGGCATCGCCTCGGCAATGATCTTTGGCCTCTCCCGCGTCGTCGAGCAAGAGCCCGAGGCCGCCGACGAGCTTCTGGCGAAGCTGGTGCCCTGCGGGGGCATTGAGGCCATCGAGGCCCTGGCCGACCTGCGCGAGGAAGTCTCTGGCCTGGTTGGCGCGCAGGCCGCCTTCATGGCCATTGAGCGCCTGCGCGCCGACCAGGCCTCGGCGGATGATGGCACCGCAGCCTTGATCGGCGCGCTCATCGACGACCTCGACATGGGCGCCGAGCGTCCCAGCACCTCGCTGCGCTTCCACCTGGGCGACGCCTTGCAAGCCTTCGCCGAGGGCCGGGATCTCGGTCCGGCGACCGAGGCCGCGCTGCAGGTGGCGGGCACCGCCATGGACGTCCTCGAAAGCACCGGCGAGGAAACCTCGGGCGAGCGCCAGGTCACCTTCCGCGCCCTCCGCGAACTCGACACCGGCCTGCTCGCCACCTCGGCTCTCTCCGACCTACTCACCGTCCGCGAGCGCAATCAGGCGGGGCCGAGCCCACTCACCGGGATCTTGTGGCGCCTGGGAAGTTGGCTGCTCGTGCACGAACAACAGCTGGTCACGGGCGAGGAGATCCCACACCTGACCTTGCGCTTCCGCCAGCTCCGTACCTTGCTGCACCTGGTGGACACGGAGATCGGCGATGGGGATGAACCCACGGCCGAGGTGCGAGCCCGGCGCCTGCACGTGTTCAAACTGCTCGCCCAGCGCGCTCTGGGCGACGCACCCTCGCCCCTGCGCCGGTTGCTCTGCGCGACCATGGCACGCGCCGCGGACGCCCTGGCGCGCGATCAGGTCGCGGAACTGTCCGACGTGTTCGTGGCCACGCTGTGGAGCCTGAGTAGCGCGTCCGACCTGCGCGCCCTGGCGGAGGCGTGCATGGTCCCGGAATTCAAGGAGGTATTTGCCTCGGCTGCCGTGGTGCCGCGCGCCCTGGCCGAACGTGGCGGACGCGGCGACGAGCACGGCCTGGTCGACAACCTGCGCGGCGTGGCCGAGGCGCTGCCGCCGGGCAGCTCGGCGCGCGTGGAGGGCTTGCGCCGGGCCATCCTGGGCATCACTCGGGTGCTCGAGAGCTTGAATGGGGCGGTGTCGCTCACCGAGTTGCGCCGCGACGATGGCGGCGCGATGCTCGACCGTCTGGCCTCCGCTATCACCTACGCCGCGGGTCTGTGCGCCGGGGCCATGCGCCGGACCGGGCTGCGCGAGAACTACTTTCCCTCGTCTTCGACGCGGGCTCTCCGCCGGTTGGAGGCCTGGATCGAGCGCGCTTTGCTCGAACGCGACGAGGGGGTGGAGGCGGCCGCCAACGCGGCGGCCGAGGCCGTGCGCCAGGACCTGCCGCCGCTCTTCGCCGAAGTCGTGGCTCGCGTGCTCATGCGGGTCGGTCGTCTGCCGCGCGAGCCACGCCCGTCGGGCGAGGTCACGCATCTCACCAAGCGCAAGAGCCAGCTCCGCTTGCCCCCATGGCTGCCCCCCAGCCGGCTGCTCGGCGGCTTCTTCGTGGTGCGCCCCATCGGTGCCGGGGGCGGTGGTTCGGTCTTCGTGGCGCGCCGGTCGGAAGAGCGCCACGAGGAGGGCGCCGAGACCTTCGCNNGAGTTCATGCAGCTCTTCCGCGACGAGGCCGGCGCGTTGCTGACGCTGCCCCGCCACACCAACATCGCGGGCTTCGTCACCTTCGACGCCGGAGCCCGGCCCAAGCCCATCCTGGTGATGGAGCTGGTGCAGGGCAATACCCTCGAGCGCCTGGTCGACCGGCGCGCGCTCAACATGCGGCTGGCGCTCGACGTGCTCGACGGCATGGCCGCAGGGCTGCAGGCCATGCACGACGTCGGGCTGGCCCATCTCGACGTCAAGCCGGCCAACGTCATCCTGCGCGCGCAGCGGGACAACACGGCCCCGCGGCGGCCGCGCAGCGACCAGCGGCAGGTCCCGGTGCTGGTGGACTTCGGGCTGGCAGGTCGCCAGGTCCGGCCCGGGTGCGGCAGTCCCTACTACGGCGCGCCCGAGGTGTGGGACACCGCCGAGTTCGGCGACCGCCTCGACCCGCGCGCCACCGACGTTTACGCCTTCTCGTGTCTCGCCTACGAGCTTCTGACCGGCAAGCCCCTGTTCGCGGGATCCACGCTCCCGGCCATCTTCGCCATGCACCTGAACCACGACGGCGATCCGCCCGCGCTCGGATGGATGAAGCAGCACGACCGTCACGCGCCCTTGGCCGATCTCCTCTGTGATGGCCTCGCCCACGAACCCGGCGAGCGCATCACCATGAAAACGATGCGCGTTCGCCTGCAAGGAATCGCCAAGGAACGCCTCGCGGATGCCAGCTGGCCGCTCCGGCCGTAGACGAGGGAAATAGCAAAAGGGCCCGCTCCTCGAAGGAGCGGGCCTTTTCGTCAGGCAAGGATTTCTACACGTCGGCGGGCGTGGGCTGCGCTGGGGGTTCTTCGTGCTCGACGTTCATTTTATGGACGAAAGGAGCGAACCACGCGGCCAAGAGGCCCGGAATCGCGCAGAAGAGGACGACCAGGAAGAAGGTCTGGAAGCCGAGCGCATCCGCGAGCTTGCCGCTGAAGAAGCCAGCGGAGAAATTGCAGAGCCCCATGGTCCCGGTAGCGAAGGCGTAGTGCGCGGTCTGGAAGTCGCCGGGCGAGATCTGTTTCATCATGTAGTACATGTGCGCGACGGCGCCGAAGCCGTAGGCGAACATGGCCACGCACCAGACGACGGTGACGAGCCAGACGCTGCCCGCATCGGGTGGTGAGCTGGAAAGGTAGATGAAGGCCAGGTTCGGAATGACCAGGCTGCCCACGAAGAACATCAGGGTCTTGCGGGACAGGCCGACCTTGGCCAGCACCAGGCCGCCCACCACGCTGGCCACCAGGAACGAGGCCGACCCCCAGACGCCGCTGATCTGGCCGGCGATCTGGTTGGTCAGGCCGAGGCCGCCTTCGGCGCGATCGGTGATGAGGAAGATGTTGTTGACCTTCTCGATGAGGTACCAGCTGAAGCGATAGAAGAACGCCACAGCCAGCATTCGCCAGATGAGCTTCTTCTGGAAGAAAGTCCGGTAGGCGCGTCCGAATCCGGCCATCGCTTCGCCCATGTTCTTGGGCGCATCCTTCGCCTTGGCGCCAGGAGGCATGAACACTCCGTGCCACGCGGCCAAGCCCACGAGAATGACCGCGGCGGCCAGGAAGACGTACATCCAGGCGATCTTCCAATCGGAGACGCCCCAGTCGTCGTGCAGCTTGCCGGCGACCCAGACCAGGGCGCCTAGCGCGATGAACTGGCCGCCGGTCCAGGCCATGCTCTGGATGCCGGCCCAGCGCGCCTTTTGCTTGTCGTCGAGCGTGGTGACGTAGACGCCGTCGGTGCCGATGTCGATGGTNNGCGCAGAGTTGCATCAGCACGACGAAGAACTTCTTGGTCTTGTACAGCTCGAGCAGCGGTGCCCACAGGAACTTGAAGGTGTAGGGCAACATGAGGATCGCGGCGAGCATCGTGATCGTGCTCTTCTCGACCCCCAGGTTCTTGAAGACGAAGGTCGTGCTGAGCGTGAGCGCGCACAGCACGAACCCCATCGCCAAATACGACGACGGAACCCACAAAACCGCNNAAACCGCCGGCGCGGCCTTCTTGGTCTCGGTGGTCATAGCGGCAGGCAATAGCACGATTTGTCAGCCTGGCATAGAGGCCAGCCGTGCTGGTCCAAGCACCTGTTCTCGGGCTACTATTGTGCCTTCGCATGCGGTCGATCTTCCTGACGCTCGTCGTCTTCCTCGCGCTGCCTGCCGGCGGCTGCGCCGGCCAAATCGGTGAAATGCCCACCTGGGCTGCCTTCGATGAGGACGATGTGGAGGCATCGAACGACGTTGCCATCGTCGTGCTCAAGGTCGTGCCGCCCGCCCAGGTCCTGCTCGCTGCGGGGCGCATCGATCAGAATGGCTGGCGAAGCAAGGGCCCCCGAAGCGGGGTGTGGCTCTCGGCAAAAGCAGGCTTCGTCGTCGCGAGGGTGTCACCGACCCAAGACGAGGATGCGTACGCGGTCATCCAGGTGCGACCTGACCAGCTTGCCGGCGGGAGGGACGGGACAGCGCCCACCTATGAGACGGGGTTCTGGTCTGTCGTCCCAGGCAGCGCGGTGGCCGGGGGCGCCACCCAGGGGTCGGAAAAGGCCGGGGCCCGCCCTGCCTACGGCCCAGTCGGCGAAGCGCGCATTCCCCTATTCGGGGCCATCGCCGGACGAGTGGCCTTTGTTGGCGCGATCAGGATCGATGCCTTGCGAGAGGCCGACTCGAACGAGGCTCCGCAGAAGGTCGGCATCACCCCAGTTGCGTCGCTTGAGGATATCGAGGCCGTCAGGCGCTTTTTGGCCCAGCACTATCCCAAGGTGAGGGCGCGAATCGTGTCGAGAACGCTGCAGATGATGAGGAACGAGGCCGGCGAGTAGGCGGCGACCCCTCTCGCGCCTCGCTCCGCTCGGCGCGCCCCTCACCCGCCTCGCTCCGCTCGGCGGCCTCTCCCCGCGCGGACGCGGGGCGAGGCTAGATCACGCGCCCTCTGTGTCCTCCCCCTCCTACGCTTCGAGCGTAATCTCTACCTTGACCACCTTCTTGCCGGTCTCGAAGGGGATCACGTTGCCGGCGACTTTCTTGCCGTCGACCGTGACCGACTTGACGCCCTTGCAGATCTTGTTCGGGTTCTTGACCTCGATCTGGTATTCCACCCCGCGGAACTTGCGCGTCGCCGTGAAGCCCTTCCA
>PNBO01000150.1 GCA_003136095.1 Myxococcales bacterium
CCCGAGATTCGCAAGCTGGCCGCCGAAATCGCGCGCCAGGCGGGCGGGGAGCGGTCCCGTCTGGCCGAGGGCGTGGTAGCCTGGGTGCGCGAGCACATCGAGCCCGAGGCAGATTTCACCGAGGCCGCGACCGCGACCCTGGCGCACGGCCGGGGCAACCGCGCCGGGCTGATCATCGCGCTGGCGCGCAGTCTGTCCGTGCCCGCCGATCTCGTGCTCGCTCGCTCGCTCTTCTCCGTCGAGGCCAACGCGCCCATTGTGCCGGCCGAGCTCGACGACTTCCGCGAGGTACTGGTGCGCTTTCCGCGGCCCGACGGCGACCGCTTCGTGGATCCGCAGCTCCGCCACGCTCCCTTCGCCTTCCTGCATGCGGGCGTGGATGGGGTCAAGGCCGTGGTGATGGGCACGGCCCAGGTCGTGCGGGCGGTCACCGCCGTGCGGGACAGCCGCAAGGTGACCTTGCGCGCGCGCCTGGCCGCCGACGGGAGCGCGCAGGTCGCGGTGACCGAGGACCTGTCGGGCTGGCCCGCGGTGGAGTGGAGCGAGATGCTCGACCGCGCCGGCAAGGACCGCATCAAGCTGCGCCAGGGCTTCGAGCAACACTGGCTGGGCCAGCACTTTCCCGGCGCGCAACTCGATGCGCTGGACATCGATGCGAGCGCGGGCAACGCCGGCACGCGGGTCACGTACACCTTCAAGTCGGCCCGCCTCGCGGATCGGCAGGGCGATGTGCTGCGCCTGCGCCCCGTCTTCTTCCGTGCCCAGCCCGGCCGCCGCTTTGGCACCGAGCCGCAGCGCAAGACCGCGCTCTCGCTCGGCTACGACGTCCCCCTCGACCTCGACGCCGAATTCGTGCTGCCCGCCGGCGCGAAGGTGCTCGACGTGGGGCAGGGCGGTGAGGTGAGCGTGGGCGAGGCGCGTTTCTCCGAGGACCGGCGAGTGGTGGGCGCCGAGGGCGGCGCGGCCACTATCAAGCTGCGCCGGAGCTCGCGGCTGCCCATCATGCGCGTCGCTCCCGCCGACTACGAGCGGGTGGCCGCCAAGCTACGGGCGGTCGATCCCATCGAGCAAGGGGAGATCAGAATCGCCGTGCCGCCGGAGTAGGGTACCGGCGGCGATCCATCTCCGAAGGGCCGCTCGCCTGGCATCGATAGAGATCTGACGGAACGGAAAATCGAGGATCTCGTCTGCCCGTGCTACAAGCCAGCCATGCGCTCGCTATCCGAACTCCGACTCGTCTTCCTCCTCGGGCTGCTCGGTGCCGCGTGTGGCACGACTGCGCCGGCCACGGGGTCGGCCAGTGCGCTGTCTGAACATTCTCTCGCCAGCGCCCCGCGCCCCATCCCCAGCGACATTGCCTTCGAGTCGCTCGAAGGTCCCTTCTGGGTGGCGAGCGGTGGCTACCTGATCTTCTCGGATGTCGTCGAGCGGAACCAAGCAGCCGCCAAGATCTACCGATTCGATCCCGGGACGCGCGCATTCTCCGTCGTCGAGTATCCGGGTGCGCCGATCAGCACCAATGGGCTGGCGGTGGACGGCGAGGGGAGCCTGGTGGCTTGCGAGCGCTGGAACGGCAGCCTGGCGCGTGTGTCCGGTGGCGTTCGCGGCGTGCTTGCTGACCGGTCGCCCTCGGAAGCAACGCTGAATGCGCCCAACGACCTGACCCTGCGCCGGGATGGGAACATCTACTTCACGGACACGACCTGGGGTGCGCGCCCCGGCGAGCACGGAAAGACCGCCGTGTATCGTGTTTCGCCGGCCGGTGTACTGTCGGTGGCGTTCGAGACCGACATGCCGAACGGGGTCGGGTTGTCGCCCGATGGCCGCACCCTGTACGTCGGCAGCGACGCCCACGATCGTCTATGGCGGCTGCCCGTGGCCGACGATGGCAGCGTGGGGGAACCCGAGCCGTTCGCGGCAGGGAACACGGCCCCGGAGGGCAGGTTGCACGTGCCCGACGGTCTTTGCGTGGACGATCTCGGTCGCGTCTACGTCGCGAACAACAGCAAGGAAGTAAGCGCCATCCTGAGCTTCGCGCCCGACGGCCACTTTGCCGGCCGCATTCCCCTCCCGTTTCCACCCTCGAACTGCACCTTTGGCGGCGCCGACCGGCGGACCCTCTACATCACCACCCTGCACGCCCTCTACGAGGCGCGCACCGACACGCCCGGGTTGCCCTAGCTTCTACCGCGCGGCGAGGTCCAGCGTGACAGTACTGCTGTCGCGGTGGCGCCGCATCAAAGGGGAGCGCATTGCTCTTGAAAGGGTGGTGTCTCGGGATGGTATGGTTCGCCGGAAAACATGGGGAAGAACCTCGGGGATATTTGCCGGGCATGGTCGGGCGGCGTCGGCCGGCCCGACCCGGTGGCGTTGCGGCTCGTCCAGTCCGACTTGTCACCGCGCGACTACACCTTCGGGCAGATCGATGCTCTGGCCGGTCAGTTCGCCAACGTCCTGCGCGACGTCGGCCAGGACGCGGGCAAGGTGGTGGCCCTGTTCATGCCGAAGTGCATCGAGGTCTTCGCCAGCTTCCTCGGAACGCTGAAGGCGAAATCGACGGTGCTGTCGCTGTTCGCCAATTTCGGCGATCTGGCCCTCATCGACCGGCTGGCGGACTGCGGGGCTTCCTGCGTGGTGACCAGACGCGCCTCGCTCGAACGGCTCCAGCGCATCTGGCCGTCCTTGCCCGCGCTCCAGGTAATCCTGCTCATCGACAGCGCGGTGGACGTGGCCCCGAATGTCTTGAGCCTGCCCTCGCGGCTCGCCCGCGCGTCGAGCGAGTGGCGAACCGCGACCGTCGAGGAAGACACGCCGTCGCTCATCCACTACACCTCGGGTTCGACGGGAAAGCCCAAGGGCGTCCTGCACGTGCACGGAGCCGCCCCCCACATCGAGCACAGCATGGCGGAGATCATGCAGCTCGGCCGCGACGATATCTACTGGTGCACCGCGGACCATGGCTGGATCACGGGCACCTCGTACGGAATCATCGGTCCCTGGCTACTCGGCATCACGCAGGTCCAGTTCGCCGGGGGCTTCGATCCCGATCACTGGTTCCGCATCCTACAGGACCAGCGCGTTTCGGTCTGGTACACGGCTCCGACCGCCCTGCGCATGCTCTCACGCGCCGACGACATCGACTACCGGCGCTACGACATCTCGCACCTGCGCAGCATTTTCAGCGTCGGCGAGCCGCTCAACCCGGAGATCAGTCGTTGGGGCCGTGCGGTGCTCGATCGGGACATCCACGACACCTGGTTCCAGACCGAAACCGGCGGCATCATGATTGCCAACCGGCCGGGCCTTGCCATCCGGCCGGGATCGATGGGCAAGCCGGTTTCGTCCATCGCGGCCGCAATCCTCGACGACGCGGGAAACCCCTGCGCCACCCGAACCACGGGGCACCTCTGCCTGCGCTATCCGTGGACCTCGATGTTTCGCGACTACTTGAATCGCACCGACACCTACCGGGCGAAGTTCGCCAACGGCTACTACGATTCCGGGGATCTGGCTTTCCAGGACGAGGATGGCTACTTCTGGTTCGCGGCCCGCAACGACGACGTCATCAACACCTCCGGTCACCTGGTCAGTCCCTTCGAGGTGGAGAGCGCGCTGCTCGAGCTCGCCGAGGTCGCGGAATCGGGGGCCGTGGGCGTGCCCGATCCCATCCTCTTCGAGAAGATCGTCGTATTCGTGGCTCTGCGCAAGGGGGTCGCGGTTACCGACGAGCTGCGCATGAAATTCCGCCTGCACGTGGCCAATCGCCTTTCCGCCGCCGCCACCCCGCAAGACGTCGTCATCGTAGAGCGAATTCCGAAGAACAAGAGCGGCAAGATCCTGCGTCGCGTGCTGCGGGCGCGCTACCTAGGCCAGGACCCCGGCGATCTGTCAACCATCGAGGACCAAGCATGAAGTGTCAGGAAGTCTTGCATGAAGTGTTCCGGCAGGTGTTCGCCAATCCCAAGCTCGACCTCAAGCCGGACATGACCCCCAACGACATCGATGGCTGGGATTCCATGGCCCACGTCAACCTCGTCGCGGCGGTCGAGTTGCGTTTCAAGATCAAGTTCGAAAACAAGGATCTGCGCAGGATCAAAACGGTCGGGGATCTGGGCCAGCTCATCGATGGCAAGCTTCCGTAGCGCCGAGGCTCCATGGTTTTCAGCTCCGTCCTGTTTCTCTTTCTGTTCTTTCCCATCGCGCTCGCTGGCTACCACCTGATTCCGACGATCCGGCTGAAGAACGTCTGGCTGCTTCTGACGAGTCTTTGGTTCTACGCCTGGGGCGAGTTTCGCTACTTGCCGCTCCTGCTGAGCTCCATTGGCCTCAACTTCATCTTCGGGCTGCTCATCGCCCACTTCCCCCAGAAGAGCCGGCCGCGCTTCCTGGCGCTCGCGCTGGCCGTGGCGGTCAACCTCGGCCTGCTCGTCTACTTCAAGTACTGGTGCTTCCTGCTCACCAACTTGAATCCGCTGTTCCAGGGCTTCGGCCACGAGCTCGCCGTCCCCGCCATTCCCTTGCCGCTCGGGATCTCGTTCTTCACCTTCCACGCTCTGTCGTACCTCATCGACGTCGCGCGCGGACAGGTCGAGGTGCAGCGAAGCCCGTTCCGGCTGGCGCTCTACATCTCGCTCTTTCCCCAGCTCGTGGCCGGCCCCATCGTTCGCTATGGGCACGTCGCGCACGAGCTTGGCCAGCGCAAGCACACCTGGGAAGATTGCGCGTACGGCGTCTACCGCTTCGTTGTCGGGCTGGCCAAGAAGGTGCTCATCGCCAACGTGGTAGGGGCGGTCGCCGACCAGTGCTTCAACATGCCGCGCGCGACGCTCACGCCAGTCCAAGCCACGCTGGGCGCGCTCTGCTACACGCTACAAATCTACTTCGACTTCTCCGGCTACTCGGACATGGCCATCGGGCTCGGGCGGATGTTTGGTTTCCACTTCCGCGAGAACTTTGACTTGCCCTACTGGTCGACCAGCATTACGGATTTCTGGAAGCGCTGGCACATTTCGCTCACTTCGTGGTTTCGCGACTACCTGTACGTGCCGCTGACCGGGAATCAGTTCTGGGTGCCGGCCTGGCGCGCATACCTGGCGATGTTCGTGGTGTTCCTCCTGTGCGGTTTCTGGCACGGGGCGAGCTGGACGTTCGTGGCCTGGGGCGTGCTTCACGGCCTCGCGCTCATCGCCGAGCGCGCGGCGTTGCTCAAGTGGCTCGAGCGGATCCCCGTCGCGCTACAGAGGATGTACGCCATGCTGCTGGTGGTCGCGGGCTGGATCCTCTTTCGCTCTGATTCGTTCACGCACGCCGCCAGCTACTTTCGCGCGCTCGTCAGCCTGAAAGGGTGGATGGTTTTCGATCGCGGCGAGCTGGCTCTGATCGTCTCGGCCCAGGGGTGGCTGGCCATCGTGGTCGGCGTGCTTGCCGCGACGCCACTGCTGCGCTGGCTCTCCTCGCGCGTTCTAGTCAAGCAGGCCGACGACGGCTGGAGCGCCCGGCCCGCCGGCGCCGTGGTCGTGATGTCGCTGCTCCTCCTCTCGGCGATGAAATTGGCCAGCGGATCCTTCAACCCCTTCATCTACTACCGNNGGCCAGCCTGCGGCAAGCGCCGGCCATCGCGCAGGCGTATGAGAAGTACTTCAACGAGAACTTCGGGTTTCGCAAGCTGCTCATCGGAACCGCTCGGCTGGCCACCTATTATTTGTTGCCTAACCCCATCGTCGTGAAGGGCGAATCGGACGGGACGTCGCGCTGGCTCTACTACGATGCGGGTGCGGCCAGCGATGGCATCGGTTTCGAGTCGGTTCTGGGCAAGGAGCCCTATAGCCCCGCCGCCCTGGCCACCATCGCGGAAGAGCTCAGGCAGTTGACGGCCCTGGTGCGCGCGAAAGGCGCTCAGCTGGTCATCGCCGTCTGTCCCGACAAGCAGACCGTCTATCCCGAGTACCTGCCGCGCGACAAACGACCCCAGCCCGGCACCCTCTCGCGGCTCGACCAGTTCTGGGCGATGGCCGCGACGCTCGACTCCGTGCCTCTGGTCGATCTGAGGCCTCCTCTCAGGCAGGCCAAGTCGAGAGAACAACTCTACTATCCCACGGACACGCACTGGAACTGGCGCGCCGGAGCGCTTGCCTATCAGGCCATTGCGCGGGCCCTCGCCGCCCAGGATCCCTCGAGAACGGTTCTGCCGGTGGAGCTGGCGCAGTGGCAGCTGGCGCCGCCGCGGGTCGGTGACCTGACGATGCTCATGGGCCTACCCGCCTTTGGCGGCGACCAAGATTGGGTTCCCATATTCGCGAGCCTCGCGGTGCACGCAGGTCCCAAGCGCGGGAAACTCCTGGTCATCGCTGATTCGTTCTTCGAGTTCGACCAGCCGTTCTTCGAGATGCAGTTCGAGCACGTGACCATGCGCCTAGTCACGCGCGGATCCCGGGAGCTGTTGCTCAAGTCGGGATTGCTCGATACCGAGAAACCGGACGTCGTCATCGTGCAGACCGTGGAGCGGCTCTGGACCATGGACTAGCGGCCCCGCTTGAGGCTAGGAGAAGAATCTACAGCTTGATGCCAATGCGGTTCGTGAAATTGACCCTGTGTAGCAAGATCCGG
>PNBO01000066.1 GCA_003136095.1 Myxococcales bacterium
GCGGTCACCGACAGCGCATACGCCTGGCTGATAGAACTGTGCGCCTGGCTCGGGGCGGCGGGGGCAGGTGACATGGGGGCGTTCGAAAGCAGCGTACGCCTTCTGCCGGTGGGGGACGAGTTCTTTCACGCACGCGTACGCCACGCGCACGCCGTGCAATCGGCCGGCGCCGAGTCGTGTCTATCCATGGGAAAGAAGACAGAAAGACAACGGACGGTTCGTTCAACAAAAGCGCCTCACCATGCTCCGCGGGATGGTCCCGGTCGAAAGCAAGTTCTTCCAGCTGGCGTCGGGAGTTCCTTTTGGGTTAAATGTGCCAATGAAGTTCGCCAGCGAGCATTCAAAGTTGGGACGCGGTGTGGCACTTGTCGTCGCATCCCTGTTGATTCCCCCTCTGTTCGCGGCCTGTGGGAGTGGCGGCAGTGGTCCGGCCACCACAGGCAACGCCTCCATCAAGAACGAGAACAACTACACGGTCACCAGCAAGTTGACGATTCCCGTGGCGCCCACGGCGCCCGGCGCGAATTTGACCACTTGCTGGACCATGCTCAAGACCGATCTCCTGGGTCACCCCGTGGACTCGACGAGCACGACGACGAATATCGAGAGTGTGAATTTCTTGCAGGTCGTGAAGCTCACCCAGGAGCAGATCGCGGCCGAGTTTGCCGCCGGCACCTTCGACTCGAATAGCTCCGTCAAGTTGGTCCGCAGCTTTCGCGTGGCCGACGCGCCGGGGACGACCTGCGCCGCGCTCTCCGCGTTCCACACGGGCCAAGACTATCTCGGGCCCCAAGACTACGTCGTGCCGACGGACCCGAACACGAATTACCTGCTGCTCTTCGCGCATGGGGTTGTGCCGGGCCAGGGCACCAAAACCATGACCTTCATCGCGCCCACGACTGGGTCGGCCGTGAGCGAGGTCGACGCGCCGGAGGGCAAGCCCCTCCTGCAGTTCGCGGCCGACCTCGACAAGCCCAAGGTGAACATTCCGGCCGGCGGCCCTTGGGTGATCGAGTGGAGCCAGCTGACGCAAGATGGAATGGGCGGCGACGTGATCTACCAGAACATCGACAGCCTCCTGCTCGGCTTCTACCCGGGCATGGGGGTGGCCGACCTGCAAGCGCAGGCCCTGGACTACGACCGCATCCCAACCGCAACCATCTACCATGTTGCGATCCTGGACGGCGCCAGGAGCGTGGATCTCGCCACGGCCCAGACCGACGCCGGCCAGGCCTTTTCGGGCTTCAGCCAGACCAACGGGGTGTGGGCGGTCGCCCTTCAGTGCAGCACGTGCTACCTCCCGTCGCCCATCGCGGTCGTCATCCTGAACCCCAGCTAGAGCCGGCCACGACGCTATTCGCTTAGAGTCGGCCATCATGCGATGAAGTACCTGGTTGTTTTCACCACGCTGGTTGGCACGGCGATGTTCGCGGGCGTGGCCTTGGCCGACGGGGGCTACTACTCCGGCACCCTGGGGGCCAGGGCGACGGGGAGAGGTGGTGCGTTCACCGCCAAGGCCGACGATCTCTCCGCGGTCAGTTTCAATCCGGCCGGGCTGGCGAATCTGGAAACCACCCTGGTCGAGATCGACAACCAGTCATCGTACAACGCCTACTCGTTCACCCGCGCCCCCACCAATGACTATTCGGTGACCGGTGCGCCCCTGGTCACCTTCGACAAGGTGTCGAACGACAAACCGTGGCAGGCCCTGGTTCCCATGCTGGGCGTGGCCTCGAAGCTCGGCCGCAAGGACTGGGGCTTCGCGCTGGCGGCCTATGCGCCGCCGGGCATCAGCCAACTGGCGTTCCCCTTGGCCGACGGACAGCGCGACGGTCAGCGCTACATGATGATCGATCGCGAGGCCATCATCCTCAAGTACGTGGCCAGCGCCGCGTGGAAATACCACGAGGTCTTCGGGGTCGGCGCGACCGCGGAGTGGATCCACGTGCCGCGCCTCAACTACTCGCTCATGATCGATGGCAGCGGGACCACCCAAGCCGACAATCCGGTGCGGAGCACCTACGACATGGTGGTGAGGATGAAGGGCTCGGCGCTCTTCACCTTCAACGCGATCCTGGGCGCCTGGTATCGGCCGGTGCCGTCCCTCATGTTCGGCCTATCGGGCCAGGTCGTGCCGTCGAACATCGTGACCCACAGTACCATCGAGGTCACGCCGCTCGACGCGAGCCTGGACCCCAGAGGCGTGCGGTTGACCAGGAATGGCTCGCCGGCCAACGACGTGACCGTGACCCTGCCCCTGCCACTCCTCGCTCGCGCCGGGGCGCGCTACCGGAACCTGGTGAACAACCGCGAGCGTTTCGACGTCGAGCTGGATGTGGAGTACGTCACCTGGTCGCGGGTCAAACGGTTCACCATCGAGACGAACGGGCTGCAGGCCAACTACTCGGGGCAGGTCGTGGATCTGAACCAGATCAAGATAGAGAAGCACTGGCGCGATACGCTGGGCGTGAAGCTCGGCGGCGACTATGCGGTGCTCCCGGGCCGGCTCACGCTGCGCGCGGGTGGCTACTACGAGAGCGCGGTCGCGGATCCCGCCTATGCCAACGTGGATTTCCCGGGCGCGGCGCAGTTTGGCGGCGCGCTGGGTGCCTCACTCTTCGTGCGGCGGTTCGAGGTGGTGGCCGCCTACATGCTCAAGCTGCAGCCGAGCGTCTCGGTTTCCGAGGCCAACGCCCGCGTCTACCAGCAGGTTCCGGCCAGTCTGTGCCCGACGGATCCGACCAACTGCAACCCCAACCTGCTCCCTGGCCAGCCCTCCCCGGCCATCAACGCCGGCACCTACAACGCCACCTCCCATTTCCTGGCCCTTTCTCTGGTCTACCGTTATGGACTGTAGCCGCCCACCGCCCTGGAGGCCCTGCGAACAATGGTATGCATGAAGCGTGGGAAGCTTGGATCGTTGGCTGCCGTGGGGGCGTGTTTTCTAGTAGGTTCGTTCGCAGGCGCCGCCATGGCCGAAGGATCGTTGCCCTCCCTCGAATCGAGCGATCTCGCGCAGGGCCCGTACTCGTACATGCACATGCTCCTGCAGAAGACCATTCTCAGGATCAACGTCGCCACCGTCGAGGTGCGGGTCGACAAACCGGCGCAGGCCCGCCTGGCGGGTCTGGCGAGCGGCCAGGCCTATTCCGATGGTCTGGCGCAGCAGTTGGCGAACGTGGCCATCGGAGCCGAGCATGCGGTGGTGCAAATGCGCTTCAAGCGCGACATCCCGCTCAAGCGGTACATAGGCGTCGTGCGCGACAACCTCGAAGCGGCGCGCAAGGCAGGCCTGATCGCCGCGGACCTCGAAAAGAAGGTCAGCCAAGGCCTACCGGAATGGTTCGGGGCGCTCGCGGATCGCGGGTTATTGCAGGACGACCGGCTGCTCTATGCCGTGGGCCCCGATTCCCTGCGCACCGTGGTCGTCTCGGCAGCCGGCCAGGTGTTCGTCGACAGGCTCGATCGCGAGCAGGGCACCCGGCGGGTCGTGCTGCCCAGCTACTTCGGGCCAGGAACCGACACCCGCGAGGGCCTGCTGCGCTCGCTTGTGGGGGGCAAGTAGATAGAACGCGGGCTTGTGATGCGGCTTTCCCAGTGTGCTAGACCCATCGAATCGCGTCGGCGAAGCCGGGCTTTGCCTGGCCGAGCCAAAGCGCGGGAAGGTATGGAAGCCTTCCCAGGGTTTCCATGCCAACGGCTCGACAATACGCCGTGTCAGAAGGACCATTCGTGAGCCTGCCAGAACTATACCTCTCCAAGCCGGGTGTCGTTTTTCCCGGCACGCCGGTCGACAATGCCGAGACGATTCGGCGCGTCCGCGCGCAGTTCAAGGGTACGGACAAGCAGTTCGAGAGCCTCGCGTCGGCCATCGAGCACGTGTTCAGCCTGTGCAAGACGCGGGTACGCTACCTCGAAGACGACAAGAGCGGCAAAGTGGCCGACTACGCCGTGGCGGCCGTGCGACAGTGCCTGGAAGTGAACGAGACGCCGATCGACCAGGTCGACCTGGTCATCTTCGGCGGCATCGCGCGGCACTATTTCGAGCCGGCGACCGCGATGGAGATCTCGGCCAAGCTGGGTATCAAGAAGACCCACGCGTTCGACGTGACCGCGGCTTGCGTCGGGCACCTCGAGGCCGTTCAGACCGCCGCCGCCTACTTGATGCTCCATCCGGAGTACCGGACCGCTCTGGTCTGCACTTCCGAGCTCTCGCGGCACTACCTGAGCTACGACATCCAGCGGGTACGCGATCTGCACATGAAGTCCGCGGGCCTGACCGTGGGCAACGCCGCCGCGTGCTTGCTCCTGCGCAGGTCCCCGTTCGTCAGGGGCGGGATACGCCTTTTGGGGGTCGACACGATCACCGTTCCCGATCATTGGCACTTGTGCCAGGTTCCCATCGATGGAACTCTCTTCTCGTCATCGGCGGAGCTGATGCGCCTCGGGAAGCTCATTCCACCGTGGATTCACCAGCGCCTGGCCGCGCTGGGCATGAAAGCCGGCGACATCGATCACTTCGTTTTTCACCAGCCTAGCGAAATCATGGTCCGCAAACTCCTGGAAGACACCGGTGTCGATCCCGAGAAGGGCGTCTACACGCATTCCATCTACGGCAACACCGCCAGCGCCAGCGTGGGGGTGACGTACCAGCACCTGCTCGCGGAGCGGACGGTGCGGCCGGGCGACAAGCTGATTCTTGGCAGCGCGGCGTCTGGTCTCTCGATCGTGATGGTGACCGGGGAGTGGACCGGTGAATCATCTGGAGGTGCGCATGTCTGATCGGTTCGTTCGACCTCTGCTCTTGTTTTGCATCCTGTCTTTCGTCGCGACTGGGCGGGCCGTGGCCGCCGGCGGCGAGGAGGCGCCCGATGCGGGCGTGGCCCCTACTGGCGGTGGCACGGGGCAGGGGGCCAGTGTGGCGGATGCCGGAACGGCGCCCGCCACACAGGAGGCGCCGTCCCTGACGGAGCCGAGCGGGGCGCCGGGACTCTTCGAGCAGAGCACGGCCGCGGCGCCAGGGGCGGCGGGGGCTGCCGCGCCGCCGGCGCCCCTCAATCTCACCGGCTACGTGCGCGGCGACTCGTACGTCGGCAAGATTCCGGGCGTGCGGCAGGCCGAGCTCAAGGCCGCCTACGGCGAGGTGGCGCTGGTGGCCAGGACCGCGAAGCAGCCATACGGCGACGGCTTCGCCGAAATGCGCCTGCGCTACGGGTTGCAGGGCGACCTCAAGCAGACCTTCGTCGACGTGCGGGAGGCGTACGCCAATGCCTACCTCGGCCCGGTCGACCTGCGGCTGGGCAAGCAGATCATCGTGTGGGGCCGTGCCGATCTCTTGAACCCAACCAACAACCTGACGCCCAACGATCTGCGCATTCGCTCGCCCATCGAGGACGACCGTCGCGTTGGCAACGTCGGCGCGCGCGCGTTCCTGCGGCTTTCGCCCGTGCGTTTCGAGGCGGTGTGGTTGCCCTCCTACGTTCCGTCCGAGCTGCCCCAAGTCTATCTCCCGCAATTCGTCAGCTTTGGCACGCCCGATTATCCGGGGGCCAACCTCAAGAGCTGGCTCGAGGCCGGCCGTCTGCATCTCGAGCTCCCGAGCGTGGAGATGTCCGTCTCGTACGTGTATGGGTACGCGCCCCTGCCGGGGCTCGCGCTTGGCAGCCTGACCTTCGACCCGGTGAACCCGTCGATCGTGATTGCGCGGACGGCCTACAAGCACCAGGTCGTGGGCTTCGACTTCTCGACGGCCTTGGGCGACATCGTCGCAGTCCGCGGGGAAGCTGCCTATCGGCGGCCATTCGACTACAAGGGCCGCAGCTGGACCGCCCGCCCCGACCTTCAGTATGCCCTAGGGTTGGATCACACGTTCGGTTCGGTCATGGTCATCGTGCAGTACTTGGGAAGGTATGTGTTCGATTGGAAGAAGGAGGGCCCGATCATGGATTACGAACCGTCGGTTCTCCAGATGGATCCAACCTATGGCGAACCATTGCGGGGGCAGTATACGAAGGTGATCAGTTCCGATCTCGCGAAGTTCAGCCAGATGATGTTCTCGCAGACGGAGCGGGTCCAGCATCTCGCCACCGCGCGTGTCGAATGGCTCACCCTGCACGACACCCTGTCCATCTCCGCGCTCGGCATGGTCAACTTCTCGACCAAGGAGTGGCTGACGACGCCGAAGATCGGCTACCGCCTGTCGGACACCATGATCGCCTATGTGGGGGCCGAGGTAGGCTCGGGGCCCAGCGGCACCATCTTCGGCCTGGCCGACCAGAAGATGAGCGCCGGTTATGCCGAGCTCCGCGCCACGTTCTGAAAGGGAATTCCAAATGCGAACGAACAGACTCACACGTCAAGTGCTCCCGTTCTTCTTCACCGTCTGCACGGGCGGCGTTTTGCTCCCCCAGGCGGCGCATGCCGAGGCGGCCTTGTCGGCGCGAGACATCATGGAGAAGGTCGCCACCACGCGCAAGCTGGACGGCTCGGAATCCACCATCAAAATGACGCTCATCGATGAGAAGGGCGGCAAGCGCGAACGCGAGCTCGCGTCGGCCACTAAGCTCTTCGACGGCGGCAAGACCGAGAAGCGCGTCTTCCGCTTTCTGTCGCCGGCCGACGTGCAAGGCACGGGGTTTCTCGTTTTCGACTACGAGGCCAAGCCCGACGACGCGTGGATCTACCTGCCGGCGATGCGCAAGACCCGCCGTATCTTGAGCTCGCAGAGCGGGCAGCAGTTCATGGGCAGCCAGTTTACCTACGGCGATCTCAACACCCCGGCGCTCGATGACTACACCTACACCTTGGTCAAGGAAGAGCCCTGCGCCGGCGGGGAAAGCTGCTACGTCGTCGACACGGCACCGAAGAACAAGGAGACGGCAACCGCCGATGGTTATTCGAGGCGGACCTACTGGGTGAACAAGAGCAAGTTCGTGCCCATGAAGATCCTCCACTACGGTCCGGATGGGAAGCTCCTCAAGGAGCTGATCGCGAACGACGTCAAGCTGCTCGACGCCAAGAAGAAGCGCTACCGCAGCCTGCGCAACGAGATGATCAACAAGCAGAACGGGCAGCGTTCGGTGTTCGAATTCACGAAGATGACGTTCACGCCGAACACCAAGGACGAGTACTTCACGCCAACCTACATCGAGCGGGGCTAGCGCAGGTCTTTTGCCGGAACCTCGGTCGATCCATCGAGACATGCCATGGCAGACAAAGCCCCGGTGACTTCTCCCACGAACACGCTCAGTCACTTGCAGCGGCTCGAGGCCGAGAGCATCCACATCATTCGCGAGGTCATCGCCGAGGCCGAGAAGCCGGTGATGCTCTACTCCATCGGCAAGGACAGCTCGGTCATGCTGCACCTGGCCCGCAAGGCGTTCTATCCGGCGGTGCCCCCGTTCCCGCTCATGCACATCGACACCACCTGGAAGTTCCGCGACATGTACACGATGCGCGAACGCATGGCGAAGGAATCGAGCATGGAGCTGATCGTCTACAAGAATCCCGAGGCGATCGAGAAGAACATCAACCCCTTCACCCACGGCTCGGCCGTGCACACCGACGTGTGGAAGACCCAGGGCCTGCGGCAGGCGCTCGACAAATACGGCTTCGATGCGGCCTTCGGCGGCGCCCGGCGCGACGAGGAGAAGTCCCGGGCCAAGGAACGCGTCTTCTCGTTCCGCACGGCCCAGCATCGCTGGGATCCCAAGAACCAGCGGCCCGAGCTNNAACTGGACCGAGCTCGACATCTGGCAATACCTCTACCTGGAGAACGTCCCGATCGTCCCGCTCTACTACAGCAAGGTGCGCCCCGTGGTCGAGCGCGATGGCGCGCTCATCATGGTCGACGACGAGCGCATGCCGCTACGCCCAGGGGAGAAACCGATGATGAAGAAGGTGCGGTTCCGCACGCTCGGCTGCTACCCTTTGACCGGCGCGGTCGAGTCGAACGCCGAGACCCTCGCCGAGGTCATTGCCGAGATCGCCGCGGCCCGCACCTCGGAGCGCGAGGGCCGGGTCATCGACCACGATGCGCCCTCGTCCATGGAAGCCAAGAAGCAGGAGGGGTACTTCTGATGGGCGAGGAGAGGACGACTGACATGGGAACCCGCGACGGGTTCCCAAACCCTCCCGCGACGGGCTCTGGCGAGCCAAGCTCGCCCTCGCCCACGCAGACGTCGTCAGGCGTGGCAGCGGCCGACGCGGGTATCCGTCTGCGGGTGGCCAAGAGCCTGCTGCGCTTCAACACCTGCGGCAGCGTCGACGACGGCAAGAGCACGCTTATCGGCCGCTTGCTCTGGGATACCAAGGCGCTGTTCGACGACCAGCTCGTCACGCTGGAGGCCGATTCCAAGAAGGTCGGCACGCGCCCGGGCGAGATCGACTATGCCCTCCTGCTCGATGGCCTCTCCGCCGAGCGCGAGCAAGGCATCACCATTGACGTGGCCTACCGCTTCTTCTCGACGGAGAAGCGGAACTTCATCGTGGCCGACACGCCTGGGCACGAGCAGTACACGCGCAACATGGTCACGGGCGCCTCGACCGCAGACCTCAGCGTCATTCTCATCGACGCCCGCAAGGGCGTGCTGACGCAAACCAAGCGGCACAGCTTCCTGGTCTGGTTGCTCGGCATCCGGCACGTGGTGCTGGTGGTCAACAAGATGGATCTGGTCGACTACTCCCAGGAGGTTTTCAGCAAGATCGAGGCGGACTATCGCGCGTTCGCCACCGAGCTCGGGCTTCCCGACGTCACCTGCATCCCCATCTCCGCGGTCAAGGGCGACAACGTTCTCGATCGTTCCGCGACGATGACCTGGTACCGGGGGCCCACCCTCATGACCCTGCTCGACAACGTCGAGATCGACGAGACCCGGGTGCGCAAGCTGCCGCTGCGCCTGCCTATCCAGTGGGTGAACCGCCCCAACCCGGATTTCCGTGGCTTCGTGGGAACCATCGTCGCTGGCCGCCTGCGCCAGGGCGAAGCCATCCGCGTGCAGCCCTCGGGCCGGACCAGTCGGGTCGCGCGCATCGTCACCTTCGATGGCGATCTCGAAGAGGCCGTCGCCGGGCAGGCGATCACCATCACCCTCGCGGACGAGATCGACGTCTCCCGCGGCGATCTGGTCGTGGCCGCCAACGAGCCCGCGGAGATCTCCGACCAGTTCGAGGCCACCATCGTCTGGATGAACGAGGCGCCGCTTCTGCCAGGGCGCAGCTACTTCCTGAAGATCGGCACCAAGACGGTGACCGGGACGGTGGCGCCGCTCAAGTGCCGGATCAACGTCAATACCCTGCAACGCATGGCCGCTAGCAAGCTGGATCTCAACGAGATCGGCATCTGCGACCTGGTGCTCGACCGCCCCATCGCGTTCGATCCGTACCAGGTCAACCGCGACACGGGGGGCTTCATCCTCATCGACCGGATCACCAACGACACGGTCGGGGCCGGGATGCTGCACTTCGCCCTGCGCCGGGCCAGCAACGTCCAGTGGCAGGCCCTCGACGTCAACAAGACCGGGCGCGCGGCCCTCAAGGGACAGAAGCCGTGCGTGCTGTGGTTCACCGGGCTGTCGGGCTCCGGGAAGTCGACCATCGCCAACCTGGTCGAGAAGAAGCTGCACAGCCTCAAGCGGCACACCTACCTGCTCGATGGCGACAACGTCCGGCACGGGCTCAACAAGAACCTGGGCTTCACCGACGCGGATCGCGTGGAGAACATTCGCCGCATCGCCGAGGTCGCGAAGCTGATGGTGGATGCCGGGCTCATCGTCAGCACGGCGTTCATCTCGCCCTTTCGCGCGGAGAGGCAGATGGCGCGCGGCCTGCTGGCGGAGGGAGAGTTCATCGAGATCTACGTCGACACGCCCATCGCGGTGGCCGAACAGCGGGATCCCAAGGGCCTGTACAAGAAGGCCCGGCGTGGCGATCTGAAGAACTTCACCGGCATCGACTCGCCCTACGAGTCGCCCGAGAGACCGGAAATCACCATCGACACCACGACGACCTCTCCCGAGGAAGCGTCGGAAACGATCGTCGCCTACCTGCAAGCGCACGGGATGCTCGAACCGTGAGTCTCACCTACGCCTTCAACGGAGACGCGGACGGCCTCTGTGCCTTGCAGCAGCTTCGCCTGGCGTCGCCGGGGGTGGGGCAGGGGGCGGTCGCGCTCGTCAGCGGGGTCAAGCGCGACATCGCGCTGCTCGAGCGGGTGACGGGCGTGCCGGGGGACGAGTGCACCGTGCTCGACGTTTCCCTCGACGTGAACCGCAAGGGGCTGGTCGCGCTGCTCGCGGCCGGCGTCTCCGTCCGCTACTTCGACCATCACTTCGCCGGCGAGGTGCCCCAGCACGGCAAGCTCGAGGTGCACATCGACCCGAGCCCCAGCGTATGTACCAGTGTGCTCGTCGACCGCTACCTCGAAGGCCGCTTTCAGAAATGGGCCGTGGTCGGTCTGTTCGGTGACAGCCTGACCGAGGAGGGGCGCGCTCTCGCGCAAGCGACGGGGCTTGCGCCCGCGGCCACCGAGCGTCTGCTGGACCTGGGCGTCGCCATCAACTACAACGACTACGGCGAGACCATCGCCGATCTGCACGTGCCCCCAGTGGAGCTCGCGGAGGAGATGCTGCCCTTCGCGGATCCGCTCGACTTCGCGGCGAAATCGCCGACCTTCCGCCGCCTGGCCGAGGGCTATCGCGAGGACATGGAATTGGCTCGCCGCCTCGAGCCGATGCGCAAGGTGGCGGGCGCCATCGCTTTCCTCTTGCCGGACGCGGCGTGGGCGCGGCGGGCCAGCGGCACCCTGGCCAACGATCTGGCCAAGGCCAACGCGGGCAGCGCCGTGGCCATCGTCTCGCACAAGACGAACGGCGGCTACCTGGTTTCCCTCCGCGTGCCCAAGGAGTCGCCCACCTCGGCCGAGGCTTTCTGCCGCCAATTTCCCACTGGGGGCGGGCGGCGCACGGCGGCCGGGATCAACGATCTGCCGAGTACGGAGCTTGACCGCTTCGCGGCTTTGTTCGAAGAACAGTTTCGCGCCGGTTGAGGCCGCAGGAGGTCGCCATGGACAACATCCTCTCCAGAATGGGCCACGTCTACCGCGTTCTGCGTCGGACCTTCGCTGTCAGGGTCGTGCCCCTGATCGTGGCCGTCGTGTTCGGTATCCTGCGCGCCCTCGTGGCCATGGGCATGGCGCTCGACCATCTGTGCTTCCCCAAGCTGCGCCAGGCGCGGGCCAACCGGCCGATCGTGCTCGTGGGCAATCCGCGGACGGGCACGACCTTCCTCCAGCGCTTTCTCGCGGATGAGGGGTTCGGCTGCGGCATGGAGCTTTTCATGATGCTCTACCCCTCGCTCGTCATTCAGAAGGTGTTTCGGCCCTTCCTGCCCCTGCTCGAGAAGGTGAGCCCGGCGAAGTTCCACGCCACCAAGGCGCACGACACCAACCTGTCCTCGGTCGAGACCGATGACGTGGCCTTGCTGTTCCGGTATCTCGACGGCTTTTTCTTCTATGCGTTCTTCCTGGCGTTCGACGAGGCAGACCATGTGCTGCAGTTCGATCCGCGCGTGCGCGACACTTCGCAGCGCGACCTGGATTGGCTCGATGCCCTCTGGCGGCGCAGCCTCGTGCTGCACAAGGCGGACCGCAACGTCGCCAAGCTATTCTCTCTCGCGGTCCGTCTGCCGCAGTTTCTCAAGCGCTATCCCGAGGCCCAGGTCTTGTACATGGCACGCGATCCGCTGTCGATCATCCCCAGCACCATGAGCCTGGTCACCGGCGTGCTCGACCGCGCGTTTGGCTTCTGGTCGCTGCCGGAACAGGTTCGCAAGCGCTGGCTCGACCGCGTGTACAAGGGGATGATCCTCTTGCTCGAGAGATTCCACGAGGAGTGGTCAAGTGGCGCCATCGACAAGAGCCGCGTGTTCATCGTGCGCTACGACCGCATGATGGCGGACTTCGAGGGGCTGATGGACGAGATGTGCAAGTTCCTCGGGCACGAGATGACCCCCAAGCTCCGCGAAACGGTTGCCAAGCTCGGTGAGAAGCAGCGCAAGTACGAGTCCGAGCACAAGTACAATCTCGAGAAGTACAGCCTCACCGAGGAGCAGGTTCGCCGCGATTGCGCCTTCTTCTACGCCGCCTTCCTGCCGCCCATGGCGTTTCCCGCGCCGACCACCGGCAAGGCCTAGAGCGCCCACCTCTCAGGAAGTCGTCGCCGAGTCGATGGGCGCGCGTAGTACGAGTACGCGTCGCGCGACGTTGAGGACGATGAACGGCAGGCCGCCCCCGAGGCGAAGGTCGTGCCGGAACAGCCACGCCCAGCCCACGATGACCAGGGTGAATCCGAGCAAGCCCATGGAGACCTTCCTGGTCCAGCGCGGGTCGCTGCTTGCGCAAGCGACGTAGCCCCGGCGTGAGAGGACCGTCGCGGCGGCGCCGGCGGCCAGGGCCGCGACGAAGAGCCCGAAGGCCTGCGTGCGCACGAGCCAGTCGGCGAGCGGCGCCACGCGAAACTGGAAGGCGATGGCACCGAGCCAGAGCCAGAGACCCGTGCCGACGAGGATGGGGTTGAGCGGATGCTTGCGCAGGACGACGGCCACCGAGATGGGAATCGTAAGCAACGCGCCGATGAGAAAACCCGACCCAGCCCTGGCGAGATCGACCCTGCCGGCGACGATGAACGGAAAGGCGAGGCTGATGATCGGGAGAAGCTGCAGCAGCTCGGCCCAGAGGGGATTTCGCGCAGTTGCCATGGCGGGCCAGGATACCCCGCGCGGATGCGCCGCGATGGCGGAAACGGCGCCGACGCCGGCTTCTGGCTGGGGTGGCTAGTGTATACTCCCGTCCGGCCCATCGGTCGCCACCCGATCCGGGCAGGAGCGCCGGACTCTCCCTGCCGAAGACGATGCGCCTTGCACCCGGGAACCCCCAGCCATGACTGACACCGTAAACCTGAGGCGACGAGGAGTCGTGAAGTTCGTGTTCTGGATGGTGGTCGCCACCAGCGTGATGATTCTGACCATTCATTCGTACGTGAGCGGTCAGATGGTGGAGTGGTTCTATCATCGCGCCGCCGTCGGCGGCTACGCGGTCAACGTCGACCTCTTCAAGGACGCGAGCAAGAGCCAGCCCGCCACCTTGCAGGTGGTGACCGGAGAGGAAATCAACGGCCTGGTGGCGATTCGGGTGGGCAAGGGCGACCGGCTGCCGCGCCACACGAATGGCGTCATCTCCGACGAGACGCTCGCCAAGGGCCGGCGCGCCGTGGTCACGGGGGCTACGCTGCAGGTGTTCGTTCCGTGGGAGCTCAAGGACGCCAAGGGCTTCAAGTTCAAGGACAGCTTCAAGCACAAAGGCGTCGAAACCTGGCCGTGGGCCGGTGTGTGGAACGTGCTCATCGTGGCTCTGCTGGGCCTGTCGCTGGGGCTGATGGCCGAGGGCTTCACGGACATGCTGGGTTTCAAGCTCGAAAAGATCCAGCACTTCCCCCAACGCCGAGGAACCGATGTTTGATTTCGTCATCGCCGGGGTGCAGGCGCCTATCGCCCTGCTCATGTTCGTCGGCTTCACCGTGGGCATTGTCGGGGGATTCATCGGCGTGGGCGGCGGCTACATGGTGACGCCGGCGTTGATTGTCTTCGGCTTCCCGGGCTACATGGCTTCGGGCATCGACATGACCCACATCGCCGGCAAGGGCCTGGTTTCCACGCTGCGGCACCGCCAGCTCGGCAACATCGACTGGACGCTGGCGCTGACCATGGTGGCCGGCACCATGCTCGGCGTGGAGCTCGGGGTGCGCACCCTGGTGTACTTCAAGAAGGCGGGAACGGCGGGCATCGTCCTCCTCGTCACCTCCGTGGTGGTCATGTTCACCCTGTTCCTCTACACGCAGATCGAGACCCGCCGCTCCCACCGGCAGATGAAGTTGCTCGAGACCCAGGGACGCGATCCCGGCCGCGAGTTGCACACCAGCTCTCTGCCCAAGCTCTTCCAGTCCATCAACTTGCTCCCCATCGTCCGCTGCCGCACGGCGCGCGTGGTCGTTTCCATGTGGGTCATCGTGCTCGTGGGCGCGGTAACCGGGTTCCTGGCCGGCTTCCTCGGCGTGGGCGGCGGCTTCATCCGGGTGCCGGCGCTGGTCTACCTGGTCGGTGCCTCCACGCACATCGCCGTCGGCACGGATCTGGTCGAGATCGTCTTCTCGGGAGGCTACGGGGCGCTGCGCCACTCGATCGAGGGCCACGTCGACATGATGGCGGTCCTCTTCATGATCAGCGGCGCGCTCTTTGGCGCCCAGTTGGGCAGCATCGCGACCGCGTACGTGCGTGGCCCCGCCATCCGCTACGTCTTGAGCTACTCCCTCATCCTCGCCACGCTAGGCGCGGCGATGCGGCTTGTCTACGTGCTTTCCGGCCAGAAGGCGCCATGGCTTTCGCTGATCGCGGTCATGTTGACCCTCGGCGAGATGATCTTTCTTTGCCTGTTCATCATCTCACTTCTCTATTTCGCCCGGCGCAACCGGCGTGGCGAATGGGTCCCTGACTGGGTCAAACCGCTGGTGATCACATGACGACGCCCACGACAGATACGGTCGAGAAAGCGAAGGGCGGCGGCATCATGAAATGGGTGCTGAGCTCGATGTGGGCCTACTGGTTCCTGCTCCTGGCGGTTTCCCTCGGGTGCGCGGCGGGCATCTACCTCATCTGGCTCAAGGGGACCATGTAGTGGGCAAGCTGGGTCAAATTCTTGGCAACGTGCTGCTCTACGGGTTCTTGCTGTGGCTGCTCTACGACTCCACCTACCGGGAGTGGGATCCCTGGTTTGCCGTCGTGGTCGCCTTCGTCCTGGTGCTGAGTATCGTGGTCACACTCGTGCCCGGCCTGCACGCGCGAACCGTTTCGCCCGGCGAGTACCCCTACGACGACTAATGCCGGCCGCAGCGGATGAGTTGCGCAGCGAACTCCGCGAGCTTGTCGAGCGCCGCGGGCGCGGAGACGTTGGCGAGAAGGACTTCGAGCGCCGTCTGGCGGAGGCCTCGGTCGCGCTCTGTCGTGCCGTGGTGAGCGAGCGGCTGGCACCGGACGAGGGGATTGTCGCGGAACACCACCTGGTGTACTCGCACTTCAAGCTGACGCGGTCACTGCTGCGGGAGCCGGAGCAGGCAACCGTCAGCTTTTTCGCCACGAATCGCAGGCTCATTCGCGTGCGCGGCTCTCTTTTGCCTGGCCGCCCGGTGAGCTGCGACGATGCCGATGCCACGGTCGTGGACGAGCTGGGCTACGCGGGCATCGGGCAGATCGCGCGGCGCAAGCAGCAACGTTGGGGCGAGGTCGCCGCCGGACTGGGGGCCGCGCTTCTGGCCTTCCTGCTGGGCGACGCGCTGGCCATCACGGGCCCCCTGCTCGCGGGTCTGGGTTTTGCCGGCGCCCTTCACGGTCTGCTCTTCCCGACGCGCTGGATCGAAATCGTCGCACGTGACGCCCCGCCGGCCACGCCGTTCGAGATTCACGGCGTCCGCCGGAGAAGCGCGCGGAAAGTTCTGGCCGTCGTACGGGGCGCCATCGGGGCAAGGCGGGAACGCCCGTCGGCCAACGACGGCTCTGGGGGCGCATGACCCTCTTCCGGCGTCTCGGTCTCTTTCTCGAGGTGATTGGCCTGCGCGCGCCTCGTGCCAGGGTGGTGCGTGAGGCGCAGATGGCGCGTTTTCGCCTGCGCCACGCGGCCTTTCGCCGCCTGCTCGAGGCCAACGACGGCTTCCTGCGCGGCATGTCCGACCTCGATGAGAAACTCGTCGGCGCGGGGGAATGCGATCCGACCTATGCGCGCGAAGCATCGTTGCGGATGCTGGCCGATGTCCGCGAGATGATCGCCAGCTTGAACGAGATTGCGGCGAACCGGCACGCGGCGCTCTGGCCTCGCTTCGAGGCAGTGCACACCGCCCTCGTCGGCATCGTCGAGCCCTCCCGCGGGGAGACGGCCGGGGAGCTGGTGCTGGATTTCCCGGCGCTGGGTTACCGCGAGGTGGACCGGGTCGGGGCCAAGATGGCCAATCTCGCCGAGATCCGCAACCACGTTGGGCTGCCCACGCCGGACGGGTTTGCCTTGACCGCGCACGCCTACCAGCGGTTCGTGGAAGCGGCCGGGCTGGCCCCTCGCCTCGACGCCCTGACGGGCCAACTGGCGTCGCGCGCCGACGAGGAACGCGCCAGCGCCCGCTTCGTCGAAGGCGTTCGCGCGGGCACCGTGCCGGCGGAGATCCGGCAAGCAATCCTGGCCGCCTACGACCGGCTGGCTGGCCGGGAGGGCAGGCCCTGTCCCGTGGCCGTCCGCTCGAGCGCGCTGGGCGAGGATGGACGCTTTTCCTTCGCTGGCCAGTACGAAACGGTGTTGAACGTCGGGCGGGAAGGGCTCGTCGAGGCATGGCGCCAGGTCGTCGGGAGCCTCTACTCCCGCGCCGCCATCCACTATCGACGGATGCAGGGTCTGCCGGCCGCCCAGGGGGCCATGCCGGTCGGGTTCGTGACCATGGTTCCCGCCATCGCGGCGGGCATCGTCTTTTCCCGGGATCCGGCCCGCATCGACCGGGGGCAGGTCATCGTGCAGGTCGCGCCCGGACTCGGCGTTGGCGTCGCCGATGGCTCGGTCATCCCACAGACCATCGAAGTGACGCCGGGGGACTCCGGCACCACGATCCGTCCCCTCGGCGCCGCTCCGCAAGAGCTAGCGGGCCCTGGCTATCCGGACGAAGTGACCGAGGATCTGGAGAACGCCCTGGCCAGCCAGCGGTCGTTGCTCACCGACGAGGAGGCCGAACGCCTCGCCCTCTGGTCGCGCAAGCTGGAGGCGCACTTCGGCGGGCCACAGGACGTCGAGTGGGCCATGGACGGCAAGCGCCGCTTGTTCGTCTTGCAATCACGTCCGCTCGAACTGGCGCACTACACGACACAGGAGAGGCCGCCGGTGGCCGGGGCGACGCTGCTGCTCGGTGCGGGCGAGGTGGTCTGCCCGGGGGTCGGCAGCGGGGTGGCCGTCCACGTCGACGAGGACGGCGACTTCGGGGCGTTTCCCGAGGGCGGCGTGCTGGTCGTCAGACGGCCGTCGCCGAAATTCGTGCGGTTGATGGGCAAGGCCGTCGCCATCGTGGCCGACACGGGCAGCACCACGGGACACATGGCCTCCTTGGCCCGGGAATTCCGTATTCCGACCCTGCTCGGAACCCGCATAGGCACGAAGGCTCTCCCGGCCGGGCAGATGGTCACCGTGGACGCCCTGGGCGGCTACGTGTACGCGGGCGCTGTCGATGTGCCGCTGGCCGGTACGGGCCCGGCAGAGCAGGCGCGGGGCAAGCTCGATGTGCGAACCCGCTGGCTGCTCCGCCGCGCGGCCGAGTGCATCGTGCCGCTTCGCCTCACCGACCCGCACGCGCCGGAATTCCGGGCGGAAGACTGCGCTACCTTGCACGACCTCACCCGCTACGTGCACGAGCGCTCCTACGAGGAGATGTTCCGGCTGGGCGAGTCGCTCGATGACATGCGCTCCGCGGCCTACTATCTCGACGTTTTCCTCCCCATCGATCTCTACATCATCGACCTGGGCGGCGGCGTTTCCGCAGGCGCGCGCGGAAACCGGATCAAGCCCAACCAGATCAGCTCGGCGCCGCTGGCGGCGTTGCTCAAGGGCATGCTGCACCCGAAGATCCCCCGCTGGGGAGCGCGGCCGCTCGACCTCGGCGGTTTCGCTTCCGTCGTCCTCGAGCACGCGCTGTCGAGTCCCGAACAAGAGCGAACCTTCCGCGATCCAAGCTACGCCCTCATCTCCGATCGCTACCTGAACTACACCGCGCGCGTGGGCTACCATTTCAGCATCGTCGACGCCTACTGCGGCGACACCACGAACAAGAACTACATCCACCTGCTTTTTCGCGGCGGGGCGGCGGATTCGGTGCGCCGCGGACGCCGCGCGCGGGCCATCGCCGGGATTCTCAAGGAGTGGGGATTCTCGGTGGAAGTGGCGGGAGACTCCACCAACGGCAGAATCCACAAGATGCCGCGGGACGAGGCGGCCCGCTTCCTCGAGCACATCGGGCGTCTCTTGCAGTTCATGCGCCAGATGGACGTCGCCATGACCAGCGAAGGCGCGGTCGAGCAGGTCAAGAACGCCTTCCTGAAAGAAGACTACGCGCTGGCAGGGCTCGGTTCCCGGCTACCGTCTCGATAGCGCTTGCCACCCGTTTTCCAGCGTGCGAGCTTTTGCCCTGCACCATGCTGCGCCGCTATGTGACTTCGCTGGTTTCCCGGCCGAAGACCGTGATCGCGGTCGTCTCGGTCGTCACGCTGTTTCTCGGCTTTCACGTCAGCCGGCTCCGGGTCCTCTTGGACGTGGATTCGCAGATTCCGCCGGGTCATCCCTTCGTTGCCGTCGGCAAGCGCGTCGAAAAGCTGTTCGGCGGCAAGTACATGACGGTCATGGGGATCTACCCGGCCGAGGGCACCGTCTATACGCCGAAGATTCTCGCCAAGGTGAAGCGAATCACCGAGGCTGTCGAGGGCCTGCCTGGGGTCAAGAAGGGCACCGTGCTGTCCTTGATGTCGAGCCGGGTGAAGGACATCCACAGCACCGAGGATGCCCTCGAGATCACGCCGCTCGCCGCGAAGATCCCCGAGACCGAGGCGGAGATGGCCAAGTTTCGCGCGCGCGTGCAGGCCAACTCGCTGCTCACCAGTCTCTTCGTCAGCGACGACGGTCGCGCCACCGCGGTCTTCGTGGATTTCGACGACTTCGAGAAGGCCGGCGGCAGCAAGGGCCTCTTTCCCAGACTGGACGCCATCGCGGCCGCCGAGCGCGAACCCGGTCTCGAGATCCTCCCCGCTGGCACGGCGAGCATTCTCTACTGGCTGCTCGTCTACACGCGGCGCTTGTCCTTCCTCTTCGTGCTCGCGCTCGCGACGATCGCCTACTTGCTCTACCGGGCGTTCCGCACGTTGCAGGGGATGATCATTCCCTTGGTCACCGCGATGATCTGCGTGATCTGGGCGCTGGGATTGATGGGGCTCATCGGCGCACCGATGGATCCATGGAACATGATGACGCCCATTCTGCTGCTGGCAGTCGGGGCCGGGCATTCGGTGCAGATCCTCAAGCGCTACTACGAGGAATACAATCGTATTCGCGAGGCGCATCCCGACCTGTCGCCCGTCGAGCACAACCGTCAGGCCGTGATCGAAGCCACCGTCAAGGTCGGCTTGGTCATGCTGGCCGCGGGCACCATCGCGGCGCTCAGCTTCGCTTCGCTTGCCGCTTTCGGCCTGCCGTCGATCCAGAATTTCGGCCTGTGCGCGGCGTTTGGCATCGCGGCCGCGCTCACGGTCGAGATGACCTTCATCCCGGCGATGCGCGTGCTGCTTTCCCCACCCTCGCCACGGCAGACCGAGCGCGAGAAGCGGCAGGAGTATTTCGACCCCATCCTGGAGAAACTCGCGCAGGTCATCCGGAACAAACGAGAGCGACCCCTGCTTTGGGTGTTCGTTGCCATCATCGCCGTCGCGGTGGTCGGGATGACGCGGCTCCAGACCAACAACAGCCTGGGCGCGCAGTTCTTCGAGAGCAATGCGCCTATCCACGGCTTCCGCATGGCCGACTCCCGGCTGACCGGCACGCGGGTGATCCAGGTTCTGATCGAGGGCAATGCGCCCGATGCCATCAAGAATCCCGAGGTCTTGCATCGCATGGACGAGCTGAGCGGATTCATCGCGCGGCAGCCGCTTCCCATCGGCAAGGTCCAGTCCATCGTCGATCTTCTGAAACTGATGAACGCCGCGATGGAGAACACGGAGGCGGGCAAGCTTCCGGACACGGTCCAGGGCGTCGCGCAGTACCTGCTTCTCTACTCCATGGGGGGCAGCGAGGAGGACTTGAGCCGTCTCGTGGATCGCGATTTCCAGAACGCGGTGATCACCATCTTCCTCAAGACCGACGACTTCGCGGCCATGAAGGCCTTGACCGTCGCCACCATGGCCGAAGCCGACCGACTGTTCGCCGGCCTGCCGGTCAAAGCGCGCGTCGGGGGTGGCGTGACCAACGCCATCGCGCTCAACGAGACCATGGTCAGGGGCAAGACCATCAATCTCATTCAGATATCGGTCTTCGTCGTGGTCATCACGTCGATTCTCCTGCGCTCTCTGGCCGGCGGGTTCCTCGTGCTCCTGCCGCTCGCCACCGCGGCCCTGGTGAACCTGGGCCTCATGGGCATCACCGGGATTCCGCTTTCCCTCGGAACCGCCGCCATCTCGGCGATGGCCATCGGCATCGGCGCGGACTACGCCGTCTATCTCCTCTTCCGCATCCGCGAGGAATTCCAGCGCACGGGCGACTTGCGGGAGGCGACGGCCCACGCGCTCACGACGTCGGGCAAGGCCATCGCCTACGTGGCAACCTCGGTGGGGGCCGGCTACCTGTGCCTGGTCTTCTCGTTCTTCAAGGTCCACGTCCTCCTCGGCGTGCTCGTGGCCCTGACCATGGTCGTGAGCAGCGGCGCGACGGTGGCCTTCCTGCCGGCCGTGCTCCTGCGGCTGACGCCGCGATTTCTCAAGCGCGGCTAGTTGTTTACGAGCAGGGCTTGAGGATCGTGAGGTACCAGGGGGCGGGATTGTGGCAGTCACCGCACTGGAGCGCCACGAGCCAGGTTCCGGTGTTGTCGATTCCGGAGAAAGCCTTCCCGCTGCTCGTCGTCAGCGTAGAGAAGTCGACGCTGGTTCCGATGCTGATGGTGGCTGAATACATCTCGGTCGCGATGAGCTGGAGGTCGAGGAACTGCTTCTCCAGCTCGGTTGGAGTCTGGGTGTAGTGGCCGACCAGGGCATACGTGATTCTGGTCGGGGCGAAGACTCCGCCCAGCGCATTCGTCGTCATCCCGCTCCAGTCGAGCGTGATGGCTGCCTGCCCCGCGGGAATCCCGGTCGGCTTTAGGCTGTGGAGATTCGCGCTGTAGGTCAACGTCGTGGAAGCGGAGCTCATCGTGACTTTGTCATTCGTCGAATTCTTGTCGAGCTGGAAGGACTGGATCATGCGGACGCCCTGGCCGGGCGTGGTCCCGGTTGCGGCCATCATCGTGTAGGTATTGTTCGAGGGTGGGTAGGTGTCGGCATCGAAATAGGTAATGATCGTCGTCGCGGCAACCGGGCCACCATTGAGCGTGAAGTCGTAGAGCTTGGCCGAGGTGGCGCCGACGGAGACATTGGGGGTTTTGCCGTCGGTCGTGAGGGTGAGAGGCACGGGCTCGGCGAGAGCTCTCTGCAAGAGCGTGTCCGCGTTCAACCCGGTCTCGAAGTCCGACAGGGTCAGACCCCACATGAGAATCGAGATCATGTTGAGATCGGACTGTGCGACCGAGTGGCCAAGGAGATCCTTCGTCACGCCCGCCCAGTCGAAGGTCAGCTCGGTCTTCGGCGCAACCGCGATCGGCGGGCAGGTCAGCGTACTCGAGAACGAATAGTTGTTGGCCGCGGTTGCGGTGAGATTCGTGCCCGTGCAGGCCACGCTCCCGCCGTCTCCCCCGCTGCTGCCGCTGCACGCTGACACCGCGACAGCCAGGAAGGGTACCAGGAACAAGGTCGTTGCATTCTTCATCGAAGGAGCCTCCGGCGCGGTGGGTGTGGTGGGAAGCGGCGGGTCCAGTCCGGACCTGCGGTCTACTTGGGCGGCGGTCCGTAGAGCGTCGCCCGCTTCTCTATATACCCGAAGGAGGAGCCGGCGGGCCAGGTCAATTCTTGCAGCAGCGTGCCGCTGGAGCTGACCTCGTGGAGCACCCCCTGGGTCGAGTAGCCGATGACCGTGTTGCCGTTGGGCAGCCGCTGCACGTCGCCCATGACTTGGTTGTCGATCTTCGGGTTTGCCTTGTACGACCAGAGCTGCGTGGCGGTCTTGGCGGTGAGATTGAGCTTCAGCTCGATGGCGATCGAACCGCTGCCATCGCCACCGGACATCCCGCTATTATTGTTGAAGATGAGCAGGTCGTCGACGCCCAGCAGGTGGATGCCGTGTTCGCCGCCCTGCCAGGTGACGCCCGAGATGGTTGCCTTGCTACCGCCATTGAGACGCCACACCATTGAACCGTCGCTGCGCTTGATCTTCACGACAATAACATTGTCAAGATCGGAGAAGACCAGCGTGTCGTCGTCCTTGGAGTACTGGACGTTGTTGCAGTGGCAGGCCGTGTTCCCCCCTTCTGCGGTTCCGGAGTTGACGATTGTTCTCACTGCGCCCGTGCTGGGGGTGTACTCCTTGATGTCGTCACACCCAGAGCTGTAGGCGTAGAAGGCCACGATCTCAGTGCCGGTGGAATCCTGGAAGACCGTGAGCTGGTGGTTGAGACCCGTGAACTTGCTCGACAGATCCTCGTCGGTCACGCCGTCCATAGTAATCCGGTGCACACAGGTGGTGCCCTGCGGGACTTGAGCGCAATTGGTCCACATGTGCGTTCCCGCATAGTCCATGCGCGCCCCGGTCACGTCCTTGCCGGGGCTGTAGGCCCAGACCATTTCGCTGTCCTTGTCGAGGATGTACGCCGGCGCCCCCGAAGTGCCGCCGCCCTGGACATACTGCCCGGTGATCAGGAAGCCGCCGAAGAGTGGCGAGGCCGTGCTCTTGGTGGTAGCCGTGATCTTCGGCAGCCCGTTCGCCAGCGCGCCGCTGGCGATGGTGTAGTCGGGGCTGACGCAGTCGCCGCCGCTGCCCGTGGCCGTGATGCGGTAGTGGTACGTCTTCGAGGCCTTCATGCCGAGCAGCAACGTGGTGTTGCTACTCGACGAGGGCTTGTCGATCGGCGCGGTCATGCCGTACGACGTGTCCAACCCGAAATCGATCTTCGCCGACGTCATGCCCGAGAGTGTCGCCGACCAGGTGACGATGCCGACGGTCCCGATCTTCGCGCTGGTCTTCGACGACTGGGTGAAGGTGCAGTTTCCCGTTCCCGAGCTGCCGCCGCTGCCGGCCCCGCCGCCGCTGCCGGCGGAGCCGCCACTGCCGGCCGAGCCACCACTGCCGGCGGAACCACCGCTACCGGCGGAGCCACCGCTGCCACCCTTGCCGCCGGAATTGGTCGTGCCGCCGGAATTGGTCGAGCCGCCGCTGCCACTCTTGCCGCCGCTGCCGGCGGAGCCACCGTTGCCGGAGGAACCACCGCTGCCACTCCTGCCGCCGCTGCCACCGGAACCGCCGCTGCCGGCCTGGCCGCCGGAGCCGCCGCTGCCGGCCTGGCCGCCACTGCCGCCGGAGCCGCCACCGCCACCCTTGCCGCCGCTGCCGCCGGAGCCCCCGCTGGTGCCGCCGGAACCTCCGTTGCCTCCCGAATCTTCCGTGGTGGGCTGGAGACAACCATTGCCGACAAGGCAGACGCAGGCACAAAGGACGAGCACACTCGGAGCACGCAGCATGGAAGATCCTCCTTGTCGCACTTTTCCCTATTAGGGGCAGGGAACGGGGATATCGCTAACCGAAAGTTTCGTGATCGGGGTTGGAAACTCGCTGGCGACCATCTGAACGCCCTGGAGCGTCTCGCAGTAGGGTTGGTTGTTGAATGCGCATGTCTCGCAAGGCTGCACGCCGTTGTCCGCGAAAAGCTTGCACACGTTGTCCGGCGTTCGCTGATCGACCGAGAGCGCGTGGGCGAGCGGGTACAGCTCGGCGAAATCGACCGTTGCGTCAAGCTCACTACCAGCAGTGTCCGATCTCCCGGGAAGCACGTTCTTGAGAGTCATGTCGTGGGCTGTGCCTGCCACCGTGGCTGGGTAGTCCGGGTTCGTGACCACGATGCGCATCGGGAAGGTGGTCGCCGTGAACTGGATGTTCGGATAGTCCGCCCCGCTCGCCGGTACGTCGGTTGTCGGGTTGCACATGTCCTGGACAGAGGTCTGCGCCGTCGTCATGGTGATCGTGAGATCGCTGCCGGTGCCGGCTGCGACGCCGAAGAGCAACTGCGGCACGAAGCTGCCAACGTCGCCCGCCGCACCCTTCGGCTTCGTCCAGTGCTGCGGGGAAAGGGCGGGAGTGTCGAGCAGGAAAGTCTTGCCAACCCATTTGGCACTACCAGAAGGCCCCGAATCGCCGCACCCCACGAGCGTGCCAAACGCTGGAAGCAACAGAGCAAATTGCCAAACCCTGCACTGCGTCATCAGAGATGCTCCTCTGCGTAAAAAAGAATGGTACTCACATTCTTTCTGTCTTGCCAAGAGCAAAAATCGGCGCTCACACATATCTCCTTCTGTAGTTAGTTCCCTACAGGCGCATATCTACTGAAATTGATTGCAGGGAAGCACAAAAAACCCCATCGCTGCACGTTGGATGCTCGCCAGCCGGGATCGGGCAGGCTTGAAGGCCGCCCCAACGCGCCGTGACTATTGGCGCATGGCGCATGGGACGCAACGTCCTTCCCTTGGACGCAGCATTCGCAGTTGCTTTGACCCGATACGTCTCGCACCCTCGGCCTACGCAGCGCGCTTGCGGAAGCGAACGGTGGCGAAGAGCAGGATGAGGCAGCCGATCCCGCCCAGGGCTAGCAAGCGCCACCACAGGTCGGCGAACCCTGCCCCCTTGAGTAGGTTGGCGCGAATGACCTCGACGAAATAGCGGACCGGATTGACGTAGGTCACGGTTCGCAGCCAGGCTGGCATCGCCTGCACCGGAGTCATGACTCCCGAGAGGAGGATGGCCGGCATGATGAACAAGAAGCCGGCCAGGAACGACTGCTGCTGCGTCTTGCTGACCGAGGAAATCAGCAGGCCGATGCCGAGCGTGCACACGAGGTAGAGCAGCGTTCCCGCCACCAGCACGAGCGGGTCGCCGCGCACCGGCACCTTGAAGATCCACACGCCCGCTGTGAGCACCATGAAGACGTCGAAGCAACCGATGACGAGGAAGGGCGCCATCTTGCCAAGCAGCAGGAGCAGCGGTCGAATCGGCGTGACCAGAACTTGCTCGAGGGTGCCCATCTCGCGCTCGCGCGACAGTCCCATGGCGGTAACGACGGTCGTGGTGATGACGAGCAACATGGTCATCACGCCCGGGATCATGAAGGGCGCGGTGTCGAGCCCCGGGTTGTAGAGCACGCGGGGGACGGCCTGGATGGTTGGCGGCGACGGGAGATTCCGGGCGGCCAGGCGTTCGCGCAGCAGTTCCGCCGTGGCTTCGCTGAAATAGCGCGCGGCCGTGTTGGCCACCACCGCGGCGCGATTGGGATCGGTCCCGTCGAGGACAACCTGCACTTCGGCGGGGCGAAGGCCGAGCAGAGCCTTTTCCAGCCCGGCCGGGAGCACGATGGCCGCTGCCGCCTGGCCGGCTTCGAGCTGGGCCGCCGCGGTTTGGGTGCTCGTGACATTGGACTTGCGGCGGAGGGTGCCGTCGGCGAGCAGCCTGCGCGCGTGCGTCCGGCTCGCCTGACTCCGGTCCAGATCGACCACCAGGGTGGGCACGTTCTCGAAGTTGAAGTCCACCGCGAAGCCGAGCGCGATGGTCTGCAGGAGCGGGGCGGCGATGAGCAAGAACATGATGCGCCGGTCGCGCACGGTCTGCCGCACCTCCTTGCGCACCACCGCCGCCAGCTCGACGGTCCACCGCCCGCGTTTCTCGCCCGCCCTTCTCTTCAAGAGGGGCCTCCCTGGGGATTCACCACAGAGAACACAGAGGACACAGAGGCCGGAGGGGAAGGGGTTTTGCGGATCCGGATCCGAACCCTTTCTCGTCCGTCTCTGTGTTCTCTGTGTCCTCTGTGGTTGTTTCCGTCTTTCCTCACGCCAGCCTCCGTTTGAAGCGCAGGGTGGCCAGGGCCAGGATCGCGACGGTGAAGGCGAGCATCGCGCAGAGATCCAGCGCGACGACCGAGAGGCCACCGCCCTTGAGCATCAGGGTGCGCAGGGCGTGCACGAGGTAGCGCGCGGGCACCACGATGGTCAGCGCCTGGAGGATGCGCGGCATGTTCTCGATGGGCACCAGCATCCCCGACAGAATCAGCGAGGGCAGCAGCGACGACAGCGCGCCGGCCTGCGTGGCCACGAGTTGATTGCGCGCGATGACCGAGATGAACAGCCCTTGGCCAAGCATGGCGGCGAGAAAGAACAGCCCGGCCAGGAAGATGACCGGCAGGCTGCCGCGGATGGGCACGTCGAACACCGTGGTGCCCAGGGTGATCACCAGCAGCAACTGCAACATGCCGAGGGCCAGGTAGGGGAGGAGCTTGCCGAGCACGATCTCCAGGCGGCCGACCGGCGAGGCGAAGAGTTGCTCCATCGAGCCGCGCTCCCACTCGGCCGCGATGGTGAGCGCGGTGAGCAGCACGGCCGCGATGGCGAGCAGGTACGCCGCCACGCCGGGCACCATGAACAAGGCCGAGCGGCCGGCGGGATTCCACAGCGTGTAGACCTTCACCCCGAGCGGCGGCGATGCCGCGAAACCGGCGCGGCGCTGGCTCGCGGCCCGCACGATGGCGTCGACCTTGCCCATGATCTGGCGGGCCATGTTGCCGTCGCTGCCGTCGACGAGGAGCTGGACCGGGCTGTCGCGGCCGGCGAGAAGCTCGCGTTCGAAGCCGGCGGGAATCACCAGCGCGGCCATGGCTTGCCCCCGGCGCAACGCTGTCTCCGCGGCGCTGGCGTCGCTGCCGTCCACCGCTGCGAGCTCGTGGCTGCCCAGGAGGCTGCGGGCCAGCTCGCGCGAGGCCGCGCTGCGGTCGCCGTCGGCGAGGAGGAGCGGGATGCGTTCGATGTCGAAGCTCAGCCCGAAGCCCAGGAGCATGAGCATGATGACCGGCATTCCGAGCGCCATGTACAGCGTGCGCGGATCGCGCTGGATGTGCAGCACCTCCTTGGCGGCCATCGCGCCCACGCGGCGGAGGAAGCGTTCCGGCCGCGAGATCATGCCGCCTTCTCCGCCTGGCCCAGGGCCGCCAGAAAGACGTCTTCGAGCGAGGGCTCGCCGGCTTCGATGCTCACCTCGCGCCCGCCCGCGGCGGCCAGGGCGGCCGCAAGGCGCACCTTGTCCCAGAGCGCGGGATCGACTTGCAGGTGCAGCCCGGCGCCGAACGGCTCGACCGCGGTGACGCCAGGCTGGCCGCGCAGGACGGCAGCGGCGGGGCCGAGCTCCCGCCCACGCGCGAGATAGATGCGGCCGGGAACGTAGGTGCGCTTGAGCGCGGCCGGGGTGTCGAGGGCGATGAGTCTCCCGGCTGCCATCAGGCCGATGCGGCGGCAATACTCGGCCTCGTCGAGATAGTGGGTGGTCACGAAGATGGTGGTGCCTTCACCGGCGAGCTGGCGGATGACCCGCCAGAAGAGGCGCCGCGCCTGCGGGTCCACGCACGCGGTCGGCTCGTCGAGGAAGAGCACGCGTGGCCGGTGCAGGATGGCGCAGGCGAGGGCCAGGCGCTGGCGCACGCCACCGGAGAGCGTGCCGGTGATCCGGCCGCCGAGATCGCCGAGTCCGCACAGTTCGACCACCTCGGCCGCGCGGCTCGCCAGGGCGCGGCCGGAGAGCCCGTAGGCGCCGCCGAAGAAGTCCAGGTTCTCCTGTACCGGCAGGTCGAGATAGAGCGAGAACTTCTGCGACATGTAGCCGATGGCGGACTTCACCGCCTCGGGCGCGCGGCCGACGTCGAAGCCCGCCACGCGCGCCGTCCCGCGCGAGGGCGCGAGCAGCCCGCACAGAATGCGAATGGTGGTGGACTTGCCCGCGCCGTTGGCCCCGAGATAGCCGAAAATCTCGCCGGCCTCGACGGTGAAGGAGACATCGGCCACGGCTCGGAAGGTCCCGAAGTCGCGACCCAGGCCCGCGGCCTCGATGGCGAGCTCGCTCATGCGTGCCCCGCGCTTGCTTCGCGGTCGGCCTGCTCCAGGCGCGCCAGGAAGAGCGTCTCGAAGGACGGGGACGCGTCTTTCTGTCCGGCCGCACCCGCGAGCTCCGCGAGCAACGCGCTCGGCTCGCCCGCGAGGAGCAAGCGTCCCTGGTGGACGAGGGCCACGCGGTGGCAGCGCTCGGCCTCGTCCATGTATGGCGTGGAGAGGAGCACGGTCATCCCGTCGTGCACAAACTCGTGCAAGAGCGCCCACAGCTCGCGCCGGCTGACGGGATCCACGCCCACCGTCGGTTCGTCGAGGAGGAGGACCTCGGGCCGGTGCAGGAGCGCGCAGGCCAGGGCGAGCTTCTTGTACATGCCGCCCGACAGGGCGTCGGCCCGGCGGCTGGAAAATGGTCCCAGGCGCGTGATGTCGAGCAGGCGTTCGCTACGCTCGCGGAAGACGCTCCTCGGCAGGCAGAAGAGGCGCGCGAAGAAGCGCAGGTTCTCGGTGACCGAGAGATCGGGATAGAGGCTCGCCTGCTGGGGCACGAGGCCCAGGCTCTCGCGCAGCTCCGGGCTTCCGGCAGCCGCGTCGCGGCCGGCGATCTCGGCGCGGCCGCTGTCGAGAGCGATGAGCCCGGCCAGGGCGCGGATGGCGGTGGTCTTGCCCGCGCCGTCGGCGCCCACCAGGCCGAAGAGCTCCCCGCGCTCGACGGTGAAGGACAGCCCGTCGAGGGCCCGCGTCGCGCCGAAGCGGCGCTCCATCTGGTTTGCGGCGATCATGTTCACGGCCGCGACCTCATGGCCGCGCGGTGCCCGGCAGGGTGATGTCGACCGGCATGCCCGCGCGCAGCTTGTCATCGCGGTTCGCCACGATGACCTCGATGGGATAGACGAGGCGGTCACGATCGCTGCGCGTCTGGATGTTGCGCGGAGTGAATTCCGCCTTGAAGGCGACGCTCGACACGCGGCCAGGGAAGCGCTCGCCCGGATAAGCGTCGGCCGTGACCTCGACGGGCGCGCCGGTCTTCACCGTCGCTAGCTCCGCGTTGGGCAGGTAGAACGTCGCGCGCACCTCGCGCAGATCGAGCAGGCGAATGACGACGGCTCCCGGCGCGAGCAACTCGCCCTCCTCGTGTGGGATCTCCGCCACCTTCGCGTCGCGCGGGGCGCGCAGCTCGCAGTCGGCGGCGAGCAGACGGGCGCGCTCCAGGTTGGCCGCGACGGCCTGTGCCTGCTCGTGCGCGGCCTGGGCCTGCGCGCTCGAGGCACGCCAGGTTGCCCCGGCCGAGAGCATCTGGTCCTGGTTGGCCGTGGCCTGTGCCTGCATGGCGCGTACTTGCTGCTCCAGGGCCTCGGCGCTCGAGCGCGTCTGGTCGCGGCTCGAGAGGGCCACGTCGTTGGCCACTGCCTCCAGGCGTTTCGACTGGCGCAAGGCCGCGTCCCGTTGCGCGGCCAGCGACGCGGCTTGTGCTTCCGCCACCACCTTGGCCGAGGCCGCGACCTGACGGTTGCCGCGCGCCGCGCCCGTGGACAGCTCGGCCGCGCGCGCTTGCGCCTCGGCGGAGCGCACGCGCGCCTCCAGCTCGGCGACGGCCGCGCGGGAATCGGCGCAATCGAAGCTGACGAGCAGGTCGCCCTTCTTTACCGCGTCGCCCTTGTGCACGTGGATGCGTTCGACGCGTGCGCCGACCCGCGAGCCGAGGTCGATCTGCGTGCCCTCGATTTCGGCCGATCCGCCCGCCGGTCCGCGCAGAGCTTGCGCCTGCGAGCGCAGGCGAATCCCCAGCAAGGTGCCGAGGGCGATCACCAGGACCGAAAAGACGATAGCGACCCGTTTCATGCAGAGATCTGTGAGCAAGGTTCATGCCGGGGGACGATCGAGGACACAGAGGGGGAAGAGAGCACGGAGGCCGTTCGGTTTTCCGGCAGGGCATTCCGGCCCCCCTCACCCGGCGCGGGCCCCTCACCCGCCGAGCTACGCTCGGCGGCCTCTCCCCGCGTTGCGGGGCGAGGCGTGAAGTGGGCTAGCGCCAGGCCTTGACGATGGAGTGGAGCAGCTCGGCGAAGACGTTGTTATCCCCGTGACTCCAGCGGATCGTGAAACCGCCGTCGTCGGGATCGAGTCCCGCGGTGGCTTCGGCGATGGCCGCCTGGGTGCGCGACTGGCGTTCGCGCTCGAGCAGCTCGTCCCGCTCGCGCTCGCGGAGGTGCTCGAGGCCGCCCTGTTCCACGAAGCGGATTGCCTCGGCGAGCTCGCCGGCGTCGAACCACAGGCCGTGCGCCTTGCAGACGTCGATGACGACGCCCGAGATGCGGCCGAAGGCCTGGCGGTTCATGAGCTTGCCGCACATGGGACAGTGGATGTATTGCACCACCGTCTCGCGCTCGACCGCGCGCTTGGGCAGGGCCAGCCTCAATCCCGTCGAAGCATCGTGCGCCGCCACCAGCCGCTCCAGCATCGCCGGGGCGAGGAACAAGCCGCCGCACCGGTCGCACTCATCCACGCTCATCTCGGCATACTCGCGGGCTTGCAACCTGGCCGCGCAGCGCGGGCAGTTGCAGCCGGCGGCCTGGCCAGCGCGTTCGGCCTCGGCCACCAGCGGCCGTCCACACGCCTGGCAGTGCGCGGCCCCGGCCAGGTTCCAGGCCAGGCAAGCGGCGCAGCGGCAGGTGGCCACGGTCGAGGCGCAGTACGGGCAAGCGCGCGTGCCGACCTTGATGGACCCGCCGCAACTCGGGCAAAGCACGGACTTGGCTTCCTTCATTGCCGAGACGCACTGGCAGGTGCGAATCCGCGAGGTGCCACCCGCACGAGGTTGCGACTCCAGCTCTCCGCCGCAGTGAAGGCAAATGACAGGGTCGGGCATGGTCCCTCTTCGAGTGTATCGCCTGGCGTGGGCGGGAGGCCAGTCTTCGATTGCCACGCGGGTGTCCAGATTTCCGGCGGACTGTCGGGGATTCCGGCGGGGTCGAAGGCGTGCGCCTCGGTCGTGCGCCGCCGATGTCGTCGGCATCTTCCTTGCTTGCCTTGTCATTCGGCGATGCTGGAGACGCGATGAAGAAATCCATCCTTTCGG
>PNBO01000084.1 GCA_003136095.1 Myxococcales bacterium
TTTTCCGTCTTGCTGATCTTCTTGCGGCCGAGCTCGGCCAGTGAGATGTCCTTGACCTTGTAGGCCGGAAATTCATTGCGGATATCCTTGAAAGCTCCTTCGCGAATTGAACGGGGTTTGGGGTTAGGGGTTTACGATGCTTTTTCCAATGATCAACTGAAGAGGCGGCGCGAACGCGCCGGGCAAAGGGCCCACAGCGACGACCTCGAGTCCCGCTTCGCTGAGCCAGGCACGCAGCTTTTCGGGTTCGAAACCCAGCCACACATGCCCTTGCTCGCGCAGGCTTTCGTCCTTGTGGGGCACATGATCAGCGACTATGAGATGCCCGCCCGCGCGGAGAAAACGCGCGGCAGTGGCGACGACATCGCTGGGGCGGGCGATGAATTGCAGGACGCGGACGATGGTCACCAGGTCGGCGCCACCGGCCTTGGCGATCTCCTGCGCCAGGTTGCTATCGTCCATCTCTGCCTGGCGCAGTCGTACGTTGGGCAATCCGCTGGATGCGACCCGCGTGGCGGCGCTGGCCAGTCGGGCCGCGCTGCGATCCACCCCAATCACGCGATCGTAGAGCGGTGAAAGCAGGGGCAAGAGCAGACCATCGCCGCAGCCCACGTCAACGGCGAGGTGATGCCCAGGCAGCAGCGAGGAAAGCAGGGGCAGGAAAGGCTCGACCGAGACACCCGGAATGGGCGAGGTTTCAACCGCGCCGTCGGCGAACAGCTTGCGCGCCGTCTCTTCCCGCTTGGCCACGATCTTGGGAATGCGCGCCAGCCGCCCTTCGGCCAGGCACAAGTCCTGTCCCGCGCGCAGGGCCGCCAGCACGATCGGATTGTCCTTGGCCTCTGCGCGCAAGAGGATGCGCGTGCCGTCCCGCCGCTCGCCGAGCAGGCCAGCATCCCGCAAGGGCTGGGTCTTGCGCGTGACTTGCGGCTGACTCTGCCGCAGCAGCGTGGACAGCTCGCCCACGGTCAGCTCCTCCGCGTCGCACAAGGCGAGCAGGCGAAGGCGATCTTCATCGCCGAGGAGGCGGAAGAGATCGGCGTGTGCGGGAGCGGCGGTGGCGGCCACGGATTTGTTATATGCTATCATACGTAACTATGCAAGTATGGTGGCGGACGGCGAGCTTTCCTTCGCCAACCAGCACCTGGCCCTTGGCAACCTGGCCGAGGACGGCAGAACCATGGAGCCCGGCGCCAGCGCATTGCCGCCCGCGCAAGATCAGGCACCGGCCAGTATCACCCTCGCCACCGGGTGCGTCAAAATCGGCAAGCTCACCTTCGAGCAGCGCCACCGTCCATGCAGTGGTAGGTCGCTGCGACTAGACGTACCCGCAGACGGGCCTCCAATCTTGCAGCTTCAAGCCTACGCCACCCAACTTCGAGCCTCTGACTATAGCAGCGCGGCGGCGAAGAGGCCCATCGTATGGTGAGCGCCGGAGGGCTGGTTGGTCGAGGTGAAGACGCGAAAGCTGCCGGTGAGCAAACCGCCGACCGATACACTTCGGTATGGCAAGAACAGGCCAACGTTGAAGCCAAACAGAAGGCCTGATCCGGTCGCCGGCCCCCAATCGTCGGATCCCTTGCTAGTGAACCACCCGATCTTGGGACCCAGGCGGACCTGGCCAGCTCGCAAGCTGACGAGCGGACTGAGGGTCAAATCGATGTAGTGCCTCGGAGGATTCCAGAATCCGCTCCAGAAATTCCCACGTGGCGTGTCCTCATAGGGAGGGGGCCCCCTAAGGTAGGATCTCACATAGTCGACGTCGCATTCGCCATTGAGAGACAACCTATCCGTCGCGTGCCAGCCGAGCATGGCTCCGAATCGCGGGCTGGCTTTGTATCCTGCCCAGCCATCGCCGACCGGCAAGGTAAAGCCAAGGTACGGCAAGAACAAGATCGTCGCTCGATGGTCGGGGGTGGGCACCGCTTGGGATGCCGGCTTGGGCGCGTCCATCGCTTGGCTCGATGCCTGCGATGGCCGTGTCGGTGGGGACACGTTCTGCCCGGCCGCCGGCTCAGGAGGAAGCTCCTCGGCCTGCGCACGCGCCAGGCGAGGCTGCACGAGCACGAAGCAAGACAGCCCAGCGAGGGCAATGGTCCGTCGGCGCGGAAGAAGTCGAAAGGCCACGTCGCGAGCTTCTACCACGAGCGCCCTTCGGTCCGGAATTGCCGGGCGCCGGGAAAGCCAAGCGCCCGACTGTCGCTCATGCACCACCCCGAACCCTTTGCCTAGTCTTCACCATCGAAGGCAGAACACAGGAATTGCAACGAAGGGCGACGATGGCTTCGAAACAAGGAACAGGCCGTGGGCAAGCGACCGGGAAACCCGCTTCCCGGCTCATCAACCAGCGGATCCGCGGCCTGGGGGGGTGGCGTGGGGAGACCCTGGCCCGCATGCGGGCGCTGATCCTGAAAGCCGACCCCGGGGTGACCGAAGAGTGGAAGTGGATGGGCACTCCGGTCTGGTCGCACCACGGGATTGTCTGCACCGGGGAGGCGTATACGAAGGTCGTGAAGCTCACGTTCGCCCGGGGAGCCAAGGTTCCAGACCCATCGCACCTCTTCAATTCCAGCTTGGAAGGCAACACACGAAGGGCAATCGACATCCACGAAAGCGAGAAGGTCGACGCGGGCGCGTTCAAGGCGCTCGTGAAGGCCGCGGTGGCCCAGAATGGCCCGCCCGCGAAGACCATGAAGGCCAAGCCAGGTGCGGGTAAGGCGGCCAAACCGGCAAGCAGATGAAGCCCCGCGAGGGAGTGTCCCTACTTCTCGCCCGCCGCGAATTCGGTGAGCGGGGCGAGGCCCCTCGTCAGCACGCCGGAGTGGGCACAGGCAATGGCTTTGACCTCGGCGGCGGACGGCGCGAGCCGCTGCGCTAGTTGGCGCAGGGATGCGCGGTCCTGCGCCGGGTTCTCCGTGAAGAGCCAGTGCCCCGCCGCCAGCTTGCCATCCTTGGTCGCCTCCGCGCTGTCACCCATGAACAGAACACCGCGCGCGAGAAACGCGGCGCTGCCCCTGGTATGACCGGGCACGGCGAATACGCGCACGAGCAGGCCACCCTCGTCCAAGGTTTCTCCCTCGTGCAGCGGCCGCGTTACCTTGATGCCGTTCGGGCGCGGGGACGCAAGGTGCTTGAAGAGCGCCTTCACCTCACGGCCTTCGGCCAGGGCAATGTCGGATTCGAGGGCCATGACGGCGGCTTGCGGGAAGGCACGCACGCCGTTGGCATGGTCGCCGTCGCCGTGGGTGAGTAGGATGGCCTTGACCGCTTCGGCGCCGAGGCCACGCCGAGCCAGGGCGCGCAGGATGGCCTTGGCCTGGCGATCATTGCCCGCGTCGATCAAGGCGACGCTGTGAAGGTCGATGTCGACGATGAATGCCGAGACGATGCCGTCCTTGACCACCTCGACACCATCGAGACGCTGGCCGTCGACAATGGGCAACCCGCCCGAGAAGGTGACGAAGAGCAAGATGGCCAGCGCGAGCGCGAGTACGCCAATCAACAGTCCAACGATCTTGAGGATCTTGAAGACGCGTTTCATCACGAGGGAGGCTTCTACACCCGCTCGACGGCGGTGTCGCGCCCGCAACGAAGACCGTCGGGCTGCGCCGCCACGCCCGTGATCCGCACCACGATACCGCGCTCGATCTCATCGAGGATCTGGTTGGCCGGTGAGCGATCGCGATCGAGGCGCGTGACAAGCAGGCGTCCGGCCGGCCCACAGGCGAAGAGGCGCAGGCGGCCCTTGTCCTTCATCGGGTCGCTGACGATGCGATACCGCGAGGTATCCGCGCAGGGGACGCCCTGCTTGCGCAAGACCAGGTAGCTGAAGTCGACGCGCGAACGGCCCTGGGCGACGGCCGCGGCGCTCATGTGGCAAAAGTCGCGCTCGCGGGCCAGCGCGGGACAGGGCCCCTGCAACAAGCAGGGCGCCACGACGAAGACCCCGGCGGCACGCAGCCGATCGCGCACACCCAGAAGCCCCCGCGAGGTTTCGCGAAGCGCCGGCTCGACGAGAATGCAGGTTCCGTCGGGTTCCAGCAGCTCGCGGCACCAGCCCGCGACCAAGCGCGCGCGGCCGTCGAGGTCGAGCGATAGCTCGTTGAGCAGGTGCGCAGCCACGATCAGATCGAACTGCCCGGCCACGCCCGCGGGCCGGAGGGCGCGCGCCACGTCCGCGCGCACGACGCCGGGGCCGGCCACCTTGTCGACCGCGACCAGCTCCACGTCCGGCCACTGCGCGCACACGGCCCGCCCCGCGGCGCCGGTGCCCGCTCCGAGATCGAGGGCATGGCGTGGACGCGAGAGCGCGGTTGCCGCGAAGATCCACTGCAAGGCCGCCGTCGTGCGCGGCGCAATCTCGTTGTCATACTCGCGCCGGAGATCTCCATCCTCCAGATAGGCCGTGCCAACCAGTTCACGCGCGCCGGTGAGCCCCCGGTGAATGCGGCTAGAGGGCCTGTTGTGATGGGAACCCTGAGAGGGTTCCCATGCCCTCCCGCGATGGTCCGCGGCCGGCAAAGCCGGCCGGCTTCCCACGCGCCGCCGCAAACCGTCTACCCCATCTTCTTGAAGAAGATGCCTTTGATGTCGTTGAAGGTGACGACCACCAGCAGCATGAGCAGGACCATGATCCCGACCATGTGAATCTTGGTCTCGATGGCCGGGTTCATATCGCGCCGACGTATGGAGTTGATCCCCACGAAGAAGATGCGGCCGCCGTCGAGGCCCGGCAAGGGCAGCAGGTTGAACACGCCGAGGGCCACGGAGATGAGGATGAGGATTTCCAGGAACTTGAGCAGGCCCTGCTTGGCCGCGCCCGCCATTTCCTTGGCGATGCCGAGCGGTCCAGTCAGCCCGCCCTCGATCTTGCGTGTGATGAGATCCCAGATGTTCTTGAGCAGCATGCCCGAGAGCGCGATNNGATCTGCAAGGTGACCGGCGCCCCGTTACGCGTGATCTTGACCTCGATGGCCGATCCGGCCGAGCCGCGCACCACGGTGGTCACGTCCGCGGGCTTGGACACCGGCATGCCGCCCACGCCAGCCACCACGTCGCCGGGCAGCAGGCCCACGGCTTGCGCGGCGCTGCCCTGCACGACCTCGTCGACGGTGGTGGTGCCCGTGTACTGGCCGTAGGAGAGGAGCACGACGAAGCCGATGACCATCGCGGTCAGGTAGTTGGCCGCCGGTCCAGCGACCAGCACCAGAAAGCGCATCCAGCGCGGCCGGTTGGGATACACGTAGGGATCGTCGTGATCGAATTCCTCGTGCGGGTTCATCCCGGTCACCTGCACGAAGCCGCCGAGAGGGATCGGGGCAATCTGATAGACCGTGTCGCCGCGCTTGAAGGAAACCAGGGCGTTGCCGAAGCCGATGGAGAAGCGCTCGACGCGCATTCCGCACAGACGGGCAGCGAGAAAATGCCCCGCCTCGTGCAGCACGATGAGGAGGGCAAGACCCAGAATGGCAACCGCGATGGACATCGTGGCGCCAAATCTAGCAGGCTTTGCCGGCTCTCACACGGACAGGATGCGCAGAACGGGCGCCAGCAGTCCGCGCCGCCGGGCCGGGCGCCGGCCCACGCTTTCCACCTCCAGCCCCAGGCTCGCGGCCCGGCGCTCGAAGCGGGCCTCGTATTCGTTGCCGTGCCCTGTGGTTTCGAGCAGCACCGGCAGGGAGCGCATCCGGTGGGCGAGCACGAACCGGCCGCGCACGACGACCGCGGCCCGCCGCGACAGCCGCGACAAGGCCCAGCCCAGGATGGCGTGCGGAACGGCGCTGCCCCGATCCGCCTCCCAAAGCAAGACCGCGTCACCCCGCGCATGCGCCGTCGCTCTGCGAAAGGCGCGCCCGCCGCGCGCGATGCCGAGCACGGACAGCTCCGGCACCTCGGCGCACAGGAAGCGCAGCAAGGTCAGGCTGGTGTCGTAGGAGCCGTCGCCGATGGCCAGGATCTCGAAGGCCAGGCCGCGCTCGCGCAGGTGGTGAGCCAACCCGCGTACGTCGCGGCCGACCGAATCCTCGTCGTCACGCACGGCCACGATCACGGAAAGCCCGACCGTATGCGTCTTGCCCGCCATCATCGAAGCCAGGGTAGCAGAGGCGTGCGCAAAGGCGAGAAACTGAGCCAGGCACCTACGTGGAGGCGCGCAATGCAGCCGCAATCGCCGCGCCCAGGGCGGCGGCGTTACCGGCCTCGACCAGGGTCAGCCCGTCGGTTCCGCGCAGCTCCCCGATGCCGCCGCTCGCCGCTGCGATGACGGGCAGTCCGCGGGCAAGCGCCTCGCGCACCACCAGAGGCATGCCTTCACTGCGGCCGCAGGCCAGAGTCCGGCAGGGGTGCACGAAGAGATCGGCCGCGGCCATGTGCGCGACCAGGGCCTGCTGCCCCAGGAGGCCAGGCAAACGCAGATTGACCCGCGCCGCGCGCGCCTGCCGGGCCAGGCTGGTTCGTTCCGGGCCTTCGCCGGCGATGATCACGATCGGCCGCGACGCTGCCTCCATCCGCCCGACGGCGCTGACCAGCAGGTCGAAGCCCTTGATGGGCACCAGCCGCCCAGCGGCGAGCAGCGTGGGCCGGTCGCAGCCGAGCTGCTCCCTGGCCTGCCGCCGCTCGCCCTCGCTGCGCTGATGAAAGATCGACCGGTCGAAGGGCGCGGCCTCGACGCGACAGCGCGCACCGAGCGATTCGGGCGAAGAGCCGGCGAGCGCCGTGAGCTCCTCGCGGAGCGAAGCGCTGGCGAAGACCAGCTCGGGACGGCTGCGACAGAGCCCGCGCGCCAGGCTGTCGGCCCAGGGCAGGCGGCCCAGCAGATAGACGTCGCCGCCGTGCACGTGCGCGCGGTGAGGCAGCCCCGGCAAGGCGGCGCACACCGCGAGCCCGCACGGCAAGAGCCAGTGGCTCTCCACCGCGTCCCAGCGTCCCGCACGGCCAGCCAGGTGTCCCAGCAGGGCACCGGAAAACCCCAGGGCCTGGACCCACGCAGCAAGCCAAGCCGAGGGATGCGCATTCTCCAGAGCCTCGGGCGCGCCACCTGCATAGAAAAGACCGTAGGCCGGGATGCGCGTCACTGTCCCCGCAGCCGTGCCGTCGTCGCACCCATCCCCGGCCGCCAGGATCTCCACGCGGTGCCCTTCGGCGAGCAGCGCCCGCACGCGCTCGCGCACGAACCCCCCCGAGCTGTCGTCGGGGAAGCGCGGGTACGACGTGGTGACGACGCCAATCACGGCGGCGGTTCGGGCAGGGGCAGCGGCCGTGGCCCCAGAATCCGGCGCTGGATCCCGCGCATGAGTCGGGCGCCCATCCCGCAGAGCACAAGACGAAGGAGCGGTGCCACGACCGTGGAGATGCGAATTCCGGAATGCCACTCGGGACCGTAGACCGGCCGCACGGGCACGTCGAGCACGCGTGCCCCATGCGCGCCCAACCGGCAGAGAATGTCGTTGGGATAGCCGTAGCGCGGGAAGACCGGGCCGGACAGAATGATGGCGAGCGCCTGCCGGTTGGCCGCCGCGTAGCCACACTGCGAATCGAACACGCGACCGTAGCCCGAGGCGAGGCGGGTCAGGTGCGAGAGCACGACGTTGCCGACGGCGCGCGAAACCGGCATCACGCGATAGACGCCCGGCCAGGCGAAACGATTGCCCTTGGCGTAATCCGCTCGCCCGAAGGCCACGGGCTCGATGAGCGCCGAGAGGTCGGCGGGATCCATCTGCGAATCGCCGGCCATCACACAGGTCACCTCGGCGCCCGCCTCGAACGCCGCCGCGTACCCGGTGGCGATGGCCGCGCCCACGCCGCGGTTGCGCGCGTGGCCCAGCACGACGAGGCCGCGCCGCTGGCTGCGCCGGGCGATGCGCCCGGTTCCATCCTGGCTGGCGTCGTCGACGACGATGACGTGATCGACGAATCCCGGAATCGAGCGCAGGGTGCGCGCGATCTTGCCCACCTCGTTGAAGGCAGGCACCACGACGGCAATCCGGCGACCCTTGTACATCGCTGTGCGGGCGATCCTAGTTGAAGGGCGAGGCCTTGCGCCCGTCTTTTCCGGCCTTGCTGTCCGGGCTGTCGAACGGATCCTTGTCCGGGTTGCTGACCCTGCCCCTGCCCTTGCCGTGGGCTCTGGTCTGCTTCACCTTCTCGAAGAGATCGCCCTTGCCGGACGGGTATGACGAGCCTGGCTTCGGCGCGATGGCGGGAGGCGCCACCGGAACGGGGATGGGAACTCGGACCGATGGTGGAGACGTCGGGACCGGGGCAACCGGAGCCAGCTGCAGGGTCACCGCGCCCGACCACTCTGGCCGCACTTCCTTGGTCATCTCCAGGTGCCCGGCCAGGCGGAAGACCACGAAGGTGGTACGGTCGGTACGGTACTCGACCTTGCGCCGGAACGGCGTGCGGCCGAGGTACTCGTTGCTCCCCACCACGTAGACGTCGGCGCCGATGGGGCTCGATTCGAAGGCGAGATCGAGCAGCAGGATCTTCGGGATGGGACTTTGCGTGGCGACCTGCCCGGCCGACGGACCCCGCAGGGTCCAGATCGCCCCACCCACGAAGGCGAAACCGAGCAGCAAGAGAGCGGACATCACCACCCAGCCGGGAACCCCGACCACCGGCCGCTTGAGGAAACCCACCGGCATGGGCGGCTGCACGATGGAGTGGGAACGGCTCGGCGGCATGCGATACGAGCCGGAAGAAGTGATGGGCGGCGTCGCAACCACCGGCGGCACGGTCGGCGAGCGCGTGGCGGTGGGCCGCGAGATGCCCGGGCCCGTGCGCGCGGTGCCGGTGGTCGAACGCGACGGACTGACCGAGGCGGTCATCGGGCGGCTCGACTGCCCGGACAGCGACGCGCGGGGATCGGCGCCGAGGTCGGCCGGGAACAGGCTGCGCATGGTCTGCGCCAGATGGGTCGCCTGGAAGCGCGAGGCGTAGACCACGTCATCGAGCGCGTCGGCCATCTCGGAGGCCGACTGATAGCGCTCGTCGCGATTGCGGGCCAGCGCCTGCAGCACGATGCGGTCGAGCTGGGGCGGACACAAGGGATTGAAGAGCGACGGCGGCGTGACCTCGCAGCGCCGCACGCGCTCGATGGTCTGCATGTCGTTCTCGCCCTTGAACAGCCGGCGGCCGGTCAGGATCTCGTGCAGCACGATGCCGGTGGCGAAGATGTCGATACGCCGGTCGATCTCGTTCGACACCGTCTGCTCCGGGGCCATGTAGGCGAACTTGCCCTTGAGCGTGCCGCTCTTGGTGCCCTCGTCGGCCGAATCGCCGCCCAGCGCCTTGGCAATACCAAAGTCGAGAATCTTCACCGCCCCGTCGTACGAGAGCATGACGTTCGACGGCGACACGTCGCGATGGATCATGCCCAGCACGTGGCCGTCGTCGGACGTGAACTCGTGCGCGTAGGCGAGCGCCCGGCACATCTCGCGGCCAACATAGGCCACCAGCTCTGGCCGAGGTGGACCCACGCGCGCCCACAACGTGCGCATGGTCTCGGCCAGGTCGTGACCGCGCACGTACTCCATGGACATGAAATACTCGCCGTCGACCGCGCCCAGCTCGAAGACCTGCACGATGTTCGGGTGGTTCAGCTTGGCCGCGATCTTGGCCTCGTCGATGAACATCTTGGTGAAGGCGGGATCCCCGGATAGATGCGCCAAGATACGCTTGACGACAAACGTCCGCTCGAAGCCCGCCGGACCCTGGATACGTGCCTTGAACACATCGGCCATACCGCCCCGTCCGATGCGTTCGAACAGCGTGTATTTGCCGAATGGAACCGGCTGCGGCAGCGCTACACCCACGGCTTCACTAGTATTCTATCCCGAAATGTCCTTACTCCGCTCTTTCCCGGACTGCAGTCGACCGGCGAGACTTTGCTCCAGATGACGAAATGAACCTACCCGCGAGCACCTGACCTGTGCAAGTGTTCCGTAGGCACCCGATGAACCGAGGTAGTATTTGAGCGTACACCGACATACCCAGGAGGGCAAATCGGTTCGGGTCGTGCTGGCCGGCGGCGTGGATCCTGGAACCGGGGCAGGCATCGCGCGCGACCTACTCACCGCGGCGGCCCTGGGTGCCCGCGCCATGGTCGTGGGCACGGCCTGGACCGAGCAAGGCCAGGTAGTTGCCATCGAAGCGCGCGAGCCCGAGCAGGTGCGCGTGGCGATGACCGCCGCCCTGGCGAAGGCGGGAACGACGGGCACCGCCGTGAAGATCGGCATGGTCGCCTCCGCGCCGATCGCGCAGGCGATGCAGGCCGCGATCGCGTCCTACACCGGCCCGGTCGTCTTCGATCCGGTGCTGCGCGCCTCGAGCGGCGTCTCGCTCTACGACGGTGATCGCGAGAGCATCCTCGGACTGGCGCGCAGTGTGACCTTGCTCACCCCGAATCTCGACGAGGCCGGCTGGCTCCTCGAACGGCCAGTGCGCACGCAGGCCGACGCCCGCACCGCCGCCCACGCGCTGCGCGGGCTCGGCATTGCCGCGGTCCTGGTCAAGGGCGGCCACCTCGCAGGCGAGGCCACCGACGTCCTGCTTGGGCCCGCGGGGGAAACCCTGCTGTCCGGCCCGCGCGTCGCGGGGACCGGCCCGCGCGGCACCGGCTGCGCCCTGGCCACCGCCATCGCTGTCGAGCTGGCGGCCGGCGAAAGCCTCGAACGCGCCGTCGCCGCCGCGAAGTCGTGGCTGACGGACAGAATCCGGCGGGCGACCGACGTCGACGGCGAACCCCACTTGTGAGGCCCAAGTCCGCGGC